>JAZNFH010000112.1:0-2237 GCA_045589055.1 Faecousia sp. | reverse complement strand
GAGGTGATTGTATGACGACTGGCGAACGCATAAAAGAGGCTCGAAAATATCGAAAAATGACACAAAAACAGCTTGCTGAAGCTGCGGGGGTAGCAACAGGCACAATCCAACAGTATGAGCTTGGAAAACGAGAGCCGAGGTATGAAATTCTCATCAGGATTTGCAAAGCATTAAATATTTCTATTCTCGTCTTTCTCCTTCCTGGCTCTACCCCTATCAAATATCTAACACCTGAAGCAGTTAACGACGAAATAAACAAGAGAAACCATTTTGATGCCTATATTGAATCATTGGGTTACGAGCTATTTGCCGATGTTGGTGGCCGTTTTGGGGACATGTTTTTAAAGGATCAATCTTCCGATGGAACAGATGGCCACACCTTGATTGTCGACTACAACCGCAAACGGCTATTTCTTCTTGATGACGCGGTGTATCGTGACGTTCTAGAGGAAGACATTGCAGCATATGCAAGGTTTCGATTACAGGAAATGATGAACAAGGCAACCGAGGTTTTCGATGACGGAAGCGGCGGATGGTTTGAAACCGATCCCAGAGATGAACAGATTCAAAAATATTTTCTTGAACATGGATTAAAAGAAGATAAATAAATCCGATCTATATAAGAAATTCACGAATCCTATATTAGTATTTGAAAGGGAATTACCTACAATAAAATAGAAAAACCGTGCAGGAGCGGCAACTCCTACACGGTTACGCACAACAACCCAACGACGATCAAATCATAAGGCATCAGTGCGCCCATATTATACCCTTTTTCAGGCGCACTGTCAAGAAAGGAGTATACTTATGGCATCCACAAGAAAACTGAACACGAAGGACGGCACGCCCTTTTACGAGATCTCTGTCTCCCGGGGCAGGGGTATTCCCCGTCTTACCACAAGGTGGTATCCCCCTGCAGGTTGGAGTCAAAAAGCCATTGACCGGGAGCTGATCAAAGTGGCAGTAGCGTTTGAGCAGAAGGTAAAAGCCGGTGAGGTAATTACCCGGCAGGAAGAGCGTATAGAGAGTTACCGGAAGGCACTGGAAGCCGCCCAGATAAAAACCCTAAAACAGTATGGCGAAACGGTGTATATGCCGTCCTTGGCGATCCACTGTTCTGAGAACACACGCACAAGCTATCAAGGCAATCTGAACAAGTGGATATATCCGGTTTTAGGCGATTTTAAGCTTCCGGAAGTTAGTGCCGCACAGATTACTGCACTGCTTCTGTCCATACAGTCTCAAAACAAGAGCCATAGCACGGTGATCAAAGTGTATACGGTTCTGCAGGGGCTGTTCAAAATGGCATATCTGGCAGATCTGATCGGCCGAAACCCTATGGACAAGGTGTTGCGACCCAGACCCCGAAAGGACGAAGTGAAAACACAGGAAGCAGAGGCTTATACGGTAGAGGAGATCCGGCACATTTGGAATTGCCTATCCCAGGAACCGCCGAAGTGGCGGGCAATGATCCGGTTGCTGATCGATACCGGAATCCGTCGGGGCGAATGTTGCGGACTGCAGTGGAAGGATGTGGACTTCGCCAAGAACACCATCACCATCTGCGGCAACCTCTGCTATACCCCGGACAAGGGCATCTATCTAGATGCCCCCAAGAACGGACGGAGCCGTACCATTGATGTGGATCCGCAAATCATTGCGCTGTTGCATGAGCTTCGGCTTGAGCAAAGCAGGAAAGCCATCAGCCAATATGTATTTACCCAGGAAGGTAGCCCCGAGCCAATACATCCTCAAAGCCCGGCTCGTTACCTGCAAAACTTTGCGAGAAAATATGGTGTCCAGGGTCTGCACCCTCACAAGCTCCGGCACAGCTTTGCCAGTATCGCCATCACCAACGGCGCGGATATCGCCAGTGTGTCGGAAAAGCTGGGGCATACAGACAAAGCTGTCACGCTGCGGATGTATACCCACGCCGATCAGGAGAGCATGAAACGGGCAAGCCAGATATTTAGAGACGCAATTAAGCAGGCGTAGAAGCCGACACAAAACCGACACGGGCCCTAAAAAACCGACACAATACACCCACTGCAAGCTACGGCAAGTAAAACAAGCAAATCCGAAAAGTCCTTGCTACACAAGGGTTTTATCCAACAATTTACGACAAGCAACGTGAGGTAAAAATTGCTCTAAAATAGTTGGTAAGGATGAGGTCGCCAGTTCAAATCTGGCTAGCAGCTCCAAAAAAACAAGACCACTCAATTGAGTGGTCTTGTTTT
>JAZNFH010000111.1:0-6909 GCA_045589055.1 Faecousia sp. | reverse complement strand
CCTACCAGTGCGCCCTCGGGAGCGGCTTCCCAATCGCAGGCAGACACAATGCAGACTTCACTCAGATTGATGCCCTCACAGGCGGACTTCAAGTTCTCATCAGCGGTTTCCAGACTGACTCTGGCTTCCAGCGCTTTACCGCTCCGCTTGTCGGCACGAGCCAGCTCCAGAACGCCATTGACATCCTGACGCAGCTTCATGACAGTGGCCCACTTTGCCATGGTGGCTTCATCCAGCATGTAGCCTTCAAAATTCTTGGGCATCTGGTTCAGCAGCACATTCCGTGCATCGTCAGAAGCCAGATGGGGCATTGCCTGCCAGATTTCATCACAGGTGAAGGCCAGAATGGGCGCAAAGAGCTTTGCCATAGCATCCACGATGAGGAACAGGGTGGTCTGGGCAGAGCGGCGGCGGTTACCGGCAGCGTCTTCGCAGTACAGACGGTCCTTAATGATATCCAGATAGAAGCTGGAGAGTTCAACAACACAGAAGTCGTTAATGGCATGGGAAACCATGTGGAATTCGTAGCCATCATAGGACTTGCGGCAGGCCTTGGCCAGTGCATCCAGCTTGGTCAGCGCCCACTTGTCCAGCTCTTCCAGATTCTCGGCGGCCACCATATCCTTGTTGGGATCAAAGTCAGCCAGGTTGCCTAAGCAGTAGCGGGCAGTGTTGCGGAACTTCAGATAGTTCTGGGCGATCTGCTTGAAGATTTCCTTGGAGCAGCGGACATCGGCATGGTAGTCAGAGGAAGCGGCCCACAGACGAACGATGTCTGCACCGAAGTCTTTAATAAGGTCAGCGGGATCAACACCGTTGCCCAGGCTCTTGTGCATAGCGCGGCCCTGTCCATCCACAACCCAGCCGTGGGTCAGAACCTGCTTAAAGGGGGCACCCTGATCCAGCGCGCCAACGGAGGTCAGCAGGCTGGACTGGAACCAACCACGGTACTGATCGGCACCTTCCAGATAGACATCGGCAGGCCACAGTTCGGGGGTATCCTTCATGAGGGAAGCAAAGTGGGTAGAGCCGGAGTCAAACCAGCAGTCCAGTGTATCGGTTTCCTTGGTGAAGGTCTTGCCGCCGCAGTGGGGGCAGGTGAAGCCGTCGGGAATCAGCTCCATGGCTTCCTTTTCAAACCAGACATTGGAGCCGTATTCATCAAACAGAGCGGAGATCTTGGCAATGGAATCGGGGTTGGAAACAGGCTTGCCGCAATCTTCACAGTAGAATACGGGGATGGGCAGACCCCAGCGGCGCTGACGGCTGATACACCAGTCGGCGCGCTCCCGGATCATGCTGATCATGCGGTCTTCGCCCCAAGCGGGGAACCACTGAACATCTTCAATGGCCTTGACAGCCTCATCCTTAAAGGACTCAACGCTGCAGAACCACTGGGGTGTGGCGCGGAAGATAACAGGCTTCTTGCAGCGGTCATGGTGAGGATAGGAGTGAATAATCTCTTCGGAAGCGAAGAGCATGCCGCTATCTTTCATATCCTCCAGAATGATGGGGTTGGAATCTTCGGTTTTGAGACCGGCATACTTACCGGCATAGTCGGTGTGACGGCCATAGTCATCCACGGGAACCACCAGTTCCATGCCATAGCGCATGCAGGTCTGGTAGTCATCGGCACCGAAGCCGGGAGCGGTGTGGACACAGCCTGTACCGGAATCCATAGTGACATACTCAGCATTGACGAGTCTGGATGTTTTGTCAATGAAGGGATGCTGCGCCAGCATATTTTCAAAGAACTGCCCGGGGTAGGTAGCCAGAACCTCGTAGTTTTCAAAGCCGCCCATCTTCAAGGTCTTCTCCATCAGCGCCTGAGCCATGATATAGGTCTCACCGTTTTCGGCCTTGACCAGCACATAGCTGTCACGGGGATGCAGGCAGATAGCCATATTGCCGGGCAGAGTCCAGATGGTGGTGGTCCAGATCACGAAGAAGGTCTTGGAAAGGTCAAACTGGCTCAGCTTGCCCAGATCGTCCTTCATGGGGAACTTGACATATACAGAGGTACAGGGATCGTCCTTGTACTCGATATCAGCTTCCGCAACAGCAGTAGCGCAGAAGGGACACCAGGTGACCGGCTTCAGGCCCTTGTAGATAAAGCCCTTGTCAAACATGCGGCCAAAGACTTTCGCTTCCTGTGCTTCAAAATGCTTATCCATGGTACGGTAGGGGTGCTCCCAATCGCCCACGACGCCAAGGCGCTTAAAGCCGCCCATCTGCTTCTGGATGAAGTCCTCAGCGAAGTCCTCACAGGCCTTACGGAATTCGGGAACGGCCATATCCCTGTTCAGCTTTTTCTTGGAATTCTCGATGGCGGGTTCAATGGGCAGACCATGGTTATCCCAGCCGGGAACATAAGGGGTGTAGAAACCCATCATGGCGTGGCTGCGAACGATGAAATCCTTCAATGCCTTATTCAGGGCGTGACCCATGTGAATATAGCCATTGGAGAAGGGAGGGCCGTCATGCAGAACGAAGGGAGGAAGACCTTTGTTCTTTTCCAGCATAGCGTTGTAAAGATCCTGCTCCTGCCAGCGCGCCAACATGCCCGGTTCCCGGGCAGGCAGACCGGCCTTCATGGGGAAGTCGGTCTTTGGGGTGATGATCGTGTTTTTGTATTCCATTGGAAGTTACCTCCATTTATAATCAAAAAATGCCTTTGTCTCTTGGAATTAAGAGACAAAGGCATTCTTACCTCTGCGGTACCACTCTTGTTCCGCCCGTGGGGGCAGCACTCATCTGCGCTGTATCGGGCGTACCCGGCGCAGCCTACTTGCGGTGGCATTCGGTGCGCTGCTCAAAGGTGATATAAGCGCGTGCCTGCTGCTGCCTTGCACCAACCGGCAGCTCTCTGTAAGCGGTGTACACACTTACGCGTCCTCATCTTAGCATTGGGAATATGAATTATTTATTGTTGGGGTCGTAGTTACGGCCAAACTGCAGATTAGCGAACTTGCTGGTGGTGTCGGATACGGGATGCTGAGGCTCAATTTTGATGTCCGGTTCATCGGTGGTGCCGACAATGGCCTCCACACTCTGGGAAATCTCCAATGCCACTGCTTCTGCATTGGCATCCAGAGAAATCCGGCTCTCATTCCGTTCAAAATCAAAGGCACCGGCAGCAACAGGCCGATTGGCCTCTTTGATCCGGTCCAATGCCTGCAGACAGGTGCGAATTTGCTCCTGAATCTCTTCGATCTTGGCAGCAGCTGCTTTCTTGGCATCTTCTACCCGGGCATTTTCTGCAGCAATCAGAGCATCCGCGTTTTTGGCGTTTTCTGCGGCGGCAGCATTGGCATCGCTGAGCATCTGGGTGCATTTGGTTTCAGCTTCTTTGACCATCTTGTCACAGGTCTTCTGGGCATTTACCATGGCATCCTTCATGGATGCTTCATTCTTGCGGTATTCTTCCAGCTTGCCGACCAGAACACGCATCTTGCTCTTGAGCAGTGCATTTTCTTTGTAGAGAGTGATATAATCCTCAGTCAAAGGCTCCAGAAACTCGTCCACAGCCTGCATGTCGTAACCGCCAAAGGTTGCGCGGTTAAAGGAAATCTGTTCAATCTGCTGGGGTGTAAACATATGTTATCCCTCCATATGCAAATTAGACATAGCTTTCGGCTTCCGCCTGAAAGCTTTCCAGATCGCCTACGATGTCCATGCTGTGGGGGCAGAACAGGTAGGTGGACTGGGCAATTTTCTTGACTTGACCATCCAAAGCAAAGACGCAGCCGGAGAGGAAATCCACAACGCGGCGGGTCAAAGCTTTATCTACATTTTCCATATTCAAAATGATAGCACGCTTGCTGCGCAGCTCAGTGGCAGCCTTGGCGGCATCATCAAAGGCTTTGGCATGGAACAGGACAACTTCCTGTTTGCCGGAACTCATGTTCAGAACCTGACCGCTGAAGCCACTGCTGACACTGCTGGCAGCATGTGAAGCGGGGGCGCTGTATTCAGAAGCAGTATCATTAGATGCAGCAGACGCAAAGCTGGGCATGCGGCGTGCAGGACGGGGCGCGGGTTCTTCTACTTCTTCCTCAAAGCCTTCCATCTCTTCGTCTTCATATTCATCGTAATCATCATCGGCGTAGGGCTGTGCAAACTTCTTTACATTATCCCAAAAACTCATTTCTATTTTTCCTCCTATATGTTCCCATCAAACTTGATGCGACTATGTGTAGTTACGGGCGCCGAAGATAGCAGTTCCAACACGGATCATTGTGCTGCCAAAGCGGATTGCACTGATGTAATCATCAGACATGCCCATGGACATAACATCGACACATACATTATCGTATTTTTTTGTGCTGATGTCAACACTCAGGTTGTACATTTTTTGAAAAAATTTGTCGTTTCCTGTGGGATTTTCGCAAATAGGGGGGATTGCCATGAGTCCTTTTACGGAAATATTGGAAAAGTTTCCCATTTTGGGAAGAATCTCCGTCAACTCTGATTCCAGAAAGCCGCCCTTTGTTTCTTCATGGCCGATATTGACCTGCAGCAGAATGTTCTGGATAATACCCTGTCTGACAGCTTCTTTCTGAATGGCCTCCAGAAGATTCAACCGATCTACACTGTGGATCAGGGTAACTTTTCCGACAACTTGCTTAACCTTGTTGGTTTGCAGTCTGCCGATAAAATGGACCGGTGCGCCATCATAAGCATTTTCTGCCAGCTTGGCGGTGAGCTCCTGCACACGGTTTTCCCCGCAGCAGTCTACGCCGGCGGCAATTGCCTTACGGACTGCGTCCGCATCATTCATTTTGGTGGCAGCACATAATTGAATCTCTTTCGGATTCCGGCCTGCAGCAATGGCGGCCTTGGCAATATTCTCTTTGATGATCGCAACATTCTGAGCGATGGACATAGGAAGTTCCTTCTTTCTGTAAATGGGCAAACCAAAGGGGCGGCGGAGATTCCCGTCGCCCCCTGGATCATGCACTTTGCGCAGTTTTTAGCTGCTTCATGGGTGCCAGGGTGGAGATGGCGTGCTTGTAAATCATCTGCTGCTTGCCATCGGTCACCAGCACCACCACAAAGCTGTCGAAGCCTGTAATGATTCCTCTCAGCTGGAAGCCATTCATTAAAAATAAGGTTACAGGAATTCGATCCTTGCGTACCTCATTTAAAATGGAGTCCTGCAAATTGACGGTGTCAGACATATGTATTCCTTCTTTCTTTCATGATATTGGGATATACATATGGTAGCAGATTTTAATTGTCGGATTCGTGCAGAATCTGTCGTGACAGACGAAGAATTTCTTCTGTGCCTACAGTTTTTGTGCGGCGCAGCCAATGGATTTTAGGATTACGGCGGAACCAGGTCAGCTGCCGCTTGGCGTAGTGCCGGGAGGCTTGCTGCACTTGTGCGGCAGCTTCTTCCATAGAGACCCTGCCTTCCAGTGCAGCAACAAATTCCTTATAGCCAATGGCCTGCATGGCAGTACACTTGGCACTGATACCGGATGCCAGAAGGGCATTGATCTCCTCAATCAACCCTTGTTCCAACATTATTTCGACCCTGCGGTCAATGCGGTGATACAGATCCTGCCGGTCTTCATCCTCCAAAGCGAACCAAACAGGGGAATATCTGGGCGGAATAGACTGGGTTTTGCGGTTGTGCTCTGTGATGGTCTCGCCGGTTTCCAGATAGACCTCCATGGCGCGGATGATCCGTTTCTTATCGGAAAGATGCAGCCGCGCGGCAGCATCCGGATCCACGGCCTGCAGCTGGGCATAGACTTCCGTAATGGGCTTGGATTCCAGCAATTCCCGCATTCCGGTAGAGGGAAAGGGCGCAAAATCATTGCCTTTGATCAAGCTGTCCATGTAAAGACCGGTACCGCCAACAACGATGGCGGTCTTATTTCTTGTGTGGATTTCGTCAATAATAGGGGCAGCCATCGCGCAGTAGCGGCTGACAGAAAAATCCTCATCCGGCTCCGCAACATCCAGCATATAATGGGGGATTCCTTCCCGTTCCTCCAAAGTGGGCTTTGCGGTACCGATATCCATGCGCTTATAGACCTGCATGGAATCACAGGACACGATTTCGGCATCCAGTTCTCTTGCCAGGGCAATGGACAGCGCAGTCTTGCCGGAGGCTGTGGGGCCTGCAATGCATATCAGATTGTTCATAACAATTTCAGCTTCCAGCTGCCGTCCTCTCTATAGTAGTAAAATTCACTGAGTTCATCGGATTCAAAGACACGGATCATGCTCTCAAAGTCATCGCAGAGGGTGTACCGGTGAAGGGTATTTCTGGGAATCCAGAATACTTCGCCCTCCTCGGAAGAACGCAACTGCCCGGAAAACCGATTGGTTTTGTAGAAGAAGACCACATACCGCTCACCATCTTTGGTTTGAAACTGCTTCGTACCGCATAGTTTGGGATCTTCAATGGTCAGACCCGTTTCTTCCCAAACCTCCCGGATCACCGATTTCACAAAGGATTCTTCCGGTTCCACATGACCGCCGGGGAAACACAGGCCTGGCCAGCTGGGGTCTTTCCGGTCCTGCACAAGAATATTACCTGCATCATCATAGACCATACACAGGTTGGTAAAAATGGCTTTTTCTGAACGCGGCATGTTATGCTCTCCTGAATTGTTTTTCCAGTTGTTTCCTGCTTAAGGAAATACAGATGGGGCGTCCGTGGGGGCAGTATTTTAGATCTTCATTCGCCATGACTTGCTTGACCAAGGCTTCCAGTTCCTTGGGATCGTTGTCCCAACCGGCCTTGATGGCAGCTTTGCAGGCAACGGTATGCAGCACTTCGTCCCGCATTGAATCCTTTCGCTCCCGACGGCCGCTGAGCAGATCGGCAGCCAGTGCTTCCGCAGTTTCGGCAGCTTGCTCCGGCGAAAGATCCATAGGGATCTGCCGCAGAAG
>JAZNFH010000110.1:0-6371 GCA_045589055.1 Faecousia sp. | reverse complement strand
GGGCCTTCGGCAAGCACAAGAAGCGCACCTGGTATGCCAAGCGACCCATGGGAAAGATCGACTACATCTGCATTGGCGTCAGCAGTTTCATTCTGGTGGCCGTACTTCTGATTTCCGTATTTATCAACCACGGACGATTCTGGAATCCGTTCATCTAATATTTAATTAATAGGAGTAATGATTATGAGTATGTTTGATAAGCCTATTCTGGTGTTCCAGACCGACTTCACCTACGCTGAGGGCGCTGTCAGCTCCATGTACGGTGTGGTCAAGACCGTTGACCGGGAGCTGGAGATTTTCGACGGTACCCATCAGATTCCCCAGTACGACACCTGGAGCGCCAGCTACCGTCTGTACCAGAGCCTGCAGTTCTGGCCCAAGGGTACCATCTATGTGTCCGTGGTAGACCCCGGCGTGGGTACCAAGCGCCGGGCCTGCGTGGCAAAGACCGTAGACGGATACTATGTAGTCACTCCTGACAACGGCGCTCTGACCCATATCAAAAAGTATGTGGGCATTGAGGCAGTCCGGGAGATTGATGAGACCGTAAATCGGCTGCAAAGCACCCGGGGCGTAGCCATTTTCCACGGCCGTGACCTCTTTGGCTACACCGCCGCCCGGCTGGCCAGCGGCATTATCGATTTTGAGGGTGTGGGTCCCGAATACCCGGTAGAGGAGATTGTGGAGCATCCCATCTATGAGCCTGAAGTCGCCGAGGGCTGCGTCAAGGGTTATTTTGAGATCAACGATCCCAACTTCGGCAACCTCTGGACCAACATTCCCCTGAAAAAATTCAAGGAGGCCGGCTTTGCCTACGGAGACATGGTCAATGCCGCCATCTTCCGTGACGGTGAAAAGGTCTTTGAGCAAAAGGTTCTGTTCCACCAGAGCTTCGGCTACGCCCAGAAGGGCGATCCCATGATCTACAACAACGAGCTGATGAAAGTGGCTATGGCCGTCAGTCAGGGCAGCATGTGTAAAAAATATGACCTTTGGTTTGGTCCGGAATGGACTGTGGTCTTTACAAAATAATTTACACATGATATAATTTATGAGAATTACGGAGAATTCCGTAAAACTGGAAAGAAAATGGAGGTTTTCGTCATGAAAAAGAAATTGTTCGGCTTCAGCACCAAGACTCTGGTAGGCACCGCTCTGGGCGCAGCACTGTTTACTGTGCTGTTCATGTATGTGAAGATTCCCACCGGCATCCCCGAAACACAGATTCAGTCCGCTTACGGCGTTGGCGGCTTCTTTGCTGCCATGTTCGGCCCTATCGCCGGTATGCTCGTTGCTTTCATCGGCCACGCACTGTCTGATATCGTTCAGTACGGCAGCGCCTGGTGGAGCTGGGTCATCGCTTCCGGTGTCGCCGGTCTGGTTATGGGTCTGGTGTATCCCAAGCTCCATGTGGAAGACGGCATCCTCACCTGGAAGGACATTCTTCTGTACAATGTCACGCAGGTCATCGGCAATGCCTTTGCATGGATCGTAGTCGCTCCCGTTCTGGACATCGTGATCTACTCCGAGCCTGTTGAGCTGGTCTTCACCCAGGGCATCGTCGCCGCTCTGACCAACGCTGTTTCCGCCGGTGTCATCGGTTCTCTGCTGCTGTTCCTGTACAGCAAGACCCGCGCCAAGAAGGGCAGCCTGACCAAGGAGTAATCTCCCTCTTACATACAAAAATCTGCACACCACAGGGTGTGCAGATTTTTTCGTCATTAGCATCTCAGCGCTTCGGGGCCCGCTTGCGGGTCAAGTAGATGTCCAGCTTTTCCTTGATGTTCTCGGGGATTTCCTTACTGATGGGGCAGCGGACACTGTTTGCCATCCGGTCGGCAAAGGCCACAATAAAATCGATATCTTTCAGCAGCTGTTCGGGACTCATCAGCGCCATGGTATCATAGCTGTTATGGATGGTTCCAGTGGCAGGGGGTGCATACCGGGCAAAGGAGATCGCCGGTACACCCTTATCCGCAAAGGGTGTGGAGTCACTGGAATGGAGATCCTGACGGGCAGAAAGGGGGAATCCCTTTTCATTTGCGAAGTATTCCATGTACTTAACGGCAGCTTCCTCTGCGCTGCAGTGGACGACACAGCCACCCATGATGCAGCCGATCATGTCCATATTGATATTCATAGCAAACTTCTTGAGATTCTCCTCCTGTGCCGCCACATAGGCCTTGGAACCCAGCAGCCCCCGCTCCTCACTGCCGCACCAGACAAAGCGCAGACCATAGCGGTGGGGATGATCTTTGAAATATTCAGCAATTCCCAGAAGTCCCACAGAACCGGACATATTGTCGTAAGCACCCTGAGACAGAGATGTGGAGTCATAGTGGGCAGACAGAACGATATACTCATCGATCTCGCCGGGCATATCCAGCACCACATTGTGGGACTGTCCCTCATATTCTTCCTGCTTCAAAATGATTTTTGCAGTCTGCACACCGCCGCTGACCAGCGCCACCGCAGACTTGGCATTGATATTGACACCGGGGATCTTATTACCCTTGCTCACATAGGAGCGCAGTTCCCGCTGATCGATGTCGCAATCTGCGTAATTGACATTGCCATCGTAGGTGACAAAGCCTACGGCACCGTTTTCCAGCAGATCCTGATACATCCAGTAGCCCAAGTACCCGTCGATCATAACGATTTTGCCCTTACACAGGGAAAGGCTGTAAGGATCGGTACTGCGCAGGTAGTAGAAGGGCGCTTCCACTTCGGCGCTGCCGGCATTAAAATAGCCTTTGCAGGGGATCTCCTTTCCGTCCGCCAGAAACACCGCCTCTTGAATGGTGGCCATATCCACTTCAAAAGGCTCCAGTTTCGCTTCCAGACCCATCTGGGCGCAGCACTGCTGCAGATATTTGGCACACCTCAATTCTTCTGCCGAACCGCCCATACGGACATAGGCAGTGTCCTCAAAGATCTTTATGATTTGCTTTGCATCCATAGGTTTCCCCTCCTGTATGTAGTTGGGTACATCATATCGTAAATTTTGCGTATTTTCAACCGCTTTCCGAACCGGCAAGTCAGTTTTTTGCTGCACTGATTCCTCTATTAAGGCGTTGCGTCAGCTGCAACAGGAAATTCTGCAATTCGCTTCCAGAGGGAACCCACGGTCATATCCCGGGCAGAAAAGAGTTCTCTGATCCGCATGCGTTCTCTCCTTTTTCTCCGGTGGTATTGTACGATACGGAATATAAAAAAGTAACTGCACAGAAATGATTTCGACAGATTCCGCACAAAAGACGGCCCCGGTACATATGGTATGGTGGAGGTGAAATGCTATGTCATTATTTGGTTGCAGCTGCAAAAGCAGATGCACGCTGGCGGCTATCGTCGTCAGTTTGATCGTTGGTGTGGTATCCGCATTCCTGTTAATCACGGGAACCATTACCATCACACCGGTGTTTCTGCTGGTGGCCTTTGGCATCGCCGTTGCCGCGCTTGGGGTTCTGGTGGTGTCCATGTCCCTTGTCCGCAGGGATGCCCTCGGAAACTGCGTGTGTAACGCGCTGGAATTGGTTCTGACCGGCGCTCTGGGTACGATTCTGTTTGCTGTCATATTGCTGGCAGTGGGAATCGTTGCCACCAGTGTTGTCAGTGCCATTCTCCTGGGCCTGACCGCAGGCTTCTTTGCCCTGACCATCACGGCAACAGCCTGCCTCATCCGCTGTCTGGCTGACTGCGGCGCATAACCAATGATAACACCGGGCGCATCCAACAGGATGCGCCCGGTGAAGTATTTTATTACAAATATAGAAACCGTCTGGCATTTCGGGAGAAGACCTGTTGCTCTCCTGAATCTGTCCCCGCGGTGTTGCATCCGGCATCTTGTCCCCGGTGACACTGCCTCAGATTTTGGAAGCACTCAAACCCCGAAGATAGGAAACCGTATCTTCCACTCCTTTTTTTAACGGCTGATGTTGCTGGCAGCATCCATAGACGGGTAGGTATGAGAATCTATGCTCTCATACTGCATGGCCTATACCCCCTTTTGGAGGATTATAGCATAGCGCTGTTCCTTTATACAATCTCTATTTTTCCGTTGACAGAGAAACACAAATGCGGTAGGATACAAGAAAAACAGAAAGAGGTGGCATCCTTGATTGGACTGGGAACCATCATCAATTTCACCGGTATCGTCATCGGTGGTATTCTTGGACTGCTGTTGGGCCGCTTTGTAAAAGAATCCGTTCAGGATTCGTTGACCAAGATCTGCGGCGTCTGCACTCTGTTTATCGGTATTGCCGGCGCACTGGAAGGCATGCTGACCGTGGAAGGCACCGGCGTTGTCAGCGGCAACGCTATGCTGATCATCGGCTGCCTTGCTCTGGGAACATTTCTGGGAGAACTGATCAATATCGAACGCGGGTTCGACCGCTTCGGCCAATGGCTGAAGGTCAAAACCGGAAATGCCCGGGATCAGCGGTTTGTGGATGCTTTCGTAACCGCATCCCTGACGGTCTGCATTGGCGCCATGGCAATTGTGGGTGCTATCACCGATGGAATCTCCGGAGACTATTCTATTCTGGCAACTAAAGCCATTCTGGACTTGATCATTATTCTGGTCATGACCTGCGCTATGGGTAAGGGATGCATTTTTTCCGCCATTCCTGTGGCTCTGCTGCAAGGCAGCATCACATTGCTTGCCACGGCACTGCGTCCGCTAATGACCGAAGCTGCCCTTGGAAATCTTTCCCTCATCGGATCCATACTGATTTTCTGTGTCGGTGTCAATCTGGTATGGGGGAAAATGCTGCGGGTGGCCAACATGCTGCCGGCAGTGGTACTTGCCATCCTTGCCGCATTTTTCCCGTGATAGTTTTGTTATAGAAAAAAGGGTCTGTTGCTCCATTTCGCAACAGACCCTTTTTTAGTCAATGGGGGTAAATATAAATTTTTGTGTCAGGCCATCCGCCACGGCAAAGACCGTAACACAGCCGTTTTCTTTTCTTTCCACAGAGATTTCCGCCTGTGTCTTCTTTAGGAACCCCCGGACATAAGCCTCCGGATCCCCTGTTTCCACCTCATCAAAGAAGACATCCCGCATCTGGTTATTGCGGCAGAGGTTGGGAATCTCTCTTACCAGCTCATACCACGCCATAGTCTTATTCTTCGGAAAACTGGTCCTTGCCTACATTGCACAGGGGACACTCGAAATCCTCCGCTACATCCTCCCATTTCGTGCCGGGAGCAATGCCGCCTTCCGGATATCCCTCGGCTTCATCGTAGATCCAGCCGCATACATCGCACACATATTTTTTCATTGGTGTTTCCTCCATCAGATTTTCTCAAAGTCTGCCGCGCCGTGTTTGCACAGAGGACAAATAATGTCCTCGGGCAGGACATCGCCCTCATAGATCCAGCCGCACACCTTGCAGACATAGCCACGCTTGCCTTCCGTTTCGGGCTGGGGCTTCACATGGTTCTGATAGTATGTGTAGGTCATGGTTTCCTTATCCGACAGCACTCTGGCCTCGGTCACGGAGCAGATAAACATACCGTGGGTATCCAGATCCACATACTGCTCCACCTTCAAAGAGAGGAACGCATTGATGTGTCTGGGCAGGAATGCCAGTCCGTTGTCAGAACGAAGCGGCTCACAGCCGGCAAACTTATCGACATTTCTGCCGCTGACGAATCCAAATTTTTCAAACACGGCAAAGGGTGCATCCTCTGTCAGACAATTGATATTCATGATGCCGGTCTGCTTGATCACATGGTGGGAATAATTGGCCTTATTGATGGTAACCGCGATCCGGTTGGGAGTGTTGGTCACCTGTGTAACGGTATTGACGATCAGGCCGTTATCCTTCTTGCCATCGTTGGAGGTCACGACATACAGGCCATAACCGATGTGGAACAAGGCAGTCAGATCCTGCTTATTGGCAGTGGCATCCTGCTGGGCCAGATACTCCCGGCACAGCTCCTCTGCAAGGGCATCCAACTGTGCCGCGCTTTCCTCATTCAGTGCAGAGCGAATCTTTACCGTGGTATCGGTAAAGGTAAGGTTCTTGCTCTTTTCAAACATTCCCCGCATCACCTTGGCAGCCAGCGGTGCCCAGGAACCATTCTCGATAAATGCAACGGTACGGTTCTGGAAGTTCCGCTCCGTCAGATGGTGAATGAAAGTCCTCATAAAGGGGAAGATGTCCGCATTGTAGGTGGTTGTTGCCAGCACCAGCTTGTTGTACCGGAACGCATCCCCCACAGCCTCGGCCATGTCGCATCTGGCCAGATCCTTGACCACTACCTTGGGGCAGCCGTTAGCCTGCAGCTTCTCTGCCAGCTGGAACACGGCATTTTTGGTGTTTCCATATACGGAAGTGTAGGCAATGACGATGCCTTCCTCCTCCGGC
>JAZNFH010000109.1:0-39139 GCA_045589055.1 Faecousia sp. | reverse complement strand
CAAGTAATTCGCTCTAGCAAATATACTCAAGAATTTCGTTGGCTGTTAATTCGTTTTCACGAAAACTTAAACAATCCATTAATTGTCCAAGGTGTTTTGTTCGTCTTTGCGTTATTCAATTTACAAGGTACAGTGCTCGCTACCGCTGCGCGGTTAGCTTGCTTATTCTAGCACAGCTTCCCTTACTTGTCAAGAACTTTTTTCAAGTTTTTTCAACTTTTTTCTGAGCAGCTTTGCCTTTTTCCGCGCCTCGCCGAAGCGCTTGTGTATATTACCAGATACTGCACCCTTTGTCAAGCGCTTTTTCGCCTTTTTTCAAAAAAGTTTCGGCGCGTTTATAAAGCGCGCCGAAACTTTCTATTGTTTCCATTCTACTTACAGCGTAATTTCAAAGATTCTTCCTTGTTCGTCTTCTGTAAAATCAGCGATTAACTTTCCGTCTTTCCGTTGGCATATAGATTCTGTGTATCTGGCATTGGTAAACCGATGGAAATACCAATCCTTGTGTTCCCAATATGATGCATCCTGCAAGTCGAGTCTTATTCAGCGTCATCAATCAATCCGTATCCGCCGTCATTTCTGCGGTAGACAACAGCAAAGCTCCCGCCGTTATCCTGGTCCCGGAAAGCAAAGAAATTATGCTCCAGCAGGTTCATCTGCAGGACCGCTTCTTCCCGAGTCATCGGGCGCATGTAAAACTTTTTAATTTTTACAATGCTCAGATCTTCTTCCGGTTCCTCCGCAGCAAAGGAGGTTTCCTCTACGGTGCGGGTAAACGCATCCTGACGCAGTCGGCGTGCCAGACGGGTCTTGTTCTTACGAATCTGGCCTTCAATGGTACCCACAGCAGCATCAATGGACGCAAACATGTCCGAAGTGCTTTCACTGGCCCGGAACCAAGTACCTGCACCATGAACAGTGAGTTCTACCTTATTCCGGTTCTTTTCTGTGGAAAAGACAACAAGTGCCTCCGCATTCTCCTCAAAGTACCGTGCCAGCTTCATTACCTTTTTCTCGGCGTAGGCATGGACATTGCCCGGCAACTTGACTTTCTTCTCACTGTACTGAAACTTCATATGCGGCAGCTCCTTTCGTTTTCACCGGTCATCCGGTGTAAGAAAACTATACCATGATTGCGTCAAATCGACAAGGGGGGATCAATCCTCCAAGCTATCCTCATCATCTAAAAGTTCTGCCATCGTCAGACTATATACAGCCTCTGCCTTCTTTTCAAAGAGCTTGCTGAGCCGCACCGCCTGACGCTGATCCGGTGCAACCAATTCCAGGGTCATCAGATTGCCTGCCTCATCATCCAACGCCATGATGACGGAATAGTCCCCCCCTTCTCTGGGGATCACCTGTGTCTTCACGAAACTGCTTCTTCGCATCTGCCGGTTAAACTTGGCAACTGCATTTTCCGCACGCTGTTTTACGGTAAAGGCAATGGAATCCTCCGTCAAACTGCCCGCTTCTTTTCCCTTTTCCGTAATTTCATAGCGCTCCCCATCCAATTCCTTCAAATGGCCGGATTTGACCATTTCCGGAATGGCAGTACATACATCAAAATAACTCAGGCAGTCATCCTGATAGCACAGTTCATATATTTCCTGACATGTCATGGGATAACCGGAACGGGACGCAACAAACAGGATCAGCACCTTAACATCCATCATATCGTGAATAAACCCCAATCTTTGCATTCACATCACCTCTATTGTATACTGACCGAGAAACGCAAACCGTTATCTCACCGCTTTTATTTATATTATACCGTGAATTGAGGGAATTGCAACCAGAAAGTATCCTTCCGTACCCTTTCTATTTTTCTTAACAGGTCGGTTATTTAGCGGTACTGTTGTCTGAATAGCTCGTTCTCTGCCAAAACAGGAAGTGCAACGCATCGGTGATACTGTCTGAAGTGTGATGTCAAGGCATCCCGAGCCAGGGAAACCTTGCTGATACCAAGCCGCATACAAAAACCGGAGTGTTGCCACTCCGGTTTTTTGCATGTCAGCAAGCACACGCCACACACTTCCCGCATATTCTGGCACGAAAGGGTGATGACAGTGTCACAATTTATTTTCTATCCAATTAACCGCTCCCCTGTTCTGGCTGCCGCAGGGGAAGCATTGAAACAGCGAGGCTACGGTGTTGTAAGTCACCCCTGTGAGAGTGTTCGCTATCTGCTTCTTCCCGTCCCGAGCTTTGACGAACAAGGAAATGTAAAGGGCGGAGGGGATCTCAACGCTGCCCTCTCCAAACTGCCTAAAACCATCACCATCATCGGTGGTAATCTCCCAAAGGACCGTTTTCATGGATACAAAACCATTGATCTGCTAAAAGATCCTACATACCTTGCGGACAACGCAGCGATCACGGCTTATTGTGCCGTTCGGCTTGCTATGATGGAGCTTCCGGTAATGCTTCGTGGATGTCAGGTTCTGATCATTGGTTGGGGACGCATCGGCAGATGTCTTGCCGCACTGCTTTGGGCCATGGAAGCGGATGTGACCATCGCAGCCCGCAGCGAGGAACAGCGGGCTATGGCACAGGCCCTTGGCTATCATGCAGAAGATACCGCACTCTTAGGGCACAATCTAAACAGCTTCCGTTTGATATTCAATACTGCACCGGCACCAGTTTTGTCCGAAGAACAAGTTTCTCACTGCCGGGATAACTGCCTAAAAATCGATCTGGCATCCACATTGGGGATTGCAGGGAACCATGTGATCTGGGCAAGGGGACTTCCCGGAAAGGATGCACCGGAATCCTCCGGTAAGCTCATTGCTAAAACCGCCATCCGTCTGATTGAAAAGGAGAAAGCACAATGAATATTGGATTTGCTATGTGCGGGTCTTTCTGTACCTATCAAGAGGTTTTTCCTGTTCTGGAAATTCTGGCTTCCATCCATACGGTCACACCTATTTTTTCTCAAGCTGCCTACACCACGGACAGCCGCTTCGGTAGTGCCGCAGAGCACATCGCCCGGGCAGAGGACATCTGCGGTACGAAAGTACTGCACAGCATTTCCGAGGTGGAGCCCATCGGTCCGAAGCAGCTGCTGGATGCCCTTGTGATTGCCCCCTGTACCGGGAACACTCTAGCCAAGCTGGCACACAGCATTGCTGACGGGCCGGTAACTATGGCAGCAAAAAGCCATCTTCGAAACAGCAGACCTATCTTGATTGCTGTTTCCACCAATGATGCACTGGCTGGTGCAGCAGAAAATATCGGCAGACTTCTGAATAAAAAGAATTACTATTTTGTACCCTTCGGGCAGGATGACCCCTTCAAAAAGCCAACCAGCATGGTGGCAGATTTTGAAAAGCTTCCCCAAGCGCTGGAACTGGCTTTAGAGGGAAAACAAATCCAACCAGTCCTTATATAAAAAAGGCGGCTTATGCCGCCTTTTTTACAAAGAATCCACCATTTCCATCCACAGCTTCCCGGAAGCATCACTGGGCATATTCCAACTCCCCCTGGGACCCAGCGCAACAGAACCAACGGTTACTCCATCGGGCATACAGTTACGCTTATACTGCTGGGTAAAGAACCGGTGATAGAACACTTTCAGCCATTTCTTAACGGTGTCACTATCATAGTCACCTGCAAAAGCAACACACGCCAGTGCATAGATTTTCTCTGGACCATAGCCGTAACGGATCATGTGGAACAGGAAGAAATCATGGAGTGCATAAGGCCCAACCAGATCCTCGGTCTGTTGGCTGATCTTTCCTGATGCATCCGGCGGCAGAAGCTCCGGACTGATGGGCGTACCCAGAACATCCATCAACACCTCACAGGCCGCCGAATATTCAGGTAACTCTGCAACTATTTCAATAATATGAGGAATCAATGTTTTTGGAACAGAGGCATTGACCCCATACATACTCATCTGATCGGCATTATAGGTACACCATCCCAATGCCAGTTCGCTGAGGTCACCGGTGCCTACCACAATACCGCCCACCATTCCGGCGTAATCCATCAGCACCTGCGTCCGTTCCCGAGCCTGTGCGTTTTCATAGGTGGCATTGTGGATACTGCTGTCGTGACCGATATCCCGAAAATGCCCCATAACCGCGTCCCCAACGGGAATCTCTTTCATCGTAACGCCCAATTTTTCCATCAACACAAGGGCATTGCGGTAAGTGCGGTCTGTGGTTCCGAAACAGGGCATGGTAATCCCGTGGACAGCGTCTGCACCTTTTCCCAGCTGGCGCACAGCCTCCACCGCCACCAACAGTGCCAAAGTCGAATCCATGCCGCCGGACACACCGATCACCGCATTGGCACCAATGGCTGCAAGGCGCCGCTTCAGTCCTGCCACCTGAATTTGAAACACTTCCAGACAGCGCTCCCGCAGGGCATCCTTATCCTTGGGGACAAATGGGTATTTTGCTGTGGGGTACAAGCTGCCATCTCCCCGAAGCTGGTTGCCGCAATGGCAAATCAGCCAGTTTTCGGGTGTGTGACCGAAATTCTGGCTTCTTATCCGGTCCGCCCGAATGCGGTCCAAATCACAGTCCGTTGTCAGCAGATAATCCGTTGTCACAGAAGCGCTCTCGGCAAGGATCCGGTCGTTTTCTCCTACAATGCTATGGCCCGAATACACCAGATCGGAAGTGGATTCCGTACATCCGGAGGATACAAAAACATATGCACACTTGCAGGTACCGGATTGATGCTTCACCAGTTGCTTTCGGTATGTCCGTTTTCCTGCCAGTTCATGGGATGCTGCAAGATTGACGATCACTTCCGCGCCGTTAACTGCCAGTTCCGCGCTGCGTGGCTGTGGCACCATACCGTCTTCGCAGATTTCGATACCAAATACAGCATTTCCGACACGGAAGAGTTGATCCGCACCCATAGGAATTAAGTCATTGTCGTCATCCAATCCCAGATATTCCGGCTCCAGCCAGCGCTGACCCAGAGAAGAACCCGGGGAGAACCACCGTTTTTCCGGAATGGTCAAGCTGCTCTTGGGAACAATTCCATTCACCATACCCCCGGAGATCACAGCAGCACAGTTATAGTATCTGGTATCTATCCGAACAGGCAGGCCAACCACCGCAGTCATGTTGGGATGCTGATTTGTGCAGTCCGCAATCGTCCTCAGACCTTCTTTTACGCCTTTCCACAAAGCATCCTGATAAAGAAGGTCACCAATGGTATAGCCCGTCAACGCCATTTCCGGAAATACTACAACATCCGCACCTGCAGCATCAGCCCGGGCCATGTACTCACAAATATCCCGGGCATTTCTTTGTACATCTCCGACCGTTACACTGGGTACCGCACAGGCAATTCGAATAAAGTCCAGCATAGGATTCCCTCCCAAGCAATGATTACTTTTATCATAGCATAGTCTTTCCGGTTTGCATAGAAGATATCAACAGAATCTATCAAAAAGAGCATCCGCTCAGCACGGATGCTCCTGTTTTTATCCAATCTCCGCAGCAAACAATTGCGCCAGATCTGTCTGTTCCCAGGGAAATGCCTCGTTGCCAAAATGGCCACCGACAGCAGTGGGCTGATAGATCGGTCTTCTCAGTGAGAATTTACGAATAATCCCGCCGGGAGTCAAGTCGCAGTGCTTTCTAAGCAATGCAGTCATTGCTTCATCGCTGATTCTGCCGGTTCCATAGCTGTCCACATGAACAGATACCGGTTCTGCCACGCCAATGGCATAAGCAAGCTGTACCTGTACCTGTTTGGCAAGGCCTGCTGCTACCAAATTTTTTGCCAAGTACCGGGCCATATAAGCGCCGCTGCGGTCCACCTTTGTGGGATCCTTTCCGGAGAAAGCACCGCCGCCATGGGAGAACCAGCCGCCATAGGTATCCACAATGATCTTCCGTCCGGTCAAACCTGTATCTCCGTTTGGACCGCCAATGACAAACTTACCGGTAGGATTGATATGGATGTGTTCCACATTCTCAATGTCAAAACCGTAATCCTTCAGCACCGGCGCAATCACACCCATCCGGATATACCGGTGCAGCTCTTCAGTTGCAAAATCTTCGCTGTGCATGATGGATACCACAACGGTGTCAATGCCCAAAACATTGCCGTTTTGATCATACGCAACGGTTACCTGGGTCTTGCCATCGGGACGCAGCAGGTCGTTACTCTCCACGCAGGCAGTAAGTCTTCTCGCCAAGGCTCTGGACAGAGCAGCAGGCAGCGGCATCAATTCCGGTGTCTGGTCACAGGCGCCACCGAACATCATGCCCTGATCTCCGGCGCCGCCTACCTCATCGTTGGTACCCAGTGCAATATCCGCGGACTGGGTGTGGAGCTTGCAGAGAATCTGCACAGTATCCGCACTGAATCCATCCTCCGGATAGATATACCCAATGGACCGGATGGTGTCCCGGGCCACCTGTTCATAATCCACCACAGCTTTTGTGGTAATCTCACCACAGATCACACAAAAATCCGTGGTTACCATAGTCTCGCAAGCCACGCGGGAATTGGGATCCTGCGCAAGGCAGGCATCCAAAATGGCATCCGATATGGCATCTGCCACTTTATCGGGGTGACCACAGGTCACACATTCAGAAGTAAATAATCTTTTTTCCATATAATCTTTCTCCATATTCTCATTAGACACCCGAAGTAAATAAAAAAACCGCACACCGACGATTCGATGTGCGAATTGACCGAATCCTCATCTTTCGTCTTGCCGCCGGATTTGGCACCTTTTCCATACAGGCAGGTTGCCGGGTTTCATCGGGCCGTTCCCTCCACCACTCTTGATAAGGCTGTATGCAGTTGGCGTTTACTTTACAGGTTTTCTTTCCATTTGTCAAGCTTTTTCTTCAAAATGTTCATAATTCCGCTATGGACTTTTGGCCTGCCAACTGCTAAAATATGGGTATGACACCAAGGAGTTGAGAAATTTGAAAGACTTACGCAAGCGATTTGACCGTTTCTGCTTCCGCAACCGGGACAAAGGCATTCCCAATCTGATGCTGTATATTGCCCTCGGTTCGGCAGTTGTGAATATTCTAAGCATGATCGACAAAACCGACATGCTGTACTTCCTGCTCTGTTTCAACCGGGATGCCATTTTGCAGGGGCAGGTATGGCGGCTCATTACCTATCCGCTTACCTTTACCGCCGGTAATATTATGCTGACTGCCATCTCTTTGCTCTGTTATTATTCTTTGGCACGAGCTATGGAAAACCTCTGGGGTACCTTCAGATTCAACCTGTTTTACTTCACAGGCGTTGTGCTGATGGATGTTTACTGCATGATCTTCAGGGGTATGGCAGATGTCACGTATCTCAACATGAGTCTGTTTCTCGCCTATGCCACCATGTATCCCAACGCACAGTTCCTGTTCCTGTTTATTATCCCCGTAAAAGCATGGATCTTTGCCCTTATTGATCTGGTTCTGGTGCTGTACAGCCTTCTGGTATACCCCTTCCCCTACAATCTGTTTCCAGTGGTGGCACTGGCAAACTATTTCCTGTTCTTTGGAAAAGATGTTGCCAATGTGATCCCCCTATCCTGGCGGATCAATGCCGGGCGGCTGTTCCGCAAGAAGCCTGCAAAGAAAACCGGCACGATCCCCTTCCCCAATGCCGGTTCCTATGAGGCAACCACCGCAAAACCCCAGGCACCCTACACCCACCGCTGCACAGTCTGTGGGAGAACCGATGTTTCCCATCCGGATCTGGAATTCCGCTACTGTTCCCGCTGCAAGGGATATCATTGCTACTGTGAGGATCATATCAACAATCATACCCACATCCAATAAAAACTGCCGGGGCCCCTGCGCCCCGGCTTTCTTAAAAGAGGTATTCTTATGGGCAAATACATTATGGCTTTGGATTCCGGCACCACCAGCAACCGGTGCATTCTTTTTGACAAGACAGGCAACATCTGTTCCCTTGCGCAGAAGGAATTTACGCAGTATTTCCCCCAACCCGGCTGGGTGGAACACGATGCCGATGAAATCTTCTCGACACAGCTGGAAGTGGCCAGGCAGGCTATGCTCAATGTTGGTGCCACCGCTGCGGATATTGCATCCATCGGCATCACCAATCAGCGGGAAACTACCATTCTTTGGAACCGCCGTACAGGCAGACCCATTTATAATGCCATCGTTTGGCAGTGCCGCAGAACCGCTCTCCTATGTGATCAGCTGACGCAGGAAGGTTGGGTAGATTCCATCCGGCAGAAAACCGGTTTGGTTATCGATCCCTATTTCTCCGGCACCAAGATCCACTGGCTTCTGGAGCATGTTCCGGGTGCCAGGGAACTGGCGGAGCATGGAGATCTGCTTTTTGGAACCGTAGAAACATGGTTGATCTGGAAGCTGACCGGCGGCAATATCCATGTCACCGATTATTCCAATGCTTCCCGAACAATGCTTTTCAATATTCACACCCTTACTTGGGATCAGGAGATCCTAAAAAAACTGGATATTCCCGAAAGCATGCTGCCCACCCCGGTACCCTCCAGCTGTGTATATGGTATGTCCGATGCCGCTTTTTTCGGTGCTCCCATTGCTATTGCCGGTGCTGCCGGTGACCAGCAAGCAGCGCTGTTCGGTCAAGCCTGCTTTACCCCCGGTGAATCCAAATGCACTTATGGCACCGGCGCTTTTCTGCTGATGAATACCGGTGATAGGCCCATTGCGTCCAAGAATGGTCTGGTCACCACCATCGGCTGGGGACTGGACGGGCAGATTACCTATGCGCTGGAAGGTTCCATCTTCGTTGCCGGTGCAGCCATCCAATGGCTCCGGGATGAGCTTCGGTTTATCGACTCCGCTGCTGATTCCGAGTATATGGCGCGAAAAGTGCTGGATACCAACGGCTGCTATGTAGTTCCCGCTTTTACCGGTCTGGGTGCCCCCCATTGGGATGCCTACGCCCGTGGCGCAATCGTGGGTTTGACCCGGGGTACGAATAAAAACCACATCATCCGTGCCACCCTGGATTCACTTACCTATCAAGTCAACGATGTTTTGACCGCCATGGAAGCAGATTCCGGTATTTCCCTTGGGGCTCTGAAAGTCGACGGTGGTGCAGCCGCCAACGGCTATTTGCTGCAGACCCAGGCAGATATCAACGGTGGTGAAGTCCTGCGGCCCAAGTGTGTGGAAACCACTGCCATGGGCGCTGCATACCTTGCCGGTCTCGCCGTAGGCTTCTGGAAGGATCTGGACGATATCCGCGCCAACTGGGCAGTAGACCGCAGCTTTCTTCCAGAAATCACAGATACACAGCGGCAAACGCGCATCCATGGATGGCACAGGGCCGTGGATTGTACCCGCGGCTGGAACCGATAGCTATAGAAAACCCCCTCCCGATGGGAGGGGTATTCTTATGCCCGTTGGTAAAAACACATCTCGTAAGCAATGCCGTCTTCCTCACCGGAAAGCAGCACCTCAGACAAGTGCCAACAGGGATCTTCATCCAGATTTGGGAACCATGTATCCGACTCCGGGCAGGCATGAACTTTTGTGATATAGGCCTTATCACAATATGGCAGCATCTGGCGGTAAATACTGCCGCCACCAATGACCATGACCCGTGGATACTGCTTTGTAAGTTCCGCCGCTTCCTCCGGACTGTGGCACAGAACCGTTCCCTCCATGGCGCTGTCACCTCGGCTGATCACCACATTAACCCGGTTCGGGAGCGGTCTTCCGCCGGGAAAGTCCGCCAGAGTCTTTCTTCCCACAATCACACAGGCACCCTTGGTGGTTTCCCGGAAAAACTTCCGATCGGCGCTGAGAGCCACCGGCTGAGTACCGTTTTTCCCGATTCCCCAGTCATCATATACGGCAACGATTAGTTCCATAGTCTACCTCAAATTGCCATGGGGATTTCAAAATCAAAGGGATGGAACTTATAGTCCTCCACCTTGAAGCTGTCCTTGGTAAACGCATAGAAGTCGGTAATGCTCTTATCCATGGAGAACTTGGGTGCTTCAAAGCCCTCTTTTTCCAGCATGGCCTTTACCGCTGGAATATGACGGTCATAGATATGGCAGTCTGCAATCACATGAACCAGCTCGCCCACCTCCAGGCCAGAAGCTTGGGCCATCATGTGGGTCAGCACAGCATACTGCACAACATTCCAGTTGTTGGCGGCAAGCATATCCTGGCTGCGCTGATTTAAAATAGCATTCAGGGTATTACCAGTGACATTGAAGGTCATAGAGTAGGCGCAGGGATACAGATTCATCTCATGCAGATCTTCGAAATTATAGATATTGGTCATGATCCGGCGGGAAGCAGGATTGTGCTTAAGATCATACAGCACACGGTCCACCTGATCCATAGGCTCTGTTCCCTTTTGGAATTGGTACTTTTTGCCCAGCTGATAGCCGTAGGCCTTGCCGATGGTACCGTCCTCCCCAGCCCACTCGTCCCAGACATGGCTGCCCAGATCGCAGATGCGGTTGGACTTCTTCTGCCAGATCCACAGCATTTCATCCACTGCGCTCTTCCAATATGTACGGCGCAGAGTCATGATAGGAAACTCTTCCTTCAAATTATAGCGGTTCACCACGCCAAACTTTTTAACGGTATGTGCGGGAGTACCGTCCGCCCAGTGGGGACGCACCTGCAAATCCGTGTCATAGAATCCGTTTTCCAAAATATCCAAACAGGTTGCGCGATAAATTTCGTCAGCTCTGCTCATAAGAATCCCTCCCAGTCGTTTTCGTCAGTATACCATATTTCTTTTTAGAATGCTATCATTAAGTCTGCTGTTTCCTCATAAAGCTTCAAAAAATCCGTCAGCTGCTCCGCTTTGATCAGTTGGGCGCCCATCATACCAAGCTCCCCGGTCGCAGCAGAATGATCATCAAAACAACAGACACGGCTCCAGTGATGCCGCAGATTGTGAACGGTACCGTGCCAAGTACCGCCGGTTCCCAGGGAAGACTGGGCAACAAAGGTCAATTGTCCCAAGCTATGGATTACCCGGTTCCGGCTCAGCGCCCGCTGGGAAGAAAACGCTCCATCGAAGCATTGTTCGGAAAGATATAAAACAGACTCCCGCTGTTTTTGTTTCTGAAGACTGTCTGCAACCACACAGATCACTGCGCCACCTGCTTCCAGACATGCCTCTTGCGCTGTTTTGTCAGCACCCCGGGCATTACCGGAGACCAACGCATATCCCTGTTTAGCTGCCTGAATGCCCACCTCCCGGGCAAAGTGCGCATTTTCAGTATGCAATTCCCGGCTTCCTACCAGCGCAACGCATGGCTTTTGCAGCAAAGAAATATCTCCCTTTGCCCATAGGCAACCGGGACTGTCATCTCCTAAGGCTTTCCTAACGGACACAGGATAGTTCTCCCCTGCCCGGGTTAACGGCTTACAGCCAGACTTAACGGCTCTGGAGAAGTAGTGTTCCAGCAATGCTTCCTCGGACAGCAACTGCAGGATCCGGGTCGCGTCTTTCGCGGAATACCCCAGTTTCATCAAGTCTTCCGCTGCCAATTTTCTGTCTGCATCCGGCTTCACTGAGCCACGCACTCTGGATGCCAATGTACGCAGCTGTGCCACCGCCAACGGTTTTCGTTCCGGATTTCCCAACTGGCTGGTCAGCAGCAGAAATCCTTTCTCCTGGGCTTTCACCGAAATCGCCTCTTAGGGGCCTTGGGGGGTGTCACAATTTCCTGCTGCAAGGAGCCATCCTCCGTCAGAACCATCGGCTGAATGGTATAGCTGGAAAACTTTGCAATTTCATCCAGCTTCGCTTTTTCCGGAAAATTGCCAATAATAGACCATGCCACACCCTTTCGCTTGGCGCGGCCGGTTCTGCCGATACGGTGGACATAGTATTCATTTTCCTCCGGCACATCAAAATTGATGACGCAATCCACATCATCCACATCAATACCCCGGGAAGCTACATCGGTAGCAATCAAAACAGGCAGTTTTCCGTCACGGTAGCGCTGCATGGTCTTCTCCCGGAGGCTCTGGCGAATATCGCCGTGGATACATTCACAGTCCATGCCGGCCCGCTGGAAATCATCGCAAAGCCGCTGGCACATGTGCTTCGTATTGCAGAAGATCATCACCCGTTCATAGCCTTGGGTACGGATCAGCCGTAAAGTCGCCTCCGCCTTTTCCAGCGGTGTTACAGTCATACAGAACTGATCAATGTCAGGGCGGTCCTCCTGTTTCGGTTCCACGGTAATTTCCACCTCATCCCGCTGGTACATCCACGATACCGTCATAACCTCCTGGGAGATGGTAGCAGAGAAAAGGCCCAGGTTTTTACGGTTTTTGACTTTTTCAATGATCTTTGTTACATCCTTGGAAAAGCCCATATCCAGCATCCGGTCTGCTTCATCCAGCACTACCGTCTGAATCTTGTCCAAACGAACGGTCTTCCGGTTGTAGTGATCCATAAGTCTGCCCGGAGTTGCTACTACGATCTGCGGCTTTTTCTCTAACTGTTTGATCTGGGCACCAATGCCGGCGCCGCCGTACAGCACTGCCACACGAATATTCTGGTAATAGGTCAGCAACCCCCGCAGCTCATCACCGATCTGCAGCGCAAGTTCCCTGGTAGGCGCCAGAATCAGCGCCTGAACATCCGGGTTTTCCGGATCGATATGCTCGATCATGGGAATGCCAAAGGCAAAGGTCTTTCCGGTTCCGGTAGGTGCCTTGGCAATGACATCCTTCCACTGCATAAACTCCGGGATCGCCTGTTGCTGAATGGTCGTGGGGTAGCCGTAACCTTTTTTCTCCAAGGCTTTCAGCATTGCCTCAGACAATCCAAGATCCTGAAATGTAATCGTATTCTCTGTCATTTTGTTCATCCTTTTTCTTTACAATGCAAATACTTTTCCCTTATTCTAGCAGTTTTCATTCAAATATGCAAGCTCTTTCGATTTACAGAAAATTAAGAATTCAGGCTCCGTCAAAGGTGGACAAACCGTCCAGCATGTGATATATTGTATTATAAGATTTTATAGCCTGCCGGTGCTTTTGTGTCAAAATTGGGCAAACTAGTGCATACTTGGTTTCGGACACCGGCGTTTACTGTTAGGAGGAGTTTGTATGGTATATGTTCTGCTGGGTACCGGTTTTGAAGAGACGGAAGCCATTGCCCCCATTGACCTGCTGCGGCGTGCCGGTGTTGAGGTTTTAACCGTAGGTATTAACGGAAAGACTGTCTACGGCGGTCACGGAATCGGCGTGGAAGCAGATATTCTGCTGGGAGAAATGGATTTTAAAAACATGGAAATGATTGTACTGCCCGGCGGTCTGGGTGGTGTTGCATCTATCCGCGCCAGCAAGGAGGCCATGCAGGCAATTTCCTTTGCACACGAAAACGGCTGCTATGTTGCCGCAATTTGTGCAGGACCGACCGTTCTGGCTGACCTGCATATCACGGATGGGCATCATGCAACCTGTTATCCCGGCTGTGAAAGCGGCATGGGCAATGCTATGATTGCCGAACATGCCCCCTGTATCACAGATGGAAAGATTATCACCGGCACCTCTGCCGGCTGTGCTGTTCCCTTTGGTCTGGCACTGATTGCCGCTTTGAAGGGGCAGGACACCGCAAATGCCATCGCGCAGCAGATTGTTATCCGCTGACAGGAGGAATCACAATGACCGATAACAAAAATCCCCGTAAACCCGCAAAAAAAGATTCCGGTGCTTCCCTGTTTATTTCTGACGAGGTGGAATATGATATTGCATCCGATGTCCAGTCCATTATGAATGACGCTGAGACACCTGCTCAGTCAGACGGAGCAACCGCTTTTATCCCTGCCAATGATACTGTATTCTTCTCCGCCGAAGCAGCGGAAACTGTTACTCACGAAGAAGCTCCGTCAGAGGATATTCCGCCGCATGCACTTCTTGCCGATCCTGTCACCGGCGAAGAGATCCTTGCGGATGAACAGGCTGTCCTTTCTGCCGGTCTTTCCCACCCTGCAGATTCCGAGGTCGACCAGATTCTGCAGGATGCAAAAGCAATGGATAATACCGCTTCCTTACCCCCTACAAATATTGATGGTGTAAGTTTCGAAACCACAGTTTTTGACGCATCGCAAATGCCTCCGATTCAGGACTATGTCGATCCCAGCACCCTACTGGATAGTGCAGCAGAGCCCTCCGCAGAAGCATTGGAGGAAACGCCGGAGGAGCCGCCGCTGCCGAAGGGCCGACCCAGAATGAAAAAGGGATACGGACTTCTTGGCATCCCACACATTCTCTCCACTGTGATCTGGCTTGCTATTACACTGGCAATCGGTGTTTCCCTTGGTCGGCTTATCTGGATCTGTGCTGCTGAGATCCTGGCTTTTGGCCGACCGGATCAGGAATATGTTCTGACCGTTACCAATGCCGACAACATCGACACCATTGCGGCAAAGCTGAAAAACACAGGCCTTATCAAGTACCCCGAGCTATTCAAGCTGTACGCCGATCTGACGGATGCCGAAGAAGAAATCTCTGTCGGCACCTTCACCTTGAACACAAAATACGATTACCACGCCTTGGTCAACGCCATGGCCTACCATTCTCCCGCCCGGGAATCCATTTCCCTGCTGGTCCCGGAAGGCTACACCTGCGCGCAGATCTTTGCACTCCTGGAAGAAAAGGGTGTATGTTCTGCTGCCGAACTGGAAGAATATGCTGCCAATGGTGAGATTAAGGAACGATGGTTCCTGGAAGGTATCACCCGCGGTGACAAATACTGTCTGGAAGGATACCTTTTCCCGGATACCTATGAGTTCTATACCAATGACGAGCCTGGTCGTGTGATCGGCAAATTCTTAGACAACTTTGATGACCGCTTCACCGATCTGATGAAGAGCCGTCTGGATCCGCTGAACGAGCGTCTTGCGAAAGTCCTTGCCAACCGCGGCTATGATGAGGCAACCATCGAATCCAGAAAAATCACCTTCCGGGACATCGTCATCATCGCATCCATGATTGAAAAAGAAACCGCAAACGATGCAGAGAGTTATAACATCTCCTCTGTCATTTTTAATCGTTTGACAAACCCCAAGAACTATCCCTTCCTGAATATCGATGCCACATTGATCTATGCACTGGGTGGCAATATTGATCCGGAAACGGGAAAGACCAAGCCGTTGACGAATGAGGATCTGCAAATGGAGCATCCCTACAACACCTACACGGTGAAGGGTTTGATTCCAGGTCCCATTTCCAATCCTGGCAGAAACAGCCTTAACGCTGCCTTGGATCCCACGGAAACCAGCTTCTATTATTATGTGTATAACCCCAATACCAGCGAGCATATGTTTGCAAAGAATGCAGCCGAGCACGAAAGAAATGTAAATTATGTGAAATCACTGAAAAAAGACTGATGAAAAAGATTGAATTACTAAGCCCAGCCGGCGACATGGAACGGCTGAAAATGGCTGTTGCCTATGGCGCAGATTCCGTGTATCTGGCAGGCACCGCATTTGGTATGCGTGCCTTTGCCGGGAACTTCACCCCCGAAGCGCTTCCCATCGCCGTAAAATACGCCCACGACCATGGTGTGTCGGTACATGTCACCGTAAATACCATGCCCCGTAATGATGAGGCTGCCGCACTGCCTGCCTATTTGGAGCAGCTGCAGGATGCTAGGGTGGATGCTTTGATCATTGCCGATTTGGGTGCATTTACCTTGGCGGGAAAATATGCGCCCAAATGTGCCCGGCACATTTCCACCCAGCAGTCCATTGCCAATTACGAATGTGCCACTGCGTGGTATGATTTAGGTGCAAAGCGTGTGGTTTTGGCCCGAGAATTGAACCTCAATGAGATTCGCGTTATTCGGGAAAAGACTCCCAAGGAATTGGAGATTGAAACCTTCGGACACGGTGCCATGTGCGTCAGCTACTCCGGCCGATGCCTGTTGAGCAACTATATGACCGGACGGGATTCCAATCGCGGTGCCTGTGCACAGCCCTGCCGCTACCAGTATACATTGATGGAAGAAAAGCGCCCCGGAGAGCATTTTCCCGTCTTTGAGGATGAAAAGGGTACCTATATCCTTAATTCCCGGGATATGTGCATGATCGACCATCTGAAGGACCTGCAGGACGCAGGGGTCGATTGCATTAAAATCGAAGGCCGTGCAAAGTCTGCTTACTATGCTGCTATTGTCACCGGTGCCTACCGGCATTGTATTGATGATGCAGCAGCAGGCCGGGAAACTGACCCTGTTTGGCGTAACGAAGTAGACCATGTATCCCACCGGATCTATTCCACCGGTTTCTACTACGGCTATCCTGGGCAATATACAGAAAACTCCCGGTACATAAGGGAGTGGCAGGTGTGCGCCATTGTGGAAAGCTGCGACGAGGAAGGTAACGCCCTTTGCAGTCTGCGCAACAAATTCGCCGAAGGTCAGACCCTTGAGGTTGTTGGCCCCGACCTTCGCCCCTACCCTGTTACTGTCGGCGGTATGACCGATCTGGAGGGCAATGCCCTGCCAGAGCCAAGGACACCGGAAATGCGTTTTTATGTACCCCTTGGCAAGCAAGTACCACCTCTAACCATACTCCGCCACGCTGTGGATCTTTCCGCGAAATAAGCAGAAGCCTGCTGAGGTTATTCCTCAGCAGGCTTTTCGTATTCGATTGGGCCATTCTCCGGCCAGATCTCATTCTTGCCATAGGGGAAGAAAATATTGATGTCCACATCACCCTTGACACCCGGAACACTGCCTGTGCAGGTGTACTGCCACATATCAAAATGGTATTTATAGTCCATCTGATCTTTATATAGCGCGATCCATTGGGGATAGTCTGCCAGCATATGCAGATGCAGATTCCCGAACCATGGGCTGACATAGATCATGGTTCTGCGGCCGGCATCACTGATTTCCTGGCAGAAAGCCATTGCACAGGCCGTCAGGGTATCTGCATCCACCTTAGCCGTCCGGGCCTCTTCGCTGATGTACTCCCAGTCATAGACAATGGGAAGATCCAGCTCCCAGTCCGCCGTCAATTCCAGTGCATAGAATGCTTCCTCTCTCGCTTCTTCCACAGAAGTTGCCTGAGAGAAAAAGTACGCACCCACCTCCAGGCCAGCTTCCTTTGCCCCGCGGTAATGGATATTCGCCATTTCATCGGGACGCATAGTCCCCGCCTGGCCGTAGCCACGGTAGCCGACCCGGATCATAACAAAGGAAAAACCAGCTTCTTTGACCTGCTCCCAATTGATATAGCTTTGGTACTTGGACACATCAATTCCCATACGGCATTCTTCCGTAACGCAGGTCAGATAGTCCCCGACATAGTCAAAATCAGCAGGCGTAAAACGGTTCCTGGGAATCAGCAGTTCAAGGGGATCTACTGTTTCTGTCGTCGGCTCTGTCTGTGCCTGTGTGGCTTGGCTCATTGTCTGTGTCTGCACAGCAGTTGACTCGGTAGTTTCCTCCTGGTTTGGTGCAAACGCGCCGCTGCGCCACAGCAGCGCCATAACAATAAAGGCAACGCAGAGCACCGACAGGGCCACAACCGCGATCAGCCATATTTTCTTTTTCTTTGTCAGTGTCTGCATAGTCGTCAATTCTTCAAGCTTTGGATGGGCGCAGGAATTCTGCCCCCACGGGCAATAAAGGCTTCCGCAGATTCCGGATGTACCGGCATAACCGGTGCACTGCCCAACAGTCCGCCCATTTCCACCCGGTCACCGACTACCTTACCCGGTGCCGGAATGATACGGACAGCAGTGGTCTTGGTATTGATCATACCGATGGCAGCCTCGTCCGCAATGATTGCGGAAATTGTCGCAGCAGAAGTATCTCCGGGGACAGCGATCATGTCCAGTCCCACAGAGCAAACACAGGTCATCGCCTCCAGCTTGGAAAGGGTCAGCACACCGCTTTCGGCAGCAGCGATCATGCCTTCATCCTCAGATACGGGAATAAATGCACCGGACAGGCCACCCACATGGTTGGACGCCATGACGCCGCCCTTCTTTACGGCATCATTCAGCAAAGCCAGCGCAGCCGTGGTACCGTGGGTTCCGCAGACCTCCAGACCCATTTCTTCCAGAATACGAGCCACGCTGTCACCCACAGCAGGGGTAGGTGCCAGACTCAGATCCACAATTCCAAAGGGAACATCCAGCCGCTTTGATGCTTCCACACCTACGATCTGACCCATACGGGTGATCCGGAAAGCAGTTTTCTTTACGGTTTCTGCCACCACATCAAAGGGTTGTCCCTTGACGCTCTGGAGTGCATGATACACGACACCGGGGCCGGATACACCCACATTCAGCACGCACTCTGGTTCTCCAACGCCATGGAACGCGCCGGCCATAAAAGGGTTATCTTCTACCGCATTGGCAAACACCACCAGCTTGGCGCAACCGAGGCCGTCATTATCAGCTGTCAGCTCTGCCGTTTTCTTGATAATACGACCCATCTGCGCAACAGCATCCATATTGATGCCGGCTTTGGTAGAGCCCACATTCACACTGGAGCACACCCGTTCCGTGGCAGCCAGTGCTTCGGGAATGGATTCAATTAAGACCCGGTCACCCTTGGTGAAACCCTTCTGCACCAGTGCAGAAAAACCGCCGATAAAATTCACACCGCATTCCTTAGCTGCCTTGTCCATAGCAATGGCCAAGGGAACATAAGAATCCGTCTCACAGCTATTGCCCACAATTGCCATAGGGGTAACGGAAATCCGCTTGTTAACAATAGGAATACCAAATTCCCATTCAATATCCTGGCCAACTTTTACTAAATTTTCTGCTCTTTTGGTAATCTTGTCATAGATTTTCCGGGCGCAAGCATGTACATCGGTATCCATACAGTCCAGCAAAGAAATGCCCATGGTGATGGTACGAATATCCAAATGCCGCTTGTCAATCATATCCCGGGTCTGCAGTATATCCTTGTGACTCAGCATACCCTTACCTCACACCCGGTGCATTGCTTCAAAAATGTCTTCCCGCTGAACGCGGATAGAAAGGCCCATAGACTGCCCTTTGGCATCCATGACCTTACAGAATTCCGCAAGGGGAATCTTGCATTCCGTGACATCAACAGCCATCATCATAGTGAAATATCCCTGCATGACGGTCTGGCTGATATCCAAGACATTTACATTATAGGATGCCAGTTCCATACAGACCTCTGCAATAATTCCGACTCTGTCTTTACCGACTACCGTTACGATCGCTTTCATAGAATTTTCTCCTTCGAATCAAACTTCATAATCCGCAGACACGCGGGTATCCAGAAAATGGTGAAAATGGGATTTTGCCTCCTGATGCAGCGGATGCGCCCGATAGTTCTTCACATCCTCTGGGGTATCGAACTCTGAATATAAGGCATAATCCATACCCGCATAGCAGCGCTGTACCTCCATGTGCCGCAAACCAGGAATTTTTCCAATCAGCGGTTCCAGCTTGGAAGCAATCAATGCCACAGCTTCATCCTTATCAACGCCTTCTTTCAGCGTATAAACAACAATATGCTTGACCATGGCTTAGATCTCATAGTCAGCAGCAACGCGGCTGCTGAGCAGATGGAAGAAGTGGCTCTTGGCTTCCTCATGAAGGGGATGTACCGCATAGGCTGCCATAGCTTCCTTGCTTTCCAGCTCACAGTACAGTGCGAAGTCCATACCGGCATAAGTCTCACGAACTTCCACATGGTTCAGTCCTTCGATCTTGCCAACCAACGGTTCCAGAACAGAAGCAGCTATGGCTGCAACCTTTGCCTTATCTTCGCCCTCGTTTACATTAAACAAAACGATATGCTTAACCATAAAATATATCCTCCTTCATAATAAAGCAGCCAAATATAGCCTGCATCTACACATGCAGCATCTATAAAACTTGGGGTACTCTTTAAAAATATTTTCAGGCGGATGGCGAGAGATTTTGACTCAGATCAACTTAGGCAAGGTGAAGGAATACTTTGTGTATTTCGAACCTTGCCTAAGGCAGATATAGGACAAAAGATCCGTTACTCCGGTGAAAAGATTTTTAAAGGGTACCCCTTTAAAAATACCGGGACCGGCATAAGTCGGTCCCGGTATGTAGGGGCAGATTATTCAGCTTCCTCTTCGGCCTCGGGGGCAGTCTCCAGCAGGGCACGGATGGACAGAGAAATGCGCTTGTGCTCAGCATCAACATCGGTGATCTTGACCTGAACTTCCTGGCCCTCAGCCAGAACATCCTCGGGCTTGCCGATGCGCTTGTCGGCGATCTGAGAAATGTGAATCAGGCCGTCAACGCCGGGCAGAATCTCTGCAAAAGCACCGAAGGTCATCAGCTTAACGACCTTGGCATTGCAGACATCACCAACAGCATAGTTAGTCATGAACTGATTCCAGGGATTCATCTCAGCGGTCTTGTAGCCCAGAGAGATCTTGCGCTTCTCAGCGTCGAAGGAAATGACATAGACATCGATCTCATCGCCAACCTTCACAACCTCAGCAGGGTTCTTAATGCGGTTCCAGCTCAGCCAAGAAACATGGACCATGCCACCAACCCCCCCGATATCAACGATTGCACCGTAAGAAGTCAGGGACTTGACAGTGCCGTGGAACTTAGCGCCTTCCTGAATCTCATTCCAGATCTTCTCCTGAGCAGCCTTACGCTCTTCGGAAGCAACAGCGCGGATGGAGCCGATCACGCGGCGGCGTGCACGGTTCACTTCGGTAATCTTCAGCTTGACGGGCTTGCCGACCATACCGGTCATGTCGCCGCCCTTGGCGATACCGGACTGGGAAGCGGGAATGAACACGCGGATGCCCTTAACGGTAGCAACCAGACCGCCCTTGTTCTCCTCGGTGATGGTACCTTCGACGGTAACCTTCTCCTCAGCGTAAGCAGCCATCTCGTCCCAAACCTTCATGCCGTCCAGCTTCTTCTTGCTGAGCTGCACGGTACCTTCCTGATCGTTGACGCGAACAACAAAAACTTCGATTTCGTCGCCGACCTTCAGGATCTCTTCGGGCTTTACAGCGGGATCGGTGCTGACTTCGTCATAAGGAATGTAACCAGCGTGCTTGGTACCCAGATCGACCTGGACTTCGGTGTTGCCGATACCGGTAACAATGCCAAGAACCTTATCTCCTGTATTTAAAGTCTTGATGGACTGCTCCAGAAGCGCCTCAAAGCTTTCCTCCTGCACAGCATCATTAGTAAGAATTTCGCTCATAGTCTTGTTGACCTCCTTTATAATCCACGCAGGTGTAGACGCGCCTGCAGTGATTCCAACATCAGACACACCGCTGAAAAATACAGGATCCAGTTCCGATGCATTATCCACCAGAACGACCTTATTGCAGTGTTCCCGGCAAATCATGGCGAGACGGCCCGTATTGGAGCTATGGGTATCTCCAACAACCACCATAGCTTGACAAATGGAACTCAATTTTGCCGCTTCACTTTGCCGAAATTCAGTTGCTTTGCATATTGTATCAAAAATTTTCAAGTTAGTAAACTGTTTTTTTGCAATTTCGCAACACATTTTCCACAAAGATTCAGTGGAAGTTGTCTGAGAAACCATGCAAATTGGCGAATCCGACGAAATTTCCCCATTTTCGACCCAAGTTTGCAGTTCCTGCGGGTTTTCAAAAATGCGACAATGTCTGCACCAGCCGGCAATTCCCTCTACCTCGGGGTGAGAGCGGGTTCCGATAATTACCGGCAGCCGACCCTCTGCTTCCGCGTTACTCACAATCTCATGGATCCGTTTCACGAAGGGACAAGTTGCATCCACAATTTCAACGCCGCAGTTTTGCAGTTGCTCATACACAGCCCCCGAAACGCCATGGGAACGGATGACCACCGTGCTTCCTGCCTCTGCAGCTTCCGGGCTGTCAATCACCTGAACACCCATATCTTCAAAGTGTTTTACAGCATGGCGGTTATGTATGATGGGTCCCAGTGTGGCAACCCGCTTTCCAGATTTAACCTGCTGCTCCACCATATCCACTGCACGGCTGACACCGAAGCAAAATCCGGCACTTTTGGCGACTGTTACACTCATAGGGAAACCTTTCCGGCAATGATCTCTTTCATGGCAGCAACCACGCCTTCAATATCCAATTCACTGGTATCCAGAAGCACCGCATCCTTTGCCTGCTTCAGCGGTGCAATGGGACGGTGACTGTCCTGATAGTCCCGCTGCTGAATTTCTTTCAGCACCTGTGCAAAATTCGCCTTCTGTCCCTTGGAGATCAGTTCATCGGTACGGCGCTGGGCACGGACTTCTGCGGAAGCGGTCAGAAAAATCTTAACCGTTGCTCTGGGCAGAACCACAGTGCCGATATCCCGACCATCCATGATCACATTGTGCTTCTTCGCCACATCCCGCTGCATATCCAACAGCATGTCCCGAACCATTGCATGGGCTGACACCAAACTGGCCTTCTGGGAAATATCCGGGGTACGGATATCATCCGTCACATCCATGCCGTTCATCAGCATGTGCTGCTTACCTTCCTCGTCATATTCAATGGCAACGGTAAGTTCGTCCAGATAGCGCTCCACACCGTCGGTATCCTTGGGGCTGATGCCCAGCAGATCCAAAAAGTAAGCGACGGTACGGTAAATGGCACCTGTGTCCACATAATAGTATCCCAGTTCCTTCGCAAGACGCCGGGCAATGGTGCTTTTACCTGCACCGGCAGGGCCATCAATGGCAATATTGATTGTTTTCGCCATGGTTGTTTCCTCATTTCTTATTCTTGATTCCGCAGCTTAGCAAGCGCTTCCGCTTCCAGCTGCACCACTTCATCGGAAGTCAAGTTCAGCTTTGTGCCAACCTCCTGAGGTGTGCAGGGCTGACCGCCCTCCAAGCCAAACCGCAGTGTCAGAACCTGCGCCTGCTGATCTGTCAGTGTAGAAAGCATATCCAAAATCCGTTGGCGGCTCTGGAAATAGGCTGTGTTCTCCACCGACTGCTCATCTTCCTGCTCCTGCGCAGCCGGCTGCTGTCTGGTCTTCTCCATGGTGCGGGCGTTGCGCAGCATGTCCTGATATACCTCTGCTTCCTCGGGGGAAATTCCCATTTCCAGAGCAATCTCCTCCACGGTGGGATTGCGTCCCAGTTTTGTCAAGAGCCCTTTGTCCACTGTGCGGTAAGTTTCCAATGCTTTGCGCATCTTGCTTCCCACGCCGCTCTGCCTTGCCTGCATGGTCACAGCCTTTGCCAGGTACTGTGCGATCCACCAGTCCGCATGGGCTTCAAAGTCACCGCCGTCATACCGCAGAATTGCTTCCCACAGGCCAAGGCTGGCTTCCTGGATCAGATCCAACAGCAGCACGCCTCTTCCCGTCATACTTTGGGCAGCAGCAACTGCACGGCTGATCGATACATTCGCCAGCCTCTGCTGTGCATTCCCGTTTCCCTCCAGGCATTGCAAGGCCAGCAGCTGCGGATCACCGGCTGCAGGCACTTGGGAAAGCTCTTCCAGATACAGCCGCAGGGGATCGTTCTCTTCCAGATTCTGAAGCAGTTTTCCGGAAGTCACCAGCATTTCTTCCCGGCGCAGCCGCTTCTCCCCTTCTCCACTGCCGTAATCCTTAGGAAGGTCTTTGGGATTCAGTGTGATATGCTTTTCTTCCAGTGTCTGGAAGGCCTCCTCCCAGGCGTATTCTTCCTCCCCTTCCAGCAGTGTCAAAAACCGCGCAGCGGAGATTTGGTCACCTCTGTGAAGTCTGTCCAATGCCAGTTCCCATGGGGATCTTTCATATTTAAAAACAAATTCATTCATTCAAAAAGTCCTCCAAACCCAGATTCGCGCCCAGCTTCTGCAGTCTGTCCATTGCCTGGCGCTCTATCTGACGCACCCGCTCCTTGGATACACCAAACCGGATGCTGATCTGTTCCAACGAGTAGCAGACCCCATCTTCCATTCCAAAATGCAGCCGCAGCACCATTCGCTGACGCTCCGTCAGCATGGCAAGCAGCGCCTCCATGGTACGCCGAAGTTCTTCTCTGACCAGCTGCTCCTGAGGTTCCGGAGAAAGCTGATCTTTCAGCAGACTGCCAAAGGAGTCTTCGCCATTTTCCCCGGCAGGGGCATCCAGAGAGCAGGTTTCCGGACTCCACTGCAGCAGCTGCCGTATCCGGTCCGGATCCATCTCACAAGAAACGGCAATTTCTTCCGCCGTGGGTTCCCTTCCTGTTTCCTGCAGCAGCAGTGCTTTGGCCTGCTGCACCTTATGTATCTTTTCTGCTGTGTACACAGGTACCCGGATGATGCCTCCATGATTCATCAGGCAACGGGTCACGCCTTGGCGGATCCATTTTGTTGCGTATGTAGAGAAACGGTAGTCCAGCGTATAGTCAAATTTCCTCGCCGCTGTCAGCAGACCGATGCTTCCCTCCTGGATTAAATCCAGCAGCGGCACACCGCGACCGGCGTACTCTTTGGCAACCGATACCACCAACCGCAGATTCGCCTTGACCATTTCTTTTACCGCTTCCTCATCGCCCTCGGTACAGCGCTTGGCAAGCGCCTGCTCCTGCTGCGGTGTCAGCATAGGAACAGTCCGAATCTCCCGCAGAAGCTGCCGAATGTCATCCTCTCCCATGCCGATGGGGTTATTCAGTTCGACAGCTTCCGTGGTCATACCTTCAATCCTTTTCTTTCCTTCATTTGATCCCGCAGCTTCAGCAGATCATCTTCACTGGATACACCGGAAGATTGATGCTCCATCAGAATGGTACGCACGCAATCTTTCAATGCCGTTTCGTTTACCGGACCTGTTAACCGTTGAGACATCCCGGTAATATGGGACATTTCTTCCGGTGTCAGTTCTTCCAGCACTCCGGGAGACAGTGTCAGTCCCTGGGCATACCGCAGACAAAACTGGCCGTATACTCTGCCCAGTAATTCCACAGAAAAGCTGTCCTGCGCCAGTTCCCTGGTCTGTTCCATCAAAGCAGGTTCTTTCATCACCATAGCCAGGACGGTCTCCTCTGCCATAGCAGATTTCATATTGTCATAGCGGATGCTGCGGCTCTTAGGCTGCAGCGCTTGCTCCGGGGCAAGATCAATTTTCTCCTGCCGTTTCTTTTCCCGGGAAATACGGCGCTTAAAGGCTTTATTGATTTCCAGCTTCATTGCCTCGAAACTAATGGATGCCGCTTCTGCCACACGGGTTCCGTAAACTTCCCGCTGCACCGCACTGCCAAGGCTGCTGATCAGCCCGGCTGCCTCCTGAATGAACTGGATCCGCTGATCGTCTTCTTTCAGGTCATACTTCTGCGCGATGGCACTGAGCTGATACTCTACCCGGTTGGAAGAGCCTTCCAACAGCAGTTTGAACCGGTCTGCGCCGAATTTCTTCAAAAATTCATCCGGGTCTTTGGCGTCTTTGATCTGCAAAACCTTAACCCCGATACCGGCCTTTTCCAAGATAGGGATTGCCCGTTGGGTAGCCCGCTGACCTGCGGCATCTCCGTCATAGATCAAAACCACCTGTTCAGCATACCGGGAGATCAGCACTGCCTGCTCTTCGGTCAAACTGGTACCAAGGGATGCCACGGCATTATCAAATCCATACTGATGCAGCGCCACCACATCAATATTACCCTCTACCAGAATCAAATAACCCTGTTTGGTCTTTTTTGCCAGATTCAAGCCAAAGAGGTTCTTTCGCTTATTAAAAATCAGTGTTTCCGGAGAATTTAGATACTTGGCCGCATCTTTATCATTTTTAATAATCCGGCCTCCAAAAGCAATGACATTCCCCCGGACATCGATAATAGGAAACATCAGCCTGTCCCGGAATCGGTCAAACAGATTTCCGTTTTTTTGAGAAACCGTTACCAAACCGGAGTCCTTTAGCTCTTGATCTGTATATCCCTTTGCCCGCATAGCCTTGACCAGGCTATCCCATGAATCCGGCGCATAGCCAACACCGAAGGTCGTCAGAATATACTTGTTCATTCCGCGGCCCAACGCATAATTCAGTGCTTCTTTGCCGATGGGAGCATAGAGCTGGCTATGGAAAAACCGTGCTGCTTCCTTATGCAGCGCCCATAACCGTTCCTGTTGGCGGTATCTGCTTTGATACTGCTCATCCTCGGGTACTTCCATTCCCACACGCTTTGCCAGCGCGCGAACTGCATCCGGGTAGCTCAGCCCCTCCAGCTCCATCATAAAATTGATAGAGCCACCGCCCTTATGGCAGCCGAAACAGTAGTAGATTCCTTTATCCGGATTTACGGAAAAGGAAGCTGTCTTTTCTCCATGGAACGGGCACAAGCCAAACAGGTTGGCACCGGAACGCTTCAGTGTCACATGCTGGCCTACCACATCTTCAATTGGATTTCTTGCCAGTAGCTCATCAATAAAGGATGCCGGAAATGCCATGGCTTGTACCCCCTTTCCAAAAACTGATATATTATATCACATTATCCGCGGATGCGCCACCCGGTGGGTGTGAAAATCTCTGTAAATTTGTCAACCGCGTACTTATCCGTCATGCCGGCAATATAGTCGCACACAGTGCGTTCCAATCCTTCAAAGCTCATCTGGGGTTGAAAATCCTCCGGCAGCTTTTGCGGATTGGTGTAGTAATACTCATAGAGCCGCTTGATCATATCCTTGGCCTTGCTCTCTTCGCCCTTTGCCACTGGATTGCGGTAAACCTTTTCAAAAAGGAAGCTGCGCAGGGTGTCCAACGCCTCGTCGACTTGAGGGGTAAAGACAATATCGCCGGCCTCCCGGGAAGTAAGGATCATGTCGCACACCAATATATCGATTCGCTCTCCGTGTGAATATCCCAGTACAGAGGAAACAGACTTGGGAATATCCTCGTTGGTCAGAATTCCCGCCCGAACGGCATCATCAATGTCGTGATTGACATAGGCGATCCGGTCCGCCCAGCGAACCACCCGCCCCTCCAAGGTTTCGGGAATATAAGAACCGCTGTGACCTAAGATACCCAGACGCACCTCATGGGTCAGATTTAATCCTGCACCGTCATTTTCCAGCACATCCACCACCCGAAGGCTCTGCTCATTATGCCGGAAGGGCTGACCCAGACAGGCAGTCAGTGCATCCTCGCCTGCATGACCAAAGGGTGTGTGACCCAGGTCATGGCCCAGGGCAACGGCTTCCGAAAGGTCCTCGTTCAATGCCAGCGCCCGGGTAATGGTTCGTCCGATCCGTGCTACTTCCAAGGTGTGGGTCATACGGGTGCGGTAATGGTCACCCTCCGGACGCAGAAACACTTGGGTCTTATGCATCAACCGGCGAAATGCCTTGCAATGTACGATCCGATCGCTGTCTCGCTGATAACAGGTACGGACATCATTTTCCTTAGGTTGGTAAGGTACAGGTCTGCCTTTACTCTGGTCAGAGAAAGCTGCAAGAGGGTTTAAACGGCGATGCTCCTGATATTCCAGTTCTTCCCGAATATTCATAGCTTGTACTCCTTCCTAAACAGGAAATGCCCGGTATTCTTTTCCGGTTTCCATTCCTTCCACGGTAGCGGCTGTCATGTCGGTGAGCCTGTCCAAAAAAGGCTGCGCCTGTGCTTCTGCAACCAGAATCTCCAGTTCTACTTCTGCGCCAAACTCTGTGCTGCGGATAATACCGCCGAAGGCTTCCACCTCCAGCTTTACCCGCTCGTAATATGTATAGGGGCATGGTACATAGAGAACTGTCCATACCCGCTTCATGGATTTTCCCGCTGCATCGATAGCAATTTTGGCACCCTTTGTATAGGCTCTTACCAAGCCGCCTGCACCCAAGAGAATACCGCCGAAGTAGCGGGTCACAACACAAACTACATTGTAAAGGTTTTCCCGCTGTAGCACCTGCATCATGGGATTTCCGGCTGTACCGCCCGGTTCTCCGTCGTCAGAAAACCGCATAGGACCATCCTTGATCACATAAGCCCAGCAGTTGTGGGTAGCATCGTAGTGCTGCTTTTTCGTTTCCTGAATTTTTGCCAGTGCTTCCTCTTCCGTATCCACAGGCCACACCCGGCCGATGAAGTGGGATTTCTTTTCAACGAATTCATCTTCACCGAAACCTGTCGGCACCAGATACTCCTGCAAGGTCAGCACTCCTTTGTTATATATTGTTTCATCCGTCCATAAAGGATCTCATCCAGAACCGTATCGATTACAATTCCGTCACCGGTGTACTCCACGCTGTTCACCTTAGCTCCGGAATGGAGGGTATCCACCAGACCACCGGCAGAATACGGCAGTGTCAACACCACATGATGGCGGCTCTGTCCCAATGCCCGTTCAATGGACTGCAAAAGCTGCTCCATGCCTTTCCCGGTAGCAGCGGACATAGCAACCACATCTTCCCCGATGGGAATATCCGTCTTTGCCACCAGATCCGCTTTGTTATAGCAGCGAAGCACCGGTGTACCGGGCTTTGCCAGCTTCGCAATCAGACTGTCCACCACTTCAATATGCTCTTCCCGGTTGGGATCGGCAGAATCAATCACATGCAGCAGCAGATCCGCATACTGCAATTCTTCCAGTGTCGCCCGGAAGGCATCCACCAGGTGGTGGGGCAGTTTGGCAATGAAGCCAACGGTATCGGAAAGAATCACATCCAGATTATCGGACACGGTCAGCTGCCGGGATGTGGTATCCAGCGTATCAAAGAGCCGGTTGTTGGCAGGAATTCCTGCACCGGTCAACCGGTTTAGCAGTGTGGATTTTCCTGCGTTCGTATAGCCGACAATCGCTACCACAGGCACGGAGTTTTTCATTCGCCGCTCCCGCTGCACACTTCTGACCTGCCGAACCTGTTCCAGTTCCTGTTTCAGCCGGGTGATCCGTTCCCGAATGTGCCGGCGGTCGGACTCCAGTTTTGTTTCACCAGGACCGCGGGTACCGATACCACCGCCCTGCCGGGAAAGGTTCTTTCCCATACCCGCAAGCCTGGGAAGTAAATACTGATATTGGGCAAGCTCTACCTGCAATCGGCCCTCTTTTGTCTTTGCCCGTTGGGCAAAGATATCCAGAATCAAGGCACTGCGGTCCAGAACCGGAACGCCCATGATTTCTTCCAGCGCCCGGATGTGTCCGGGAGACAGCTCATTGTCAAAAATAACCATTGTAGATTCCGTGGCTTCCGCAAGCATTCTGACTTCCTGGGCTTTGCCCTCACCGATGAAGCTGTGAGAATCCGGTGTGTGACGGTTTTGCAGCACCTTTGCCGTGCAGAAGCCGCCGGCAGTTTCCAACAGCGCTTCCAGTTCTTCCAAGGTTTCATCCGTAGCGGTTTGGGCCTGGGTAAAACAATCTGCATTCAAACCGACCAGAATTGCCCGCTCAGTTACATGTTTTTCAAAATTCGTTTCCATAGCTGCCTCCAATTTCTCTTACAGATTAGTATACCACGAATCCGCACCGGCAAGCAATACCCAAAACTAATTCTTGGATTCTTTCTTTTGCATTTTCCAGAGGTGACCGTAAATGGTCACCTCTGGAAAATGCAAAAAGCCTGCACCGCGGATTCGCAGTGCAGGCTTAAAGCTTACTTCAGATTGAATCTCTTGTTGAAACGGTCAACGCGTCCACCGGTGTCAACCAGCTTCTGCTTGCCGGTATAGAAAGGGTGGCACTTGGAGCAGATTTCAACTCTGATATCCTTCTTGGTGGAGCCGGTGGTAAAGGTGTTGCCACAAGCACAGCGAATTGTAGTCTGTTCGTAGTTGGGATGGATGCCTTCTCTCATTTCGTTCACCTCTTTCTCATCATATAAAAGGGCGTAATTGCCCCAGCAATCTTTAATCGCCCGGATATCATAACATATCCTTTTGAGAAATGCAAGTATTTTTTTCTGTTTTTTTACATTATTTTAGAACGCCCAGTTGCCGTTTCTAAAGATTGGAACCACCTTGCCATCCGCGCAGTTGGCATCGATATTCATGGTATCGCAGCCGATCATAAAGTCCACATGGATCATGGAATCATTGATGCCCAGAGCCTTGCACTCATCATTGGTCTTGTTGTGATAGCCCCGAATAGTATCGTTAAAGCCACGGCCCACTGCCAGATGGCAAACAGCATTCTCATCGAACAGCGTGTTATAGAACAGCAGGTCGGTCTGGTTAATGGGGCTGGTCTGCGGAACCAGGGCGCACTCACCCAGATAACCGGCACCATCGTCCATGGATACCATCTGTTCCAGCAGCTCCTTGCCCTTTTCGGCACCCACTTCCACAGCCTTGCCGTTTTCAAAACGCATCCAGAAGTTTTCGATCAACTGGCCCTGATAACTCAGAGGCTTGGTGGAATAAACGATACCCTCTGCCTTGCCCTTCATGGGAGAAATGAAGCACTCTTCAGTGGGGATGTTGGGATTAAAGAACACACCGCCCTTGGTAGTTTCACCGCCGCCGCAGAAGACAGCCTCGGGGATCATACCAACCGTCAGATCGGTGCCGTTGGCCGCAGTATAGTGCAGAGATTCGATACCCAGACCGTTCAAATAGGCACAACGGTTTGCCAGATCTGCATTGTGGTTTTCCCAAGCCTTAATAGGATCTTCATCCACACGGGATGTAGACAGAATGGCTTCCCACAGCTTTTCCATAGCAACACTGGTACGCAGACCCGGGAATACCTTCTTTGCCCAGGCAGCGCCGGGAACCGCAGCGATACACCACTGCTGCTTGCCGTCCAGCTCTTCAGAATAAGGCTTGACAATGGGATAGCTCAGCTGACGAGCCTTTGCCATCTTGGCAACATTGACACCTTTCAGTCCGTCGGGGTCGGCAGAGGTGAGGTGAATCCGGGCGGGAACGATATCACAGTAATGCTGCAGCCGTGCCTTCTGCCATTCCTGAACAGCGCCCAAGGTCTTCAAAGACTGGTGACGGTAGTGCAGCTTTGCCAGGGGCTGATAGCTCCATTCCACAATGACTTCCTTGGCCTTTGCCTTGTATGCTTCATCCACAACCAGAGCAACAAACTCCGGCTGATCTAAACCGGCATGGACGATCACTGTCTGGCCCTTTTGAACATTGACGCCGCAGCGGACGATCAGCCGTGCGTACTCTCTTAATGCGGTTTTTTTCATAAGAAGCTCCTTCCATTTGTTAGCTCGAGTGATTATAACAAAAAATTGCAAATTCGTCAATCTGTGTTGCATTATTTCCCTTTTTACCGTATAATAATCCACAGTAATCCTTTGGAGGGAACCGAATGCTTACAAAAGATGCTCTTTGGGAGCTGGCCGATGGTGGGACAATCATCTTAGACGGTGCCACCGGATCCAATCTCATGAAAGCCGGAATGCCCCGGGGCTGCTGCACAGAGGAGTGGATTCTCGCCAATCCCGAAAAACTGGTTGCCCTGCAGCGGGCCTATGTCCATGCCGGCAGTCAAATTATCTACGCGCCTACCTTTCAGGCGCAACCCATTGCACTAAAGCAGGTTGGTCTGGATAAGCAAACGGAAGCCGTCAACGCGCACCTCACTGCTTTAAGCCGTAGTGTTAGTCCCGATGTTCTGGTAGCCGGTGATTTGACTACTTTAGCTGCCTACACAGACAGCTGGAACCCAGATCAATTTGACCTGCTGGTGGAAAACTACCGCCGCCAGATCAAAGGTTTGATCGACGGAGGTGCAGATCTCCTAATTGCGGAAACTTTGATGTATCCCCAAGAAGCAGAAGCGATTCTCACCGCAGCAGAGCTGGAAGGTGCGATGTGCTGCATGTACAGCTTCACCATGCAGTCGGACGGCAGTTTATTCTCAGGCATGGATGCAGGTCCCGTGTTAAAAAGCCTGGAGGAAGCCGGTGCCGCTGCTGTAGGCTTTAATTGCGTGGCTGCTGACAACCTTACGGCAGGTCTTGTCAGTAAGCTCCGGCGGCATGTCCGCTGTCCCATTCTCTGCAAGCCCAATGCAGGTATCCCGGTAATCGGGAATGACCGTCTGCCTCACTATCCCATGGGTCCCCAGGAGTTTGGAAGCATTATGAAAGACTGCCGGTCAATGGGTGCTTCCCTGTTGGGCGGCTGCTGTGGCACAGATCCCAGCTTTATTGCTGAATTAAGACATATTTAGAAAAATCTCTTTAGAGAGAGATATGGAGGTTACTATGGAAAGAAGAATCAGCCTGTATGTCAGCAAAAAGAACACGCTGACCTGGATCGCAGCAATCTGCATTCTGGCCTCCGCAGTTCTGCGGATCGTTTTGGAATGTATCAACGGCGTTCCCTGTGAAAACCCCTGGGGGCTTTTGGTTTTACCTGCCGCTGCCACTGTACTATACTTGATGGTTGCCCTTATCTGGGGCAAGGAGATGTTTTACAAAACAGCCATTGCCATTTGGTTAGCAGCAATTTACTACGGCATCCGAATTGGTCAGTACGGCTATAGCACCATGGTGAATGTGCTTTGCTGGATTGTACTGGTCTTCTTCGCCGTGATTTATACTGACATTACCGCAGGCCGTGGCCGCCGGATCTTCTGGCTGTTCCTGCTCCACGCCTGCCCCATAGCTGCGTTCAGCTATATTCACCGCAGTGACCTGATGAATGGGGACTGGTCTGCTTCTGTGGTATTACTCCCGGAAGCCTTGCTGTGTCTGGGTCTGATGATTATGACCTTTGCCATTCGTGTACATCCCATCGGCGAATACCATCCCACATGGGGTGATCGGATCGATGGCCGCAAAATCCGCACACTGGCACCTATGGCCCAGATCACCGCTTATTTCCAAGTAGAGCGGAACACCTGCTCCAACCTCTTTGAGGAATCCTTTGAGATCACGCATATCGACCGTTATATTCGTCAGAAGCGCAAAGAAGGCTATACGGATTTCGGCATCACCCATGTGCTGCTGGCTGCCTATGTCCGGGGCATCGCCAAGTATCCCCAGCTGAACCGGTTTATCTCCGGTCAGAAGGTCTACTCCCGTGGAAACGACATCCAGTACTGCATGGTTGTCAAAAAGAACATGAGTGTGGATTCTCCCGATACCTCCATTAAAGTACACCTGACACCCTACGATACCTCCGTAGATGTATATAACAAGCTGAAAGCCGCCGTGGATAGTGTCAAAGCTACTGAGGAGCTGGATTCCAGTCTGGACAGCCTCATTATGTATCTGAACCTGATTCCCAGCGTGGTTTTGAAGTTCACAGTGTGGCTGCTGAAGCTGCTGGACTACTTCGGTCTGCTGCCCAAGTTCCTGCTGGAACTGAGTCCCTTCCATGGAAGCCTGTTCTTCACTTCCATGGGCAGTCTGGGCATTCCTCCCATCTACCACCATCTGTATGACTTCGGCAACCTGCCCGTATTCGGCGCCTTTGGCTGCAAGCGCCGCGCCTTAGAAGTCACAGAAGATGGCAGTGTGGTTCAAAAGAAGTACATAGATGTTAAGTTTGTTCTGGACGAGCGCATCGTAGACGGCTTCTATTATGCCACCTTCTTTAAGTATTACCGCCGCCTGCTGGCACATCCCGAGGTTTTGGACCTTCCTCCCGAAGAAGTTGTTAAGGACATTGACTAAATGATCGATACCATTCTTACTAATTTGCCGGAGAATTTTCCCTGGAAAGACTGCATACTCTATTTTGACACCATTGACTCCACCAACACAAAGGCTAAACAACTGGCGTCGCAAGGTGCACCCCATGGCACCGTTTTGATTGCTGACAGTCAAACCGGCGGCCGCGGCCGTCTGGGCCGCAGCTTCCATTCCCCGCCCGGCAGCGGAATCTACCTGTCCGTTATTTTGCGCCCCCAGTGCCACGCAGGGCAGTTGATGCACTTGACTTGTGCCACCGGCGTTGCCATGTGCGATGCGCTGGAAGCCGCCTGCGGAACCCGTCCCTGCATCAAATGGACCAATGATCTGGTATTTGGAAAGCGAAAGCTGGGCGGTATCCTTACGGAGCTTTCTCTGGATACAACAGGGAATACTGCCTACGCCGTTGTTGGTATCGGCATAAACTGTACCCAGATGGAATCCGATTTTCCGGAGGATATTTGCTCCATTGCTACTTCTTTACAGGCACAAACCGGTGATTCCATTGATCGCAGTCGTGTGATCGCAGCTATGCTGGTTTCTCTGGAGGAAATGTCCCGGAAACTCTTGCATCAAAAAGTGCAGATTATGGATCAGTACCGAACAGACTGCATTACTGTGGGGCAGGAAATTTCTGTGGTGGCCGGTGACCAAATTCGCCACGGAACAGCCATATCCGTAGATGATGAGGGCGCACTTGTGGTCCACTTTTCTGACGGACACACCGAAGCTGTCAATTCCGGAGAGGTCAGTGTTCGGGGTATGTATGGCTATATCTAGGAATTTTTTAGTTGCATTTTTCCCGCGCTTTGGTTATACTTATATTAGAAAATTTATATATTTGGAGGCTGATCCTATGAAGACCGCTAAGATTCTCGCTAAGATTGTTGTTGCGCTGGCCGCTGTTGCCGGTGCTGTGTATGTTGTGGCTACCTACGGTGAGCAGATCGCTGCCTGGTGCAAGAAGCTGCTGGCTTCCCTGCCCTGCTGCAACTGCAAGTGCACCTGCGATTGCGAAGGCGAATGCACCTGTGACGGCGAATGCACCTGCGAGTGCAAGGATACCATTGAAGAAGTGGTGGAAGCCGAGATTCCCGAAGTAGAAGAAGCTCCTGCTGAGGAAGCTGTTGCCGAAGAGGATTTTGCTGAGTAATTTCATAAGTCAAAGACCCGGAACGAAAGTTCCGGGTCTTTTATTGTTGTGCCAAGCGGCGGCAGGCATTTGCCAAATCGTGGAGCGTCGCACAGGACACCATTGTACAAACAGATGCAAAAATCTTTGCACTTTTCAGATACTGCCAACGGCTCTCCGGAATGGGATTGAGCCACAATACACGACCTGCCATCCGTTTTGCTTCCAAAAGCGCATGAGCCGCCCGGTGCTGATCCACAGTTTTGGTGTCGGAAAGGATCAGCAAGGTGGTAGAGTCATTCAGCGCCGCCGGCTGCATGGTGCAGATGGTTTCCAAGGCAGAAGCCAAATCCGTTCCCTTGCCGTAGATACCGGACTGCCGCACATAGTCACGGAATAGGTCCATATTCTGCAGGCTGAAGGCATCTGCTTCATACAGATCCTCCGAGAACAAAAAGGTGCGGGAGCTTTCCGAAACATGGTCCATGGACTGTACAAACCGAAGGGCAAACTCCGAAAACTGCACCATGGAACCAGATACATCACAAAGCAGCACCAAATGTTTCTTTCGCTGGCGCTTTTTCTTATATTTCAACCGGTAAAAGCTGCCACCGGTTTCCAAGCCCTTACGGATGGTGCGGCGAAAATCCAACTTTCCGCTGTGACCGCGGTTTTTCCGTTTTGCCGCCAGTTCCCCGTTGATTTGCTGGGATATTTCCTGAATGACTGCGATGGCCTTGGGAATTTCCGTTTCTTTAAACTGAGAAATGTCCCGATACATCAGTCCGATATCCGGATCCAGTTCCATACCGCTGAGGGCGGCATCCTCCATCTTGATCTGCTGCTCCATCAAGGTCTTGGCAAACACAGAATGAATGAAGTTACTGTAAAGCTCCGGACTTCTGGCTGCGCTTTCCTTGTACCGGTCCATAAACTGCCGCAACTTTTCCCGTGCCTCTTCCGGCATAGCGGCATAGGTTTCCCGCTGGTCATCCGTCAGATCCATAGGGGTACCATTATAGTTTAGGGTCTGTTGGGCCTCTTGACGGGCCTGTTCCAGCTCTTGTTCCCGCTGCATATGCTCTCTGGCCTGTTTGCGCATGGTCTCCTCAGACACAAAGAAGCCTTCAAAAATCCGGTCAAAGGCAGTCTGTTCTTCCCGGGACTTGGCATAGACAGTCCGGAGGGCAGTTTTTACCTGCTGCTTCTCCTCAAAGCCCAGAGCCGCCAGAATTTTGCATGCATCCGCCGTTTCCTGTGGCCCAACGGCAAAGCCTTCCAGCCGCAGCATTCGGGAAAAGGCAGATAATTTCTTTAAATAGACCTCCGGCTCAGCCATGGTGGTGGCCTCCGCAGTGACCGCCGCAATGACATTCGTGCGCACTCTCCTGCGCCATCACTTCCTCCGCAATGGCCAGATCCTCACTGTTTTTCAGCACAAAACCGGCTGTACGCCGCAGTGCATCCGGCGTCAGTTCCCCGATTCCCAACGCATCCAAAGCAGACGCCCAGTCCAGGGACTCCGCTATGGAGGGTTTCTTCAAAATTGCCTCACTGCTGCGCAGCTTCTGTACTGCCAGAGCCACCTGCACGCAGAGCCGGTCATCCACATGGGGAAGCTTGGCCCGCAAAATAGCCAATTCCTTTTCCACATCCGGGTATTGGATATACAGATATGCGCACCGGCGGCGCAGCGCTTCAGACAAAGGCCGTGCACGGTTGGAGGTCAGCACCACAAAGGGAACGGACTTGGCCTTGATGGTTCCCACCTCCGGGATGGATACCTGCATATCAGAAAGCAGCTCCAAAAGGAACGCCTCAAATTCTTCGTCTGCCTTATCGATTTCATCGATCAGCAGCACCACCGGCTTTTCGCTGCGGATAGACTGCAGCAGGGGCCGCTCCAGAAGGTACTCGTCGCTAAACAGACTTTTCGTCAGTGTATCCCGGTCCTCCCTGTCCACATTCACCTGAATGGACAGCAGCTGCTTCTGGTAGTTCCACTCATAGAGTGCTTTGCTTTCGTCCAAGCCTTCGTAACACTGCAGACGCACCAAATCCCGATCCAACGCCGCTGCCATAACTTTTGCAATCTCTGTCTTGCCGACACCTGCGGCTCCCTCTACCAGTAGGGGGCGCCCCAATTCCAGCGCGACCGCCAGAACTGTTGCCAGTGTTTCGTCGTATATATAATGGGCATCATCCATTTTTTGTTTTAACTTAGCAATATCCATTTGTTTTCTCCTTTTGAGATTTCCTCCATTATAGCAGAAAAACCACTGCCTTGCAATTGGATTATACAAAAACCAGCCAGCCCTAATAAGGGGGGGATAGCTGGTCTGTTCCTGCAATATAACGGTTACCGCAGCGGATTTTTTGCTCTGATTGCGCTGGGACTGCAGTTTTCAATTTGGACATTGTAGAGCTTGCAGCCGTTCCGGCTGGACAGTGTCCGCATTTAGCAAATAAAACAAATCATCGGCATGGGTTCTCATACAAGAATCCATGCCGATTTTTCAATCGTTTGCTTGTGTTATTGCTGGTCTAAGTACATGCAGGCAGCAGTCGCTGCAATAGCACCGTCAGCGGATGCGGTCACTACCTGACGGATCCGCTTGCTGCGGCAGTCACCGGCAACAAACACACCGGGAGTCCGGGTGCGGCAGTCCTCTCCGGAATCGAAATAACCCCAGTCGTTCAGCTGTGCGAATTCCGCAAAGGCATCATTCTCAGGAATCAGACCCACTGCAAGGAACGCGCCGTCAACAGTGATTGCAGAGTCAACGCCCGTCTGGGTATTATGCAGCTGCAGGCCGGTCAAAGCACTGCCACTCTGCTGATAACCGGTAACAACAGTGTTGAAAAAGACCTCAACATTGGCTTTTTCTGCCAATGCCTGTGCCAGTTTCTTTTCACCGGTAAAGTCCGCCAGATTCTGTACAATGGTCACCTTGCGGCAGACTTCACTCAACAGCAATGCCTCCTGCATGGCGGAATTACCGCCACCGACCATTGCCACATCCTGGCCTGCATAGAAAGCACCGTCACAGACCGCGCAGAAAGAGATACCGCTACCGATGAGTTCCTGCTCTCCTTCCAGTCCCAGAGTTCTGTGCTTGACGCCAACCGCCAGAATCACAGTCTTACCGGAGAAAGCACTTCCCTCTTCCGTATGGGCAACAAAACCGTCATCGGTTTTCTCCACACGAATCACGGTTTCCAGTTCCACATCCGCGCCCAGATTCATGGCCTGCGCCACCAGCTGGTCTGCGAATTCTGCGCCGCTGATGGAAATGGTGCCGGGAATGTTTTCTACCTTGGGAGAAAAGGCGATTTGTCCACCAAAGCCGCCTTTTTCAATGACCAGAACAGATTTACCGGCCCGGAGGGCATACACCGCAGCCGTCAAGCCGGCAGGGCCGCCGCCTACAATCAGAATATCGTACATTGTCTTCCTCCTAATCTTTCTCTACGGGGAAATGGCCGGGCAATGCCCGGCCATTATTTTTGTTTTATCACAGTGCTGCCAGATACTTCTTGATTTCGGGTACGCTGTAATAGCTCTGGAATTCCTCACCATTGGTAATCACCAGAGTGGGAGCACCCTTGACACCGTACTTACGGCACAGCTCTACATTCTCGTCTGCAATCAGCTTTTCGTAAGCAACACCGGCCTTAGCCAGCAGGCTTTCCGCCACACGGCAGTTGGGGCAGGTCACCCGGGAGAAAAGAATCACTTTGCCATCCATGACAACAGGCGCAGCCACTTCTTCCTTCACAGCCTTGATGCACTCAGTCACAGAAGCCTTTTCTTTCAAAACGGAGTTGCCGATGTTATAGACCTTGCGATCCTTGAATTCCTGGCTCTTGCCGTCATTCCAGTTCTGAACAGGACGGTAGTAACCGGTAATACGGCTGTACACCTCGGTCTTCTTGCCGCAGGTGGGGCAGGTATACTGTTCACCGGTGATATAGCCATGGTCAGCACAGACAGAGTAAGTGGGGCTCATGGTGTAATAGGGCAGGTTGTGGTTCTCAGCGATCTTACGAACCAGAGCAGCGGCAGCCTGCCAATCCGGCAGTTTTTCACCCAGGAAGGCATGGAAGACAGTACCGGAGGTGTAACGGGTCTGCAGCTCATCCTGAATGGCCAGAGCGGAGAAAATGTCCTCGGTGTAGCCAACAGGCAGGTGGGAAGAGTTGGTGTAGTAGGGCGTACCGTTTTCGTTGGCAGTGATGATGTCGGGATACAGCGCCTTGTCGTGCTTCGCAAAACGGTAGGTGGTGGACTCAGCGGGAGTGGCTTCCAGATTGTACAGGTCGCCATAAGCCTCCTGGTAGGCGGAAAGGCGCTCTCGCATATGGTCCAGAACTTCCTTGGCAAACTGCTGAACCTTCTCATTGGTCAGATCAGCGCGCAGACACTTGGCATTGAGACCAACCTCATTCATACCGATCAGACCGATGGTGGAGAAGTGGTTTGCAAAGGTTCCCAGATACCGCTTGGTATAGGGGTACAGGCCATTTTCCATCAGCTGGGT
>JAZNFH010000108.1:0-5327 GCA_045589055.1 Faecousia sp. | reverse complement strand
GGCTCTTGCAATTCTAACTGCACGGCCCGGAAGCTATTTTCCAAACCAATGCCGCCTGCCTTCAGGGCATCCTGCGCTTCTTGGAAAATGGCAACCTCCTGAGGGGAGGACAGATCAGCAGTTTTCATGCGGGACTGATAGGCAGAGGCGATGTCCGGAACTAACACAGTGCAATCACCCACAACTTTGCAGTTGCAGCTTAAGCGCCAGCCTTCTTTATATTCTTCGTCGGAGATATGGCGGGAGGGGATAGACTCTACTTCGCCCTCCAGCAGCTTCACACGGCACTTGCCGCAGGAGCCGTTGCCGGAACAGGGGGCGTCAATGGCCACGTTGCCACGACGAGCCAGCTCCAGCAGATTATCACCGGCGTTACATTCCATAGTTACGGTATTTGCGTTTTCTATTTGAAACGTGACTTTCATAAGTGGAAATTCCTTTCAGGGGATGGGGGCGGCAACGGCCGCCCCCAAATAATATCTTTTGCGCGGAGGTAATTTACCGCTTACAGCAGGGGCTCCATGCCCAGGACAGGGTGACCCTTCTCGGTCAGCCAATTCAGCAGCTCTTCACCATCGGTGGTGATGGTCTCGTCTGCTACCATGTCGATAAAGTTTTCAATGCCGTACAGTTCCTGTGCGGTCTTGTTCAAACGCTGTGCAACATCGTCCTTCAGTTCCTTGGGCATCCAGACAATTCTCTCGATGCCGCCTTCTGCGGAAATGAACTTCTTGGAGCTGATGAAGTGTCTGCCGTGGCCCATATAGCCGGGAGTCTGGACACCGCCGCCGGTGCAGCTTGCCAGCTCGCCAAAGGCCATACGGGCAGGGGCCATGCCCTTGAATTCCCGGTTTACAACAATGAAGCCGTTGCTCATAGGCTCAATGCCGCAGATACACTCGAAGCAGCCGCAGGAGGTCATGGGATCTTCCAGAATGGAGTACAAGGTGACGCTCTCTACTGCGCCGTGGGTGGCATCGGCAATGGCCTTATCCACAGAGTCAAAACGGCCGGTACGCTCATCGGTGCAGCCTTCTTTGAAGATGGGCTGACAAGGACCGTTGGGATCCAGCTCATTGGTAGCCTTGGCATCCAGCCAGCTGACTGCGCCACACAGGCCCAGACGCTCGGGAGTGACCACGCAGCAGTGGGCAGGTGCAAAGGACTGGCAGAGGATACAGGTGTAATAACGATCAACCGCTTCGTCGGTCATAGAGGCCAGACGGTCGTCACGCTGGGCATAACGAGGCATTGCGATCTCGTCACGGAACTTGCCGGCTTCTAGGGGATCAGTGATCAAAGTGACCTGACACTTATCCACAACAGCGTCGAATTCGTCCATGATCATGACGTACAGAACCTGTGCAAAGTCCTTCAGCCGCAGACCCTTTTCGAAAGCGTCCTTAGATACGCGGATGCGGACCTGATTGCGCTGACCGGTGTGCATAACGCCTTCCATGTAGTTAAACCAAGCGTGGAACTTTCTTTCAATAACAGACTCGAAATCTTCCTGCATCTTCTTGCCGGCAACTTCTACATAAGTAGCCAGAGCAAACTCAGCGCCTGCGTCCAGATCCGGGCCGATGATATTGATCTTAGCGTCCTCGATCTCGTTCATCTGGCGCATGACTACCAGCTCTGCGGTGGGATTCTTGCCGGAATAGAACTCAGCATGCATATCGGATTTACGGATGATCTCGCCTTCAAAAGCAGCTGCGAAAGCAACAGGAATGGGCAGCTCCTTGACCTTGATTTTGATCTCACGAAGCTCCAGAGATTTCTTTACGGTGTTTGCGTGGTCGCAAACGGACTCCAGAGCACCGGGCACCTGATTTTCGCCCAGATCGATATCCACAACAACAGGGAAGCCCAGCGCGATGGCACCTGCACCGGCAGAAACCACAACTTCATTCAGAGCGCCAAAGGTGTTTACAAAGGCAGGAACGCGGTCCTTGGTGTAGCTGAGCAGTCCGCCCAGATCACCGGGCTGGACATTACCGAAGATCAAAGCGGCACGGACAGCAACGGTAACAACATGGATCACAGAGGTCACATCATGACCCAGAGGAATCACGCGGAACTCAAGACCCATCTTTACGCCGCCTTCAGCGCACTGCTCGATCACATCGCCTACCATGAAGGTCATGATGCCCTTGCTCTGGTAGTCTTTTACAACGTTTACTACATCAGCAGGATTGTCAGCCTTGCCCAAAACAACGGCCACACCGGGGATATCACCGGTAACCAGAGGCACACCCAGAGAACGGATGATGGGGTCGGGCACAAAGCCGATACCAGAATCATTGGCATAAGGATCGGCATTTTCTGCATATTTCAGGCCTTCCAGAATCTCAGCGCCTACGGCGGTGGCAAGGCCTGCATTGAGGGCCTGGCCCAGATCTTCCTGGTTGGTGATCAGGCTTTTGAGGACACCTACACAAGCAGGCAGATCGCCCAGAGTCTTTACCTTCACACCGGTAGCTGCATAAATGGTGGGGAAATAATAAGCGGTATCGGGGAAAGCGATGGCCTTATCCGGGCCATACTTAGCGATGGCATCATTGACAGCGCCTTCGGTCAAACCGGCAACGGCGTTGCTGCCACCATAGATCAGATCGGTTAATACGCTCATAGTGAATTCCTCCAAAATAAATAAGATAAAAGCCTTGCGGCTGGATATACAAAGGGAAATTATTTTAACAGAGAGAAAATTCCGTCAACAATTCTAAAGTCGGTAAATTGGGGAAGCAGATATGCATCTGCAAGGCCTATTAACCACAGAAGCAGAAATAAGCCCATGATGGAAAGGACGATGATTACACTGCCTTTCATAATAATCGGCAAGCAACCTGAGCCAGGACCAGCATCACCTGCGTCATTCCAGTCGAAATCGGTATCGTGCATGGTGTCTCCTTTCTAAATCCTCGGTAGAGGAATAGGGATATAAGCAAAGACCGGGAGGGAGGCAACTCCCTCCCGGCGTTAAATTGCGGGAATTTACGGATGTAAATTACAGATCCAGATAGCTGTCAGAGTACAGCACGTGGTTCTTGAAGATGTCACAGGACTTGATGGTCTCCATCAGTCTGCGGTCGTTGGGGTTAACGATCGCGGAGGTCAGACCCTGCATCATACACATAGCGACCAGAGCGGAGTCCATGATGGGACGGACATCCTTAGGTGCGCCGTTGGAGTTGTTGGACAGACCACCGGTGGACTTCAGACCCTTGTCGGAGAACATCTTGATAGCTTCCAGAACTTCCATCTGCTTATCCTGCATACCCTTGACAACCAGGAACAGGGGGTCGAACCACAGATCGTCAGAGGACATGCCCAGGCTCATGCCGCGCTCGAGCATGTTGTCACAGTGGACCATACGCTCTTCGTTGTCCTTAGCGATACCGTCAGCGGAACACAGAGCGATACAGATAGCATCGTTAGCAGCAGCCAGATCGATGTAGCCGATACGGGAACCTGCGTCAGCGGAGTTAACGATGGGCTTGCCGTTGGTACGGTTGTAAACCTTGATACCAGCCTCGATAGCCTTCATGTTGGCAGTATCCAGAGCCAGAGGAACATTGTTGAAGTTCTCCTGCAGCAGCTTAACTGCCCACATCATACGCTCGGGACCGTCCTTCTCAGCAGGGCCGATGTTGACGTCCAGATAGGTAGCGCCGGCAGCGATCTGCTCAGCAGCACGCTTCAGGATGGGCTCGGGATCACGCTCGTCCATAGCCTTACGGATAGCAGGAGCGATGCAGTGGATACGCTCGCCGATGGTGACGAAGGTCTGGGACTCGGGGTTGTAGCCCTTGTACTGTACGCCCATGTCAACCACTTCGATTGCGGGAACCTTGGTAGCCAGCAGCTCGTCGAAGGACAGCTCCTTAACAACCTCGGTAGCACCGGCAGCAGCCTTAGCAGCATTCTCAGCAGCAGCGGCAGCAGCGGCAGCCTCGTACTCCTTGTCCTTGAGGTACTTAGGCAGCTGTACAGCTTCCAGAGGACCAACGACAACATTCCAGTTGGGCAGCTTCTCCTGAATTTCGCCCTTCATAACGGCAACCTTGCCGGGGATGATCAGAGTGCGGTTCTTGATCTTGTTTTCCAGATCCAGCTCATCAAAAGTCTTCTTGATGGTGGAGGAGGAGAACTTACCGGCAGCCCAAGCAGTCAGAACAGACATGCCGGAAGCGTCGGAGATCACCAGATTGACAGGAGCATTGGAACGCTCCATTTCGCCGGAGACCAGGAAGTAGGTCAGAGCGAAGTCAACGGTCAGAGCAACAGGTGCGTTCTCATCAGCGCCGTTCAGGGGGTAAACCTTAGCTTCCACCTTCATGGGCTTCTGAGGATCGGTGTAGATGTTCTGACGCAGACCGTACAGAGGCAGAGCCTGTGCGTAGGTCATGCCGGACATAACAATGATAGAAGCGTACTTCTCAGTGAACATAGAAGCGAAAGCAGTCTGCAGACGTGCATCGCCGCCAACCTTAGCCAGGTTGACAATGGAGGGGTAACCGAAGCTGCGGTCGCCATCCTTGATAGCGGTGCGGCGGACCAGAACAGCGTTAGCCAGAGTCTCCTTAGCAGTCTTGCCGGTGACGTCCAGAACAAGATTCTTGTTGCCCTTAGCTTCCAAATTCTTAACGGTGTCGTACAGGTCGGAGATGTTCTCAGCCCAAACACCCAGAACTACACCCTTAGCGGTAGCCAGCTCGTTCATAGCTTCCCAGTTAGCAGGAGTTGCGCCGTCCAGGATCACGTCCTTGCCGCAAACTTCCAGAGCAGCCTTAGCACACTCTACATCCCAGCACTCCAGGACCAGAGGACGGCCGGTAGCAGCTGCCTTCTTAACCAAGTTAGCGTAAACAGCGGGGTCAGCCTGGTTGTTAGCAACCTGAACAAACTCCACATACATTCTCTCGCCGATACGCTCGTAGTCGACCTTCTGCAGATCAGCCAGCTTAGCGTCTACAGTAGCATCGTCCATGCAGGTGCAAACGGACACAGCGTACAGGTTCTTGTTGACCAGAGTCTTCTCGTGACGGAACAGAACAGTCTCGCCGCCCAGCTTGTGCTCGCCGACGGAGATGGTCTTCATTGCAGGAGCAGTCTGCTCGTTGAGCATTGCCTTTGCATCATCAGAGAAGTAGGGGCACTTGTCGATTTCGATTGCGCCCTGAGCCACCTTCATGCAGAATGCCATACAGGTGGGGCTGCCGCACTCCTTACAGTTCTTCTTAGGAGACAGCTTAAAAATATCAAGACCTTTCAAAGCCATTGTATGTATCCTCCTTCCGATTAGATCAGTTCGTTAATGAACT
>JAZNFH010000107.1:0-3300 GCA_045589055.1 Faecousia sp. | reverse complement strand
GCCGGTCACGAACTGAAAACCCCGGTTTCCGTGGTCAGTGCCAACGCAGAGCTTTTGTCCAGAGAGCTTGGCGACAACCAATGGCTCCAGAATATTCAGTATGAAAACGTGCGAATGGGTTTGCTGGTGGGGCAACTATTGCCTCTTGCCCGGACAGAGAATGTAACACCCCAGATGGAACACATTGATTTCAGCCGGTTGGTTGCCGGTGAAATGCTTCCCTTTGAAAGTGTTGCTTTTGAAAAAGGGCTTGTACTGAACAGTAATATCACGAATGGAATTACTGTGGAGGGTAACAGCACCCAGTTAAAGCAGCTGACCTCCATTCTGTTGGATAATGCGATCCGTCACAGCAAGCCTGCGGGCGAAGTGCGCCTGACCCTAACTAAGGATCACGGCATTACAGAACTTTCTGTGATTAACAAGGGTGACGAAATCCCCGCAGAACACCGGGATCGGATCTTTGAACGGTTCTACCGCGTGGATACCGCCCGGAATGGCGAGGATAAGCACTATGGACTTGGCCTTGCCATTGCCAAGGCAATCGTGGATGCCCATCACGGCCACATCGAGGTGAATTGCTATAATGGGCTGGTGGAGTTTCATGTGCGGATGCCAATGAAGTAATAACGATGTATAAAACGATAAACGATTCTGTCTGTCGGAATTGACACACATAAACGCCACTTGTAAGGTAATCCTACAAGTGGCGTTTTTCGATGACTGTTTGTGTGATTACATCTCCCAACTGCCTAACCAGTTTGCAAATGCGGAATAGAGCGTCTGCATTTCGGCTGTCAGTTCTTCACCAATGGTAAGGGTGTATACCAGATCTTCTGTACCGAATTGTTCCAGGTACTTCTTTTCGGAAGTATAGTGCTCGTTTTCCAGTTCAGCCAACGCTTTCTGCGCTAACACTTCCGCACTGCGAACATTGGCAACCAGATCCGCAAAGGCGTTGGGATCAACTGCCTCAATTTTGGAAATAATACTGTCGAAATAGCCGTCTTTATAACCGTAATTATACTGCGCGCCATCGGTAGTTATCAGGTAGACGGCATCTGTCGGGTACAGATAGTAGCCGGGAACAACGTTGCCGTTTTCATCCGTTCCGGAGTTGACATAGTAAGTATTCCACGCGCACAGGAAATTCACATAGTCATACATCCTGTAGATATCGCTGACAACATCGGTCTCCGCGATCTTCTGCCAAAGAGCCATATCCTCGGAAAGTTCGTCCGCCTGAATGATGGTATAGGTGGCATCTACGATCTTATAATTGAACTCATAGCCGTACATATCTGTGAAAGGCTTATCTTCACTTTCTGCTACCTCCAGTGTGCCAACGATCTTGATTGCCTGATTGGTAAAGCCAAAGCTTTCTCCCTTCTTGGGATACACCTCCATCGTATTGGACAGCTGGGATGTATTGGGCACGCAGAAGGGGCAGCTTTGGTATGGTAGGTTCATTAGAAACATAAACGAGCCATCCACCGGAGAACTGGTAGCCATATAACCGTTGATGGTAACTTGCTTCCCATCCAGGGTCTTCAAATAGTCATATCCGGAAGCCGCTTGAAAGCTCAGCTTGGTAGCCTCACCGCTTTGCGCTTGCTTGCAACCTGTGAAGGAGAATAACAGGGTCAGTACAAGACACACCGCGAATATTGTTTTCATTCTTTTCATAGGGTTACCTCAATCTGTGATGCCGTCTTTTTTTGACATGGAGAAGGTCCAGATCACGGTAGGCAGCACACTGATGATAAATACCGCAAGCAGAATCAAAAATTCCGCAGCGTAGACCTTGCTCATATTCAAAACCACGCCCATTGACTCCACATAGTCATTCATCAGCACCATACAGCCTCTGGACACAAAGAATGCCAAAATGACCGCACAAAGACCCATAATACCGTTCTGAATGACATACAGAAGATTGATTCGTTTCATGCTGATGCCAATCAGACGCATGAGGGATATTTCTTTTGCACTGTGATACATATTCAGCAGCGTAATGATGGAAATGATCATGATATTCATTACCAAAATGACGGCGCAAAGAACAAATACGATATACTTGGTATCATCCGCATCATTGAGCACATCCCGGACAACACTCATAGGCTCAATTGCCTGCAAGGTGGTGTTGTCGCCGTCGTCAGCGGTTATGATCTTTCCGTCATATTCTTCCACCAGCTGCATAGCAAAGCCGGGGTTTTTGGTATTTACCAGTACTGCGCAAACCGTTCCGTGGGTATGATGGTGCTCCTCTGCACTGTTTTCTTCCTGCTCCCCATGCTCGTGCATTTCCCAAAGGGTTTTTAGCTGGGTGAACACAATATTATCATAGGAGGAGTGACTTTCTTTCAGAATGCCGACGATTGTGATTCCTTTTGTATGTAGGTCAGATCCGTTGGCCGAGTGACTTGTATAAATCACATCTCCCACTTCCAGAGAATTATATTTTGCAATATTGGAACCGACAACAGCCTGCAAAGTCTCATCGGCGGCGAACATTTCTCCCGCCCTCAGATCCTTGCTCTGCAAAAATGCCGGTGTTGTGCCAACGACTCCGTAGCCGTTATAATTATCTGCCATAGCAAAGGGGATCACCTGCGTGACCCGGGAATCCTGCTGCAGGGTGGTTACGATGCTGTAAGGGACCGTGCCCACAGGCTCATCGGTAAAATACATAGAATTCATAGCCAACTGGGTACTGCTTCCGGCAGGACCTACGATAGCAGAGTAATACCCGGCGTTATTGGTGATACCTTCGTCCACCTGGGTGGCTACATTAAATGCCAGTACTGCGATACCGGCAGAGATTACGATAGACAAAATGATCAATATGACCTGCGTCTTCTTGATGGCCATATTCTTCAGCGCAAATTTCAGCATATCAGCAGCCCTCCTTTTCGGAAGGAATGTACTGCATACCGCCGGTCATTTCATTCATATCGATGACCTCGTCGAAGTATTTTGCCAGCCGGTCATCGTGGGTCACCGCAATGAGTGTCTTTCCTTTGGAAACCTCCACCAGCTGCCGGATCACCTGCTCGCCAATGGCGAAATTCAAATTGCCGGTTGGCTCGTCCGCCAGAATGATATCCGGTTTCTTTACCAACGCCCGCGCAATGGCAACTCTCTGCTTCTGACCGCCGGACAGGTGCTTAATCCTTGCGTTTTTCTTTTCGTAGATATCCAGAGCTTGCAGCATTTCATCCAAACCGGAAACGTCAATGCCTTCCAACCGAAGAATGCCGATGTTATCGGCAACGGTCATTTCGTTGATGAGCTTAA
>JAZNFH010000106.1:0-8038 GCA_045589055.1 Faecousia sp. | reverse complement strand
GGTTCTGCCAGGGCACGGGCAGTCTATGGTGACCTTCTTGCAGCGGCAGAAGCACTCCTTGCCTTTGTCAAGACCTGTAAAGGCCGCACCAATAAGGACAATGCCAAGCTTGCCTCTCAGATCCGCAATTTGATTGAAAAGTGGAAATAACAAAAAGCTGGCTTGCAGTTGCGTGCAAGTCAGCCTTTTATATGTACAAGAGGTTTCGCATACATTTTGGTGCGGAACCTCTTTTTCATTTATGCGTTATTTGCTGAGCGCTTTGCGCATCTTTTCCAACGCTCTACGGTATGTTTTGTCTGCTGTATCCGGGGATGCAAGTCCATGTTCCACTGCCAGTTCGATGAAGGGAACCTTTCGCCTTGCTTTGCGCTTGGGTTTACCGTCCACATCAAGATCTTCCTGGTCATAATAGTGGGTAGCATAGCAATCCCGACAGAATCCAAGATGATCCGCAACGATTGCCCGTTCCCGGTAATTGAGCGACTCGAAGGTTGACATAACTTTCTCTGCTTTCTCTATGCGCAAGTACAGTTCTTCCGTTTGGGATGTGCCGTCAGCGGCAACTTCCTCCATACTCTCTTCGCAGTCTTCGTCACCATAGTGCCGATAGAAATCTGTCTTGTTCATATTCAGCAGGCCGCCCATCAAAATTTCTTTTACATTCTTTGTGGCGATTTTGGTTTCTTCAGCGATCGCAGCTATGGTGTCTTCATCACACCGATACCCATACTGTGCGTATTGCCACATGACCTCCCGAAGTTGTTTATCCGCATAGCTGCTCTGCACCGTGTATCCGGTGCGCATGGTGCGGATGTAGGTGTGTACTGCGTTCATGGCATAGAGCTTCTTGTAGTTAAGGAACGGAACACCCAGGGAGATATCGTATCGTTGGAGCGCTTCCATCATACCCATCACAAAAGCCTGCTTCAGATCAACAAAGTGACCATACATAGCATATTCGTTGACGAAGCCTCTTGCCTTGGTATTCAGTTCTTTCTCGTAGTAATGTAAGAACCATGCCAAATATGTTTCATCATTTTCCGCGAAGCATCTGTCGAAATACTCCTGATAGTTCTCATGCTTCGGTGGAGCCTGCTCCAACCGGTATATCTTAAGATCTTTTTCCCAATCGTTCATCGACTCCACCTCCTTCGTATTGGGTTAAGTTAGATGTTTGGAAGCTTCCGCATATAACGCATCCCGTGTCATATCCTTCGGATATTGGGTGGCTGCATACACTGGGTCTTCCTGAGCGTGCAACTTATGTTCCAGCGCCAATTCCTTTGCCTTGACCGCAAAATCTTCCGTAATGGAACCCCTGCTCTTTTCAGACCGGATGGCTCCACATCGGCGGTTATAGATATCCACTATCGGATCGGCAGCAGCCAGTTCCTTGCGGTTGATGCTGGCGGCATACTGTTTGCATGAAATTTGCTTGCCCCTAAAAGTATAGGGGGACATACCGCTACAGTACCGCTGCCGCCGTGCAGAGGTCATAAGGAAATAGGTTTCACAGATCACGCACTGCCTTGGGTAATGACCGTAATGCAGACCCTCAAAGAAATCCGTGATGATAAAACAGTAGTAACGAGTTAATGGATGCGGTCATTACAACAGCTGCAGATACCTTGTTAGTATCCAAGGAAGGCATCCATATAAAGCTGGATGCAGTTTCTCTGCTTGTGTGCATTGCCCTCAAATTTCCGGAACACTATAACCGCAACAAAGCGACATACGATTTGCTGCGCGAAAAGAGAGAAGAAATTGAAACGGCAGATATTTCCATCATTTCTTCGAATGTGGACCGTATCGCTCTTGAAATCGGATTGTGTTTCCTTTACACCGCCATGGGAGAAGATGTCTATCTAGAAATACTGGATTTGCTACTCTGTATTCAGAACGATATTCCTACTACAATTGCGGTTGCATCGATGGTAAATGAATACTTAACATCAACTGATTCGGTTGTTCTTCCCCAGCCTTTGGGGACAATTGTACTGCAAAATGTATTGCAGTGGTTGCGGTCTGAGCATTTGGATATACGATATATTGCAACAAAGATTCTACTCCGGTTTTCTTGCAAACCGGAAAACGAAAGTGTTGTAAATCGCCAGATAATTAACCTTGTAGATTCTGAATGCATCTATATCAAGAATCTCATTGTCAATCGTATCTATACAACCAAAGGAATTTGGGAAAAGACCAGGGACTATGTTGTATCGAAGTGCGAGAACGATGAATGTTTTATCGTAAGAAAGGTTTGTGCAGAGCAAAAGAAACTGCATAGTCCTGCTTAATACAAAACTCTCAGCAAATTAGTGAGCCACAGCTTCAAACGAAGCTGTGGCTCACTAATTTGCACTATTTCCTTTATAACTCTGACATCAGGTGTGCGCCGTATTGCAGGCCGTCACAAAAAGCTTTGCGTTCGTAGGCGCTGCACAGGCGGTAGCAGAGGTTGAACACCGCATTGTTATCTTCCAACGGTAGCTCACACAGAAACTCCTCCAACTCTTTGAAACCGTTGCCGATCTCGGCAGGATCGCTTTCGTGGGATTCGGTATAGGCTTGGCAGAGCTGATCCAGAACGGTCTCGCAATCGCTGTCACCAGCGTCAAAGGGATGTGTCTGGATATATGCGTCCTGGCGGCGGGCAATATCTTTCATGGTGCCACCTCCTGTGCCAGAAGAACACCCAAGCGAATCCCCTCGATAAAGCCAGCCTTTTCGTGATCCCGGCAGAGTTTGCAGACCGGATAGATGATGTTATCCATCTCCCGGAGCGGCATCCCGTTCATTTGCTGGTAAAGCTCATTGAAGTCCGCACGGATCTGTTCGTTATCATAGGGATTGTTTTCATTGTGGCATTCGTAGAGCATAGTCAGGACAGACTCGCCGTCACCGTAGTTTGGTGGATGCTCCGCAATGTGCCGTTTCAAGGTTTTCAAGAATTTTTCCATGTTCATCACCTCCTGAAGTGTTGGTGATGTTAACTCTGACTGACCGGATTTGCAAGTCATTTTTTCGCCCTGGCGCTCATTTTTTGAGTGCCAGGGCATTTGTCATCTATATGACCGGGGCATCAGATCCCCGTCCGGGAGCACCAGGACTTCGCTCTTCGGCAGGGCATCCTTTTCCGCCAGCCTGCAAATCAGGTGGGCAGCTTCACGACCATAGTGGAGGTCGGCAGCATCGTTCTCTGCAGGTTTTACAATGCGGTGATCCACAGGAGTATTTTCTTTGACCGTAAATTCGATTATTCCCGGCTCACCGGCATCCATCGGGCGATACTCAAACTGCCACAGCTTTGCGGTTTTCTTAATCCGCTTCACCCGGACGGATTCCAGCACACTCCACTCCTCCAACTGCTTTCGCATCTTCTCCAGCGCCCGCTTGTAAGCCTTGCGGACACCATCTGCCGTGGAGAATTGGTGAATGTCGGCCAGATCCTCGAAGCTCACGGAGAACAACGGCCGGAAGCAGACCTTGTAGAATCCCAGGTGCCGGGACACAATATCCTGGTCCCGGTAGCCCAGCTTGTGGAATGCCGCACGGATATATTTTCTCGTTTCCTTCCGAAGGACCGCAGGCTCCGGCAGGTAGGGTTTCAGCAGGCCCATCACATCCTGGCCTGACAGGGTGTCGTGAAACTCCACTGATTTTTCTTCGTTTTGCTGGTCGTACCAAAGAAAAGTATCCAGCACCCGCACCTCGTCCAGCAGCCGTCTGGCGGTTTTCTCCGTCACATGGAGCTGATCGCAGAGCCTGCTCCACATCCTCCAGACAGGTAGTTTTGTAAATATATGCAGCGGTGCGGAGCCGGTAATACTGTTTGTCCTGAGAAATGGAAAAGCCTTTCAGATTCAGCGCCGCATAGGAATTCATGGCATCCGTCGTTGCCTGCTTTACATACTTCAGAAAGGGAATTTTGCAGTCAGGTGGATACTCCCGAAGCCGCTCCCAAAGTGCTTCCACATAGGCCATCTTCAAATCCGCAAAGTGACCGTGCAGTCCATAGCGGTTCACAAAGGATTCTACTTTGCCGTTGATGGTTGGCTCGTAGAAATGTAGAAACACCAGGAAAGCATTTTCATCCCCATTATTCTTGACCAGGTCAATGTAGTCCTGCCAATGCTCCATGGGCTGCGGCACGCGGGAAAGCTGAAACATATTCCGCTCCTGGCGGTCGGTATCTTCATATACCCGGCAGGTGGTGTCGATGTATTCATACATGGTCAGCCCTCCTTTTGGATGGGAGGTCTGCCCAGTAGTTTCTCCGTCGCGCCATAAATACCAGCCTGGGAGATGTCTGCCGCATAGCGATCATTGAAATATTGAACACTGCTGCAAGCCTTGGTTTTGCACTTCTCCGCAATTCGCCTTGCGGTATCCGCAAATTCCTGGTCGATTTTTCCTTTCTGCAAATGCTTGTTGATGGTATTCAGCCGGGTGCGGTATATTGCTAGGGCAGGATGGTCGGTGGCTTTTTCCCGTTCCAGACGGCGGGATCGTGCAGCGAAGGTGCGGCAGCTCCGGCCATCCGGATCGTTGAGAGCGATGCCGTCACAGTAAATCTGATGTCGTGCAGAGGTCATGTGGAAGAACCGTCCGCAGTTCCGGCACTGCCGTGGAGAGTGTCCGGCATGGAGCCCCTCAAAGAAATCCGTTACCAGAAAGTCCATTACCCGGCGAAAATGCAGCCGCCGGGCGCAGTAAAAACGGGCAGAAGCCCAAACCCACTTAAATTATAGGAGATGAAATGATGAAAAACAAAAGAATAACGCTCCGTGTATCGGAGACAGATTGGCAGAAGCTACACGATAAAGCAGATGCCGCGCATATGACGCTGACAGATTATCTCACAGCCTGCGGACTGCAAAAAGAGATCGTCATCATTGATGGCCTTGATGAAGTGATCCGTCAGCAGAAAGGTGTGGGGCGCAATCTTAATCAGCTGACGACACTTGCCAATATGGGAAAAGTAAAAGTAGTTTACCTGCAGGAACTCACCGACGCCTATGCGCAGGTGAGTTTTTTGCTTTCTGAAATTCTGAAACGAAGGAGATGGTCGTGATGGCAATTATTAAAATGATTAACAGTCCACGCTCACAAAGTCTAAAAGGATTGCACGGTGTGCTGTCTTATTGTTGTAGAGAAGCAAAAACCAATCACCAAGGGCAGCGTTTGATCACCGGCGTGAATTGTGTCCCGCAAACTGCGCTGCAGGAATTTATGAACACCAAGCGTTTGCACAAGCAGAATAGCGGACGGATGTTTTATCATATGGTGCAATCTTTTCCAAAGGATGAAACCATCACACCGGAAACTGCTCACGAGATCGCGCTAAAACTTGCAGAAGCAATTCCTGGTTTTGAAATCGTGGTTGCAACACACTGTGATGCAGATCATGTGCATTCACATTTTGTGATTAACTCGGTAAGCTTTGAAACCGGAAAGAAGTACCATAGTAATTCCCGATCCATTCAAGCACTTTGGGATGCAAGTGATAAGCTTTGTTTGCAGTATGGTTTTTCTGTAATCAAGAAGAAACAAGACAAGGAGCGCCGAATGAATGACAGAGAGTACCGCACTTATGAGCGAGGCAACAGTTGGAAAATGTCATTGGAAATTGCAATCGACGACTGCATGACCTTAGCGCGGAGTCGCGAGCATTTTATGCGGCTGATGGAGTATCGTGGTTACGAGGTAACTTGGACAGATACACGAAAGAATATCACCTACACCACGCCTCAAGGTTACAAATGCAGAGACAGAAAATTAAACGGAAGAAAATATCTAAAGGAGGAAATGGAATATGAATTCAAACAACGGGCGGTGATCTGCCGCCGATATGAGAATGGAGCAGAAGCAGGCATTGGCGCAAGCGGAGGCGGTACAGAAGACCGTCGCCGTGATGGAACCGAATTGGATGGCGCTGATCTCTTCACAGAAACAGCAGGTAGAAACTTTGGCACAGATTTTAGAACGACTCAGTTTGCTAATGACAAAGGAAGATATATCTTCTCTGATGCAGGAACAAATCAATACACTGGAGGAGCATCAGGAAACTGCGCTGGGGGTGCTGGAGGATTTCCAAAAGGTAATCAAGATGCAGCGAAATGTGCGGATATGAGGATTCAGACCTCGGCGAGAGAAGCCGAGAGGATCTCTGGGGAAGTGAGCGAGCGATTTTTGAGAGCTATCTCAGAAGAGAAAACGCTGATGAAGCAGTGGAGCAAACGCAGCCTATTGATTACAATGATCCCCAGCGTTCTCTTGGTGATATTGGAACTGATACTGCATTTATGCTGAGTCATATGTTTGATATCATCGATGATGAAGAACCTGATGATTATTACACGCGAAGACAGCACGCCTTAGAACAGGGCATGCACTTGTAAACAATTTATACACTTAGCCGGCGAGCCAATGCTCGCCGGCCCTATTTTTATTTTATGGAGGAAAAAGCCTATGAAGAAAACCCCAATGGGGGAAAATGCATTACTAATCTTAATGACACACTATATGAAGCATAATACCCTTAATTTTAATCTTTATATTAATAAGGAAGGAGGCATCCAAAGATGCGCATAACAGAAATTCCCTACTGGGAGAAGTATATGTTGACACTCCGGGAAGCAGCGGAGTATTTCCACATTGGCGAAAAGAAAATGCGTCAGATCGCATATGATAATATGGATGCCAAATTCCTGTTGGAAAGCGGCAATCGGATTATGATTAAGCGAAAGCTTTTTGAGGAATTTTTGGACAGAGCCTCGGTAATCTGATTTTCTGCCATAGGAATTCGGTGAAAATATTATAATTTACTGGATATATGAGCGACCATGTGATACAATGATTGTGTCATATCGGAGCTCTCTTCAAGGGAGCCGACGATCCAATCGACAAGAGTGGTCAGCGAGAGACTTTGTTACAAATGAAGGATTGAAAAATGCAGGAATACTTTGTGTATTTCAAGTTTTTCAAGCCGCACAGTTGGAGCAAAAGATCCGTTGTCCACCGCAGGCGATTTGATTGGCGGATCCCTAATAAGAAAGGAGTTTTTATGAGTGAAAAGCGGCGGGATAACCGCGGACGCATTTTACACGTTGGAGAGAGCCAACGTCCAGACGGCAGATATTCTTATAAGTACAAAGATCTAAACGGCGCATTTAAGTTCGTATACAGCTGGAGACTGGACAGCCATGATCGAATGCCAGCCGGGAAGGCAAAGGACCTTTCTCTGCGAGAGAAAGAACGTCAGATCCAGCAGGATCTGTTCAATAAGGTCGTTCCCAACGGCGGTGATCTTACCATGTTGGAATTGGTGGAGAAATACCTGTCCCTGAAGGTCAACGTTCGCCATAACACAAAGGCCAATTATAACTTTGTTCTGAACATCCTCAAAAAGGAAGCCTTCGCGCAGGTGCGCATTGACAAGATTAAGTTGTCCGATGCAAAAGCTTGGCTGATTAAGCTGCAGAAAGACGGCCGTGGTTACAGCACCATCCACTCTATACGCGGTGTGGTACGCCCTGCCTTTGAAATGGCCTTGCAGGACGATCTGATCCGGAAGAATCCATTCCAGTTTGAACTGGCGACGGTGGTAGTAAACGACAGCGTCACCAGAGAAGCCATTACCAGAGCCCAGGAGCGTGCTTTCCTGAAATTCATCCGAGAGGACAAGCACTTTAGTAAGTATTACGATGGGATTTATATCTTGTTCAATACGGGCTTGCGGGTATCGGAGCTTTGTGGATTGACTGTTTCGGATATCGATTTCAAGAATAAGCGAATTCGTGTAGACCATCAGCTGCAGCGCGCCAGAACGATGGAATATATCATCGAGGAAACCAAAACTAAGAACGGCGAGCGGTTTGTCCCAATGAGCAATGAAGTTATGGCCTGTTTTCAAAGGATCATAACGGGCAGGAAGAAGCTGTTCAGAGAGCCAATGATCGATGGTTATGCAGGATTCCTGTTCTTAGACAAGAACGATATGCCAATGGTCGCGCTCCATTGGGAGCATTACTTT
>JAZNFH010000105.1:0-34754 GCA_045589055.1 Faecousia sp. | reverse complement strand
GAAAAAAGGCGATGGGCTTACTTACCGGACAGGATCTGCGGTTCGATGAGTGGGGGGACAGATGGTACGAAAACCACAAGGACAACATCACGGCCACGTCCCAGGAGGGCTATAAGTATACCCTCCGAATTCTGAAGGATCATTTTGGTCGGCGGAAGCTGTCGGAGATCAAAGCCATGGACATTGAGCAGTTTCTCAAGAAGCTGCGCAGGGACGGCAAATCGGATTCGACTCTGGCGCAGTGCCGGGGTATGCTGTATCAGATTTTCAACAAGGCGGCAGCCAACGACATCATCCTGAAGAATCCGGTGGCTTATGCCGATAAGATGCGCAAGCAGCCCAAGAAGCGCAAGGAGGCCTACACAGCGGACGAAGTTCGTGTTCTGCTCCGTGACCTGCCGGAAAACAAAATCGGCTGGTCGATCCGGCTGATGCTTTGTACAGGTATGCGTGGACAGGAGATGCTGGGGTTGGAGCCCAGACATATTGCAAAGGACGGCTCTTCCATCAACATTGAACAGGCTGTGGTTCGGATCAAGGGTAGTGTTGCCATTGGTGAGCCCAAGTCCCAGGACAGCTATCGGACGATTCCTGTGCCGGACAATGTGCAGTATTGCGCAAGGCTGTTGCGGGAAAACGGGGACAAGTTTATTTGGGAATCTCCCAAGAAGCCCGGCTCGCCCTGCAATCCTTCCTACTTTTCCAAACTTTTTAAGGAAGCAATTGGAACAGTGGAGGGTGTCCGTGTACTGACGCCACATTCCTGCCGGCATACCTTCATTTCGCAAATGCAGGCACTGGGTGTCTCTATGGAGACGATTCAGAGTATTGCGGGACACGCGGATATGGATATGACCAGACATTATCTCCACGTGGAAGAATCTGTCCGGAAAGATGCGGCAAGAAGAATGAGCGAAGCTTTTTCGAAAAAAGGCAAGGGAACTTTCGGAAACGTTTTGGACATAGTGGACCACCTAAAATCGTCCTGATTCAAGATGGATTCAAGATAAAGTGTAGCGGGGAAATCGGGTGTAGCGGCCTGGTTCGAAAAAATGGCATTTAAGGGGTAAAACCACCATTTTGACAAAGAAAAAGTCCTGAAAACCATTGGTTTTCAGGACTCGGTGGTGGAGATAAGCGGGATCGAACCGCTGACCTCTTGAATGCCATTCAAGCGCTCTCCTAAGCCGTACACCCGCTTACCCCCGCAACATGAGAGGATATACGGAAAACAAGTAGTCAAAGAAAGCATTTAAGCGATTTCAATACCCCGGGTTGTGTTTTCTATTATAACTTGTGGATTGGTCTTGTCAAGAAATTGCTTTGCGGTAAGGGACAATTCTACTTTGAATTTGTATCCCTCGAATACCTCTACTCGCTTTATAAGTTGTGCCGCAATCATTTTCTTTGTCTCCATTGTTGCAGATTCATACACATCTGCCCATTCCACAAACTGATTGTAGGTACTTTGCATTTGCATAATGGTACTGCGTTCTTCGCTTTCTTCGTCCTGTGCCACACTAAGCGCCGCTAACTGTTCTTCCTGTTTTGCCTTTAGACCTTTTACCATATCGTTGAGGATGCTTAGATCAAAAGCACTCTCGCCACTAAGGGCCTTCAAAATCTCGTTTTGGAGATTTTGGAGGTCTTTTTCTGTTTTCTGTGCTTCTCGTTGCACTCTCTGGACAATGGCTCGCTTTTCGCTTATGTGCTGTTGGTAGGCTTGGTCAACTGCTTCAGATGCGGAAAAGCCGCCCAACCTGCGTAGGAGCTGCCGTATCAGCATATCGATGGGATCGTCCACCAAATGTACTGTATAGCCTGTTTGTCCGTCACAATCGCCGTGGGTACGGGTCTTGGTCTGACATACATAGCGCATACGGACGGCATCTGTGCCGTCTGCTCTCGGGCGTCCCTTGCCATTGGTGGTGATAGATAACCGGGAACCACAATGTCCACAGAAGATATTACCCGCAAGCAAGGATCGCCCTCTTGTGTTGAGGGGAATACTCCTTGTTTCTTCATAGTTGCCAGAGCGCTGTTGGCTGATTTCCTGCGCCCTTTGAAACATAGCTGGGTCGATAATCTGCAATTCCGGAATAATCGGAGAGCGGGCCTCTCCGCACCGCAGGATGCCTATATAGGTCATGTTGTGGAGTATGCCCCGGATAGTGCCAGGATGCCAGTTTTTACCCTTGCGATTTCGGGAGCCGATTTCACGCAGATAGTTGGCAATGCGCTGTGGGCCGTATCCCTCGTTGACATACTTGTGGAATATGAGCCGGACAACCCCGGCTTCTTCCTCGTCAATTTCAAGGTCATTTAGGGGTACACCCTTTTTGTTGACACGGCCTTTCTTAACAAGCCTATAGCCATAGGGACAACCTCTGCCGGAATAGTGTCCCTCCTCGGTGATTTGTGCCAACCGGGTAGAGGTACGGATAGAGGTCTTTTGACTTTCTCCGTCAGCCTGCCAATAGCGAATGTAGTTCGTCAATCTGTCGGTGTGGCTTTCAATTTTCTGTTCGCCCTCTTGGGTACTCCAAACACGGATACCGGCATTGATAAGCCACTCAACAACAAAGGGTGTTTCATCGGCAATTCTGCCGATACGGTCAAACATAAAGACAAGCAGAATATCAAATTTCTTCTGCTTGGCAAGCTCTTTGACCTTTTGAATTTTATCGCGCTGCTCAGCTCTGACCTTATGACCGGAAATGCCTTCCTCTTGCAGTTCATAAACGATTTTCCAACCCATCATATCCGCAAACTTGCGGCACTCTAACCGTTGCATCGGTATGTCGGCTTCGTTCTTTTCGTTGTGGTAAAGCTGACCATTGGAAGATACCCGGTATAAGCAAAGCACACGCAGTTCAGTAGAAAGAACATTGTACGGAATAGGTGTATGGTTTAGGAGATTGCTCGTTGTTGACATAGTGATCTGTCCTCTCTGTAGTAAAGTGAGATGGCAGATCAGCATATCGCAATATTCGGTTGTCAAGGTGCGAAACAAGCTGCCTTGTCTATCTATATTATCTCACATATCGTAAAATGTGTCAAATTTCGTGGTTAATGGGGGTACGCAAGGGACTGTATGTAAGTCTGGAAAAGGGTCTGCCGCAGACGGTCAAAGATAGAATTATCTTCTGATTCTGCAAAGGATAGTTCAATGGTTCGTCCCTCTATAGAGACAGTAAGTACGGATGGGGTGTTTTCGGAAATGGTTTTTTCTTCTTCCATAGTTAAACCTCGAATACGACAAAATCCGCACCTAAGTGTAGGTACGGATTCTAAACTTTTTCACTTTTATCTGTGTATTCAAAGGCTGCTTCAGACGGCGGCTGGCAACCGCTCCATAGGTTTTATAGTGCCTCCCCCCATTCCCATGACGGGGCGTTCTACAGTGTGACCCATAGCCAACGCAAGTATCATCATCCCTGTATCGTAATTCACGGCCAATGCAGCTCTGCCGGAGCTGCTTGCAGTATAGATGTGTTTCGCTCCCGGCTACCAATCCTCTCCTAAATGTTGGTAGCCAATCTTGGCGCATCTACTGCTGGCTAATCACATACAGAATGTATCTGATCGCCCTATTCACTTGTAACACGGCTGATTATCAGCCCACACAAACGCACAGTCTCTATGCGCTTGTGCGGTATGATAACCGCAAGAATGTGTCCCAACTTGGGACACATTCTCAATCCTCGGTTATCGTCTCACCGTTCAGCACTCTATCGGGGTTAAAGCCATAAACGATTTGAAGCAAGAGCCGGGATTCTATATGCTTGCGGATTTCTTCGTCCACAAGGTCATATCGTTTTCCGTATTCATCGTAAAAAGGTCGGGTAGATACTTTGGTTATGTAAGGCTCAAAGAAACGGGCAACATCTGCCAGAGCAGCACTGTCTCCACTTTTTGCGGCAAGGACTAATTCCGCTGTAATTCTCGGCTTAGGCATCCTCTAATTCCTCCAACAGTTCTCTTAGTTTTTTGAGGGCAGCATTTTTGCGGTCATTGACTGTAGGACTGCTGATCCGCAGAATCCGGGCAATATCGGCATCGCTGTAGTCAAGAAAATAGGTCAAGAGAATAACATCCCTGCGTTGGGGAGAAAGGTATTGCAGGACTTCGCCTAAAGGTTGATCGTACACATGAACGGGATTACCTTGCACAAAATAGGTCTTTCGGTAGGGGCGATATGTGTCCTCGTAAAACAGCTTGGATAGCTCACTGTGGGACAGAGCTGACAGCGGGATCTCCCTTTCTGCTCTGGCTGCTATCTGCTTGTGGGCATTGATAGCTTCGTTATGGATAACAGTCCGGCAAAAAGTGATGAAGGACTTAACAAGCTGTTCGTTGTATTGTTCACGGGTCATATTCCTATACCTTCTTTCTTTGGGGTCTATCTAATACACAAATGAAAGAGGCCCATTTTAAGGTTTTTCCCCAAAACCTCTGAAAAGAAGTGCTGAAAAACTATTTATCAGCAAATTTCGCACTGATGATAAAAAAGAATATGTCCCAAGTTGGGACACATTCCTATAAAAACTGAGAAATGAAAAAGCAACCCTTTCGGAAAAAAGCACTTCCGAAAGGGTTGGCAAAGTTGTACAATTACGGGTTTTAGTGTTGCTGACCCCAAAAGAAGTTACATGGTCAGAGTATCGTCCTTAATTGTTTCTGCAAGATTCATGTTGCAGATCTTCTTGCCGCCGAGGTAGTAGGCCAGTGCGACAAAACCAATGACTGCAATAAAGAGCAGAATTGCGGGAACTAACGGCAAGCGCTTAGCAATGAAGTCGGCAGCGGTAATTCCTCCGGCATCGAGCATCAAAGCCATTAAGGGGATATTTACCACGATTGTCAACAAGATGGGACGCAGCGCAACAATAGCCGCTTCCCAAGCCAAAATCTTGGCAGCGCCTTTGGGTGTTAATCCAACCGCAAAGTATCTTGCAAATTCGCGCTTGCGCTGATGGATCTGACCCAGGGTGGATGCAAAGATGTTAGCAAGGCCGATACAAGTCAATATTCCGGCGAACAGATAAATAATCATTCGCAGACCTTGCTGTATCTGCATCTCGTCTGCAAGTTCTTGGACACGACCTTCAAAAGCATAATCGGGATATGCTTCTAACAATCCCTGCAGTCTTTCCTCCAGTACATCGTTTTTGCTCTCGTCTGTCATTTTAACGGTGTAGATGGTTTCCTCTGCGGTAAGATTAAAGCCGAGGGTAGCATAATAGCTTTCAGACATAACAAGGGTCAACGCATACTGGGTCAATTCTTCTCGCAGAATGGGCAGAGAATCGGCAAAAGCGGTAACAGGAATATCCGTTCCGTTTACATTCAATATGATCTCTTTGCTGCTGTTCAAGAACGGTACATACTGCCGATCTGTTCTCTCGGAATTGACACTATCCCAAATGATGTTGACAGCGACCACATTGGCGTCACTTCCATCCCCACGATATGCTGCAAAGCTGGCATCGTCCAAAATGAAAATAGGCACTTTGGTGTTATAGCTGCCTGCTTCGTTGGCGGTAAAGCTGCTGTTGAGCTTTTCAAGGCTCAGCTTCTGAACATCGTCACTCAGATAATCAGCCGGGATTTGGGTGCTGCTGTTTACAATTCGATGGACAATGCACCCGGTTACATCTTCGGTGTTTCTAATGTCACCCAACAATTCTTCGCTATAGGTGTCTCCCTTGACTGTCACAAGGAAATCCCAGTTGTTCTTATAGCGGTCAAAGTAGGTTCTTTGCGTACTAAGACCGGACACACCAAGCATATTCAGAATGGAGATGCAAGCAAAAACGGCCAGCAGAATGGACATTGTACCAATTCTCATTGCCTTGCGTCTGGCAAACAAAGACTTCCGTGCCAACTCACCATAGACACCGAAAATTGCAGAGGTAATGCGATAGCGCCGTACTCGCTTAATGATCGGCTCGTTGCCGTAGTGGATGGCTTCCAAAGGAGAAATTCGGCTGAGCTTTCTTGCGGGAATCCAAGCAGACACCGCAGCGGTTAGCATCGAAAAGCCAAAGGAGCCAACGAACACTAAGGGATGATAGGTAAAGGTCAAGGTGTAGTCACGCAAATTTGCGGTTGAGCTGATAATAAAGGACATAATCGCCCAACTAAGGCCAATGCCAATGAGATTACCAACAACGATGGCAGGCAGAGACAGAACAACCACTTCATTGACAAGGGCGGATTTAATCTGCCGGGGTGTGGCACCAATACTTTGCAGAATACCTAACTGATGGATACGGCCTGTCATAGTAGCTGCAAAAGCATGATGGATCATCATAATCAGCGCAAGGCTGGCAAGGGTGAATACTGCGATATATGCGATAACTACGGGGGTAAACTCAACTTGAGAAGAACCGGCTTGATTGACCTGATCTGCCCACAGATTATAGAAAATGCCACTAACAAGGCTGAGCATCATAGATGCCAAAAAGGAAATCACCAAAACAAACCGATTTCCGGTTTTGTTGTGCCGGATATAACTGGCACTATATGCGTTCCACATAGCAAATCCTCCTTAATGGGTCTGCTCGTCGGAAACGATCTGTCCGTCTGCGATTCTGATAATCCGGTCTGCCTGCAAGGCAATGTTTTCATCGTGGGTAATCACGATCAATGTTTGTCCGTATTTCTTGTTGGAGTATTTCAGCAGCTCCATAATCTCTTGGCTACTCTTGCTGTCCAGATTGCCGGTAGGCTCGTCTGCAAGCACCAAGGCCGGGGCGTTAATCAGCGCTCTGCCGATAGAAACCCGTTGCTGCTGACCACCGGAAAGCTGACTGGGCAGATGCTTCTTGCGGTCTGTAAGTCCCAGAACTTCCAGCAGCTCGTTCACACGATCATTGTTTACTTTCTGACCATCCAATTTCAGCGGCAGGGTCATATTATCTACCACATTCAGAATGGGAATCAGATTGTAGAACTGATAAATCAGTCCAACTTGGCGGCGGCGGAAGATTGCCAACTGGTTTTTGTTCTTCTTGTACACATCCTGGCCGTCAACAAAGATGTGACCGGAGGTAGGCTTGTCCACGCCACCAATCAGATGGAGCAGTGTGGATTTGCCAGAGCCGGACTGTCCGACGATTGCGACGAACTCGCCCTTTTCAACACTGAAAGATACATTGTTAAGGGCCTGTACTTGGTTGTTGCCTTTGCCATAGACTTTGCATAGGTTTTCAACTTTAAGAATTTCCATAAGAATCCTCCTTTTCTGGATAATAGCATTATAGGCTGTTAGATTGCGCCGGGGTGTGACTTTTTTATTACAGTATTGTAATAAAAGGACAAGGGAGCTTAAATAGCTCCCTTGTAAAACCGTATGATAAACTGTGCGCCGCCTTTTGGGCGATTCTGCGCTTTGATTACGCCATTTTGCTTGACAATAATCATCCGGGAAAGGTTAAGACCAATACCTGCGCTCTCTTTCGTAGCATTGCTGCCACGATAAAAACGATCAAACAAATGTGGAAGATCCGCAGCAGAAAAACCCTTGCCATTATCAGCAATGACTATCTCGGTGTATATTGGATTCTCCAAAGAGCGGATTTCCAGCTTGCCACCCTCGGGACAATGCTCAATGCAATTTTTAAGTATGTTGCCGATAGCTTCGGTAGTCCAAAGACGATCTCCTACAAAGGTTGCTTGATTTTCTGTTTGGCAACACAATTCAATGCTTTTAAGATCCAAAAGAATCTCCAATGGCTCTAAGGTGCTGCGGAGCAGAGAATCTACCGGGACAGGCTCGTTTTTGAATTTTACTGTGCCGGATTCCAGCCGAGCGATTTTTAAGAGTGTAGAGATTAGCCACTCTGTTCTGTCAAGCAAGGTGTTGATCTTTCTGATATTGACCTCTTGTTGTTCGCTGCCTTGATCGTCTGTTGCAAGGCGGGGAACAATCATACGGATAGAGGTCAAAGGTGTTCGCAACTGATGAGAAATATCTGCAAGGGAGTCACTTAAATAGCACTTGTCCTTTTCTAAGCGGTCTGCTTGATCCCGGAGCCGCAAGGTCATTTTGCTCAGCTCACTGCTAAGAACAGCCAGCTCACCTTCCTCGTCTGGAATGAGATTTACATTGTATTCTCCGTGCAAAATGCTATCCACTTGGCTGCTTAAATTAGAGATAGTACGATAGCGCTTTCCGGTAAACAGCATAAAGAGCAGAAAACTTACCACGCAAATTGCCAGCACCAGTATCACCGCGGAAATACTTATCAATGCTGCAGCAGCGGTTGCGATTACAGTAACGATAAGATAGAGCAGTAAAAACTGTTTGATTTCTTTGTTACGCAAAAGCCTCACATCAATCACCAACTTTATATCCCAGTCCACGGACAGTTTTCAGAATTACAGGGTTAGAGGGGTCAGATTCAATTTTATCACGCAGCCGCTTAATATACACAGTTAGGGTGTTGTCATTCACATAGTCTCCGGCAACATCCCATATCTCTTGCAGAAGCTCTCTGCGTGAAAGGGTTTCACCAAAGTGATTTAGGAAAACAAGCAGCAAGCGATATTCCAAAGCAGACAATGCGATTTCCTTACCTGCTTTGACAACCGTGGCCTTTACTGCGTCTATATACAAATCCTCAACATGAAACACAGCCGGAGCTTTGCCACTTTTGCGTAGCGCATTTCTGATACGGCAAATCAATTCCATTGGCTTGAAAGGTTTTGTAACATAATCGTCTGCGCCCAAATCAAAGCCCGTAATAATACTGGATTCATCCGTTAGTGCGGTTAAGAAAATCACAGGGGCATTTGATTTACGCTTAATGGCAGTGCATATAGAATAACCATTGCCATCCGGAAGTGTTATATCGAGCAGTGCCAAGTCAATATCCTGTTCGCACATAAACTGTAATGCGGTTTCTCTTGTGGTCGCAACAAAGACAGTATAGCCTTCGTCTTGTAACAGAATCGAAAGGTTTTCTATGATTTCCTTATCATCTTCTACAACGAGAATGTTTGCCATACTTTCCCCACCTTTTTTGGATTGTTAGCATATAAAATGTACCATCTTTTTGATAAAAAATCAACATTTACACAGGCAGCATAAAAGCAAGCCTATAGAACGACAAAAAATGCGTCCCAACTTGGGACGCATTTCATTCATACCGGGGTGGACAATGGAAAATCAGCAGGTCGAGCGTGCCCTCGTCCTTATACTGGCAGTCCACATAGTAATTGCCAGAGCCGAATCCGGTCTTGTTAGGCAGCATGGCTTCTATGGTCTTGTCCGCAAAGTTCACCACGGCAAATTCAGCGGGCGGCTTGTCGCCGTACCATTCATCGTTAAGGGGATCAAGGCAGCTCTGGCAGAGGTGGTTCTGCACACTGTCCCGGTCAGTATCATATTCCACACCAGAGATCTGCACATTGGCATAGCCCCTGTCCGGGTGGACATAGGCGTGGACATTCTGTATCCCGGTGGATTGCATAATCCCGGCCTGCGTGGTTATCAGCTCACCGTGGTCGTCGTAGCGGTTGATCTCCAGCCGCAGGACTTCAAAGGTATTTAGATTGAGGATACCCACATTGTCCTGTCCCCAATAGGCAGCAGTCAGCGGATCGGCACCGTCACCGCAGAGGTAGCAATCCTCCTGCTGAATGGTAGATACATAGTCGATGTGTTCATAGTTGGCAGTTTCCTCCCGGTCTGAAAAATGGGCAATGCAGACCAGTGCCAAGAACATGGCCACGGCACCGCCGATGGCAGATAATACATACTTCATTCCAGTTCCTCCAATGCTGCGGTGTGTAGATTGATACAGGGGATGCCCTGCTGCTGTGCGTACTGAAAGGTCTGCCATGCGCCCCCGGAATGGTGGTCGATGCAGAACACAACCAAGTGGGATCTATTGACCATTGCCCGGTTTCTCGCTTGGATGGCTGCCTTAAAATGGCTCCCGGCTGCGGCTTCGCATATTTCCACCTCGTCGTAATATGCGTGGTAGTCCTCCGGGTGGTTGCGGTATTCGGCGGTGGCATAGGGCAGCACCCACACATGGGAGCTGTTGTCAGAGCGGACAGTGCGCTTTGCCCTGCGGATCGCTGAGGACACAAGCTGGTCAAAGTCTCCGTTCCTGCCCACAAGAAATTCCACATATTCCTTACTCCGCAGTAGAGAGCCGATCAGCTCCTCCAGAGCTTTTTCTATAGGGAAAGGATTATCAATATACCGATGACCGAAGAAACTGACAGTATAGGTGTCCATCCGGCTCCCTCCGTAATTTTGATAGTTTAAGTACGAATAAATTGATATATTGGTAATTATACTACCAACAATCGCAAAAAGGAAGTATAAATTGATTTTCCTACTACCAACGCCGCCTTTGGATTCATACTACAATAATTAAGAAAGGGGCGAAAGAGAATGTCTGAAACGAAATATATTGAATTTGTGCGTACCCGTATTACAGAGCTGCGTGTTAAGAAAGATGTATCCGAGCATAAAATGAGTTTAGATCTGGACAAGAGTGGCTCCTATATCCGGGGTATCACCAGCGGGGCATCTATGCCATCCGTCAAGGAGCTGTTCAATATCATTGCCTATTTTGATATGTCCCCGGTGGATTTCTTTGCACCTCTGGGCACAGAAGATGCTCCGTATAGCGCTATATGTGAACGCCTGCGCTCTCTGGATAATACTGATCTTGAAAAGGTCAGCACTTTCCTCGACTGGATTGCAGATCAGAAGAATAAAGGATAATAAAATGTGTCCCAACTTGGGACGCATTTTGTTTTCCGCATCCTTTTTGTTATAAACTCTTCCTCATTATATATAATTACTGACCTAAAGTAAATAATCGTTTAATTGTAGTTAGTTATAATTTGCAAAAATACTTGGTAGCATATTAACGGGAGGTGAGACTATGCGTACTGAGTATTCCGAAAGATATGTTACTTTGGGTTTGAAAATTGCCTATTACCGCAAGAAAGCTGGATTTACGCAGGAAGTATTTGCAGAGAAAATAGGCAAGAGTTTGAATTTCTTAGGCCAAGTGGAAGGCACCGGAACGGTTAGAGGTGTTTCATTGGAAACACTGTTCAAAATCGCAGATGTTCTCGGTATCCCTCCGGCAAAGTTGCTGGAAGATGATTAAATGAAATGGTTAATGCGTCCCAACTTGGGACGCATTTTTCATTCTCCGTAGTACCGGGGTCTGCCTACAAGCATAAAGCCGGAAGAATCGGTGATGACCACATTGTTGGCTCCGCTGGCACAATGGATGATCCGCAGGTTTCCGGTCACATCTCGCAGACCAACAATACCAATGTGACTATCATCCGGGTAGAATACCAAGTCTCCCGGTTGTGCTTCGCCCCAACCGATTTGGTCACAGCTTCGGTGCTGGGCAGCAGCGCCACCGCCTTGCCCTAATATGTAATTACCGCCAGATGCGTTATAAAATACCCAGTCAGCAAAACCGGAACAGTCCAGACCATAGGGCCGGTATGTTCCGGTTGTAGGGCTGCCATCTGATGTTACCTCCCGGAGCTGTCCCCACCTGCTGTCCCAACCAAGCACAAGGCTTTTGCCACCCCAAAAGTAATTGACCTTGCCTACAAGGGAAAGGGCGTGTTGCACTACGGCTCTGCGTTCCGGTGACAGGTCTTGGGGCAAGGAGCGCAGCAACTCCAGAGCGTCCTGCTGGTTGATGCCCATATTGCCAATCAAGCCGCTCAGCAATGAGGGATCAGAAAGTAGAATATCCATTGTTTCGTTTTGAAAGTCCGTAAAACCTAAAACAGACCGCATTTCCTCTGCGGTCTTGCCGGTGATAGTAATGGTCAGTGTGGTTTCTGTTCTGCTGTCGTCTATATCATCGTCTGGGTTAGAATCCGGGATCGTCACCGTTTCTGTGGAGCTGGTAATAAAGCACATCTGCCAAAACACGGATTGGAGCCGGGAAACACGATCCGGGGTGAGCTGCGCCACATCTACACCATTCTGTGCGCCTGCGGTGTGGCTGGCAAATACGGCAACTACATCTGTCCAACTCGGTGGCGCACCCTCCACAATAATGTCCGTATAGTCCCCAGACTGCAAGGAAATAAGCCGGGTGTTCAGCTCCATATTGATCTGTGACACCGCAGAGCTGAGCGGCACGGAATTGGGGGTAGATTCGTTGGAGAATAGGATGCCCAGGGGCGATGCTAAAAGAACGGCAATCATTACGATGACTGCCAGTATTGCCACAAGTCCGATCCACCCAAAGGTTGCAACAATCGTTTCTACCACGGATTTGATTGCCTTTCCTACGGCCACCGCTGCTTTCTTTGTGTTTTCGGCGGTTTTCTTTGCAACCTTCTTGGATTTCTCCGCCATCTTCTTTTGCGCTTCCCGCTGGAACTTCTTGCGCCCTTGCTCGGTAGCTCTTTTTGCAGTAGTATTCTGTATGCTCTGGGTCTGTTTTGCAGGTCGATTGGTCTTATGCGCTGACTGCTCGGCTCTGGCCCGGGTTTTAGGCTCATGCTGCGGCTTTTGCTTAGGCTCGGTACTGCCTTTCGGTTTTTCCTTAATGTCCGATTTAGGGTTGCCGTGCTTGGGCGTTTCTGCAGGGGGAGCAGGATCGTACTGGGATGAATATTGTGTATCTTCTGAATATGACTGACTTAGAGTGTAGTCGGTATAGCTTTCGTTGGGATGCGGGGGATCTTCCGGTGGGGGTGTATCGGCCTGTTTTTGTGCTTTTTTCGCCGCAAGCTCCCGCTGTTGCTGTTCGATAGGATCGGGGGTATGCTCCTGCTCCTTCGGCCTCGGTTCTTCCGGCTCTGGCCTGTTTAATACCTGTTCCTTGGTCTTTGGCTGTAGCTGTTGGATGGTGTGCTTGATTTCACCGGGCATATTTTTGGCTCTGATCGCTACTTCGGCAGCAGCTTCTTCGGTGACACCAACGGCATATTCGTTAGCTTGTTCTTTCTTGTTTTGGTGTTCCTTGACCTTGCCACGGACAGCATTATCAAGCCGGGGCGCAATGCTGCCTTTTTTGCCCCGGTGCTTTCCTTTGCCCTTTGGCTTAATAAAGTCATTGGGATCTCGTTCACGGATTTCTGGCATTATCAAACCTCCTGTTATACACAAATAAATGCGTCCCAACTTGGGACACATTTATTCGCAGATAACCATAGAGCTAATGCGTCCCAAGTTGGGACGCATTTCGTTTACTTGGCTCGTTCACAGATTACAAGGTATCGCTGCTTGCCACCGCTGGCATAGGGGTGGCAGGTTAAAAGGGTTAGCAAATCCCGCCCCTCTTGGATCAAGATTTGGTCAACTTCGTGTGGCAAGATAATTTGTGTGTCGGCTACACGGTAGGTGAGTGTTCCCCACAGGTTTGTGATAATAACCTCGTCACCGGGTTTCAGCTCGGTCACATAGCGGAAATAGGCAGCGCCACCCCATCCCCGATGGCCTGCAATGACAGCATTGGTGTTCTCGCCGCCAATGGGGATGCTTGTCTGTGACAGATGGGCGGCTCCGTCTGCCATGTGCTGATAGGTGGCACCCAAATATAGGGGCATTTCCAGATCCAACGCCGGAATGGTGATTACACCAAAAATTTCCTCGTTCAAGCCGTATTCGCCCAATGTAAAGGATGGCTGCTCATAGGCCCACGGGTCGCATAAACCGGACTGCTTTTCTTCCCATATCTTTTGGTTATAGGTTTCCATTGCAATCCAAAGCTGCTCATGCTCCCTCGGTGGCTCTGTTGGCTCGGTGGGAGCCGTGGGATTGGTACTTTCCTCCGGCTCGGTAGCCGATGGTCGTTCAGTGCGCTCTATGAAGGACAGAGCATCCTGCCGCATTTGCCAATCTACGATTGCCCCTTGTAAATATGGGTAGCTGAAGATCAGAAGTCCGGCAAGGAACACACAAACCATAATGGTGATTAGGATAATTCTAAAGACTTTTATGCCGACACCTCCGATACAGCCACACGGCAAAGAACACAATGCCAATTAAGGCGACGATGCCCAACCCTACAAATATACCCTTGTAATATTCCTGCTCCCAAGTTGAAACAACAGGCTCAATAGTGGGTGTGGAATCTTCTACAATTTCCTCTGCTTTCTCAAAAGGAATCCGGGTGCCACGCACAAGCAGCCTGTGGGTGTTTACCGCATAAGGGGTACAGGTAACAAGGGTGCAGAAGTCAGCTCCCGGCTCTATTCCCAAGTATGTGGTATCGTGGGGCAGCACTGTTTTGATTTGGTCAACTTGATATGCCAGTGTTTCCCCCAGCACTTCCAGATAAAACACATCCCCGGTGCGGAGCTGCGGCAGATCTGTAAACATTTTGCTGCTTGCCATACCAGAGTGCGCCGTCAGTATGGTATGTGTGCTTTCACCGCCAACCGGGAGAGAACTACCCAAAAGATGCCCAATGCCAACCTCTAATGTTGCGTCCTCGGTGCCGTGATAGATGGGCAGATGGACAGCGATTGTGGGAATACTCACATATCCCATAATGCCGTCCCCGGCAAGGTTTAGTAGCTCCGCGTATTCCTCAGCTGCGCCGATCAGTGCGTCCTTGCTGAACGCATCGGCAATCTGTGTTCCCGGTTGAATTGCTTGATTATAGGCAGCGGCCTTTTCTCCGGCCTGCTCCTTTTCGCTGCTGTCGGCCTGTTCCAGTATTTGCTGGTACTGGGTATGAATTTTAGATTGATGCCGCTCGTTATAGGCAGAACTGATTAAGGGATAAAGCATAATGCCCAGAGCCAGTAGAAAGGCAACGGCGGCTATACAGATCGTCAATACCTTTTGCTTGATAATCTCGCCCCTCTCAAGGAAATGCCCCGGGGATAAACCCCGGGGCGGTCGTTATTACTTGTGTGCGTTCTTCTTGGATTTCTTAGATGCCAGGACAATGACAAGCAGCGCTCCGGACATCAGCATAATGCCGGTAACAGTAAACACCATAACGCCGTTATCGCCAGTCTGGGGCAGGTCAAAACCCTTGGTATTTACCACAGTCAAGGGAGCAACCGCATTTTCAGAGCCATCCTGTGCCTGCATAGTCACATCGTTGTAGTCCACAGTGGCGTATGCAGTAAGGAAGTAATGCTCCAAATACTTCTGGGGGATGCCAGTCAGATGCAGGTCATAGCCACCGTCAGCATCATGCAGGGACATAGGCTGTGCGTTACCAAAGCAGTAATGGGGATCGTTCTGCAGCACACCAAGAATATCCTTGGAGTACACATCACACAGTCGGTCATAGTCATAGTCTGCAAAAATATCAACAAAGATTTCGTCTTTCAGCAGAGTATAGCCATTTGCCGTTTCACATTCAAACCAGTTATAGGCATCGTCCTCGGTGCCCAGAACCTTAATGCGTCCATAGCCATCGGGAGTAGTGACAGGGTAGAAAATGGTAGCATCAGCTTCCTCGGTGACATGGCCAGTTACATAGTAGATGCCGGTTTCCTCGTCACGGACGGCGGTGAGCCAGTAACCGTCATTAGTGTTGTAAGCCTTAAACTTGACATGCTTATACATATCAGTTTCGGTTGCAGTCTCAGGGTCAACATCGCTGAACAGCTTGGTCAGCTCAATACCAAAGCTGAATACATGGCAATCGTCGATCAGAGTGTCATAGTAGTCGGAGGAAGTGCGGCGCCAAGTCAGCACAACCTCGTTGCAGTTACCCTCGTCGCCAAAGACAAAGGAATCGTCGGAATTGACAGTTGCGGTGTAGGTCACACGGGCAGTATAGTTGGAATATCCGGCGAACAGGTGGCCGTTGATATTGCCTGTGGTATCCTCATCTGCGGACACAGCTTCAATAAGTGTATAGCCATTGATCTCCAACAGGCCAGCCTCGGTAATATCAATGGTCATGTGCCGATCATCGGAGCTGTAGGTAACAGTAAAGCGGCCATCGTCCTGTAGCCAAGTAGCTACCTTGTCGGTGCAATCCTTGTCTGTAAAGAACTCGATCTTTACATCCTTGAGGGCCTTGTTGTAGCTGATACCCTCGGAAATGGTATCGTAGAAATTGTAAGTAGTCAGACTGGTTGCGTGGGAGGTAATGGTGGGCAGTGTGCTGATAATCTGATACTCCAGAATATCGCCGGAGGATGCGGTTGCTACATGGTCAAAGCCGTCATAGATGGAATCGGTGCCGTCATTCTTGCCAGTGGACTTGATGGATTCACGCACAAACTTTTCCAAACTGGGGATGCCAGTATTCTGCTTGGGGTAGCAAACAACATCATAATTCCAGAAATGACCACCCTCGGGAGAAGCGGAATTGGAATCACCGGATACGGTGGTCATGGGCAGGCTCACAAAGAAAGGATCGGTGGTACTTGTCACCATTTCGGGCACAGAAGTTTCCACGCAGAGCCACAGGCCCAAATTCAGATCCCGCTCAATCGTCTTGCCGTTTTCATTGGTAAGATCCATTTCAACGACCTCGCCGCTGGTTCTAATATAGGCTTCCAGTGCGTTCTTGACTTCGGTTGCGTTGTTAGCCAGTGCATCAGCCAGTGCCTTGTTCAGAACATCGGACTGATAGTACCAATACCGGGAGGAGCCATCACCCGCATCCAGAGGGACAAGAGAATCACGATCGATCATACCATCTGCGTTTTCGTAGCGGCCCTCGCCATTGGGCAGACCGATTGCTGCCAGCAGATCAGCAGACTTTTCCTTATGGAAGCCGTACAGCACCATAGTCAGATTGTAGTCGGGGTGCTGATCGTTAGCAGCTTCGGAGAAAGTAACAATGTCGGCAACACGGGCGATAGTATAGCCTACGCCTTTAATTGCGTAACCGTTGCTATTCTGCCCGTTGCCCAAAGGGTGATCGATCTCGCCATTAACATCGCCATCCCGGACAGTTTCGCCCAGCACTTCTTCCACATAGCTTTCACGCCATCCGGTGCTGATAAAAGAATCCTCATCCCATACGCCGTCTTTGTATGCGTTTGTCCAGTCGAATTTCCAAATAGTCAAGGATGCCTTTGCTTCCTCGTCGATCATTGCGTCTTTGGCTTCTGCTGCGGATACGCCCACAGGGAAAGTCAAGCACAGCAACAGTGCCAGGCACAGGGCAATAGCTTTCTTTAAGTTTTTCATTGGATAGTTGTTCCTTTCATAATTAAAGTGATAGTTAATAATTTGGATAGAAAAAATGCGTCCCAAGTTGGGACACATTTGGGTCGATCTCTGGCTCGGTTACTTGGCAATGGTTTACTGCTCCTTTCGCCGCAGAAATACAAGCGAACTAACACAGGCACCCAAACATACCACTAAGCTGATAGGCAGCAGCACGGCGGTGTTGGAGCCGGTCTTGGGGAGTGTAAACACAGGGGCGTTGACTACCTTGAGAGAAACGGTCAGATCCTTTTCAATAGGCAGCATACCCTCATAGGCATAATCAGCCAAAAGCTGCAAGCCTTCCGGTGCTTTGGTTTCTGTCAGCCGGTAGTACAGTTCCGGGTGGAGACCTTCAAAGCGCACCATACCGTCTGTACCGGACACCAGCTTGCCTTCTGTCAATCCTGCGGAGCTACAGTAGCCTTTCACCACATAAGGGGAATCGGAATAGGTTACAGCTTGCCAAGTGATGTTATCAGCAGACCATTCTAACAGAAATTCCGCACCGGCTCTGGGGGTGTCGGTTGTATCCACCTTTTGTACCGCAATGCTACCGGGACGGATGCGGTTGGTAAAGGTCACAACTGCAGTTTCTCCGGCAATGACGGCTACGGTCTGGGGATTGGGGGATTCACAGTAGTAGATAGAGCCGTCCGGGATCTTCTCATAGATAAGATAATCGCCGGGGGTGATATAGTCTGTCAGAACAGTGCTGTCCTCGGTTGTGATAAAAGTACCGATAAAAGCATTGTCGCTTGCCCGGTATATTTCAAATTCCCAGCCTGCGCCACTGCCACCGTCCGGCATATCCTTGACGATCTGCGCCTTGCCCAAATGTTCATTGGTAATGGTGATGGATGCGTTTCGATTTGCTGTCACATCGATGTAATGGTACTCGGTGTCAACAGCAAATCCGGGATGGCCTTTGTTTGCATCCTCCTGTAGCACATACCGTCCGGGTAACAGATTTGCAAAGGTATAAGTAGGATCGGCAGCGTCCTTTTTGGTCGTACCGCTGCCAATGTGCGTCCAAGAGCCGTTAGCTTCCACTCTCCATAGGTTTGCTGTCCATCCCAGCTCTGCGCCAAGATTGGAAGTGGTGGCCTTGCGGAATGTTAAACTGCCATACTTAATGCGGTTGTTGAAGCTAACTGTAGCAGTTTGATTGCCAATAATCGTAACCTGTTGGGGGTTAGTGCTTTCACAGTAATATAGGTCATTGATAGCTGCATCCTTATGACCCAATTCCTTGACCCATACTGTTCCTGGAGCTAAGTCGTTGACAGTCAATTTACCGCTGCTGTCTGTTTCTATCGGGCCAGCTAACAAACTGCTGCAGGCTTGGTCAGCATATATGCTAAACTTCCACCCGCCTAAATTTTTGCCGTCCTCAGTGGTCTTAGTCAGTGCCAGATTTCCGTTGCTACCTTTTAGCTTGAAATAGGCAGGAACGGGGTCGCTGGCAGGTAGGGAGACTTTGATACAAGCCTGCTTGCTGCTATCGAATTGGTTATACCAAACCTCATACAGTGAAGCTGCAGGATCGGGCAATGTAGCGGTTGCGCTCTGAACACCGGAAGGAATGGCACCGGATGCTGTGATGGTAAGGTTGTTACCGCTTTTGCTGTAAGAAACAGTACCCGTGTTGGTAAAATCAAACTTGGATAATACCTTGTTAGTGTCAGTGACCGTAACCGTGTTCCCGGTTATTTGGATCTCCGGGGCAGTAGATGCAAAGTCCCCGGTAAAGCTGGGAATGATATTGTGCATACGCATATCTTCCAAGATGGAATTGTAGCCAACAAGGAAGTGGTCAACCGTTCCGTCTGCGCTGGTACACTGACCGATGGAACGCTCGTACCAATAGTCGTTGTTCAGATCGTAAGGCGGTGTGGCTGCACGCCAACCGTCAGCGATTTCCCATATCAAAGCCTGCGTTGCAAAACGATAACCTATATTGGGATTGTGCAAATCCCGATTGTCGGAGGCATTAAGCCCCCATCCCTCGTCCCACAGCTTAGTGGGAGCGCCATATAGCAGGATAAGACCGATGGCTACTCTCTGATCGGCGCTGAGTGAATACCATAGCTTTTCGGCGCGTGTATCGCCGCTACCTTCTAAGGGCAGCTCGCCCACACCTGCGTGACCGCTGCCTACACTAAAGGATTTACCTCGTTCCAGACAGTAGATCATATTCATATAGTCCCAGGGCGCTTTGCCGTCCTCGTCTGCATAATGGAATCCCTGTCGTTTTCCGTCACTGGTGGTAAAGTCCATACAGTCATAGTTGCGTAGGGTAGCAGTCTTTTTTACGGCAAAGGTTGAGATTGCGTATTCTCCGGGATCTTCCGTAGTCACATAGGATTGTTCGATCACATTAGAGGTGAAGCCGGATTCCACAAGAGCGGGATGCAAGTCGCCCTCTGTGGGTTCGGTGGAACTTTCCTGTTCCGGTTCAGTTGTCGGTTCTGTAGCCACTATAGTTTCTCCGCTGTCCGTGGGGTCTGTAACCTCCGCAGCATAGACAGATGGAAAAACGGATAGCAGCATCGCAAAGACCAACAAAAAAGAAAAAATGCGTTTCATCTTTGCGTGTGTTCCTCCTTTTGGGGATGGCAAAGGCCCCCACCAAAAGGTAGGGGCCGTCACCTGTGTGTTTGAATTGTAGGATATGGCATCAGCCATAAAAAGCATAAATGTAATACCAATCGCCCAGTTCGTCCGTATGGCTGTACACCACAGAACAGTTATACCGCACATAGCCATAGGCATCCGGGACAAGCACATCACAATACTCTGTAGAAAACCGGCTGTTAAGCTGATTCTTTGTGGCATTGGTGATACCCACTGCCGCACTATAGCCTTCCTGTGTAGAGGATAAGGGGCGGTATTCCGGACTGTAATAACCTGAGTTACCCTTATTTAATGAAGTGTCAATCACAAACCCTAATGTTTGTGCATAGCTTCTGGCTGATGCTTCGATTGCGGCGGTATCAATCTCGATCCTTTCCGGCGCTGTCTCCGCAGGCTGTATCTGCTCCGGCTCGGTGGTAGGCGGTACAGTTTCTTCTGTAGGCAGTTCCGGTGGCACAGTCTCACTGGTGGCAGGTTCGGTAAGCTTGGGGATTATCGGCTCTGGCTTGCTCGGCTCTGTGGCCTGCGGTTCGGTTGCAGTGGTTGCTGCTTCGGTAGCTTGGTTTTCTTCCGGCTTGGTTGTAACCGCAGTTGTTTCAGCCGTTCCGGTTGTAGGCTCCACTGTCGTTATACTTGGCTCGGTGGCAGTAGTGTTGACCTGCGGCGGCACCGGCTCCCGGCACCCGGACAAAAGCAACAGGCAGCATACAAGCAAAAGACATAAGAATTTCCGTTTCATAGTGGTCACATCCTTTCAAAGATTGCACCAATATTGTACCGAAAACCCTTGTTTTTGTCGAATTTCCCGGAGTTTACCGCAGAAATGCGTCCCAAGTTGGGACACATTACTTTTCGCCCGGGGTGGTACTCATTAGCTTATAGATGATGCTGTCCTGGGGGATGGTATTTGCGAAAGGTACAAGAGAGCCACCCATACGCAACAGACCGTGACCCGGTTGTGCGTTGGTGATGTAACCCATCTGCGTGTCAGAGATATGCAGCAGCTTTGCCAGTTCTTGCCGATCCGTTGCGGCTTGGTTAAACAGCAGCAGAAATTCAGAGTTGGCAAACATCAAGCGGGCCGTTTCAGAGCGCAGACATTCTTCCACATTCTGCGTTGCCGCAGTCAGCGGAGCGCCAAACTTTCTAAATCGCTTCCACGCACGATAAAGGATCTCAGCGGAATACTTGTACTTGAAATACAAATACACCTCGTCAATGAACACCCAAGTGAACCGGCCTTTGCGTCTGTTAGCAGCAACACGGTTTTGGATTACTTCCAGAGTGACCACAAGAGAGGTGGGACGCAGCCGCTCTCCCATTTCGTACAGATCAATGTTGATAATGCGGTTGCTCATATCCACATTGGATTGCTGGGAGAAGATGTTTAGGCTGCCTTCGGTTAGAATTTCTGATACAAGGGTCAACGCCCGGGCCTCCGGCTCCCGCTGCTTCATTACCTCCGCTCTCCAATCGGTCAGCAGAGGAGCAGGCGCTTCTCCGTGACTACGCATAAAGGAGCGGTAGATATTGGTGGTGCATCGGTCGATAATGGATTTGTGGCTTGCGGTCAGCATCCCTTGTCCCATCTGCTGTTCGATAATTGTGGTGATAACCTCAGATTTCATAGCAATGGGATTTTCACCGTCACCGTAACCGTCGCTCATTTCCAAAGGATTGAGCCGGTGGGGACTGCCGGGAGACAGTATGATGGTTTCGCCGTTCAGCGCCTTTACCAGCTCGCCATACTCCCGGTCACTGTCAATGATGATAATATCGTCCTCTGAGTTCAAGGCGATGTTCAGTATGGTAGATTTCATACCCACGGATTTACCGGAACCGGACACACCGAGATAGAACGCATGGGGCGATACAAGCCGTCTGCGGTCACAGATCAGCAGATTCTTGGATACTGCATTGACACCGTAGTACATACCACCGGGGTCTTGAATCTCCTGCGCCCGGAAAGGCATCAGTACAGCGGTGCTTTCCGTAGTAAGAGTACGCAGGGCCTTAACCCGACGCAGGCCATAGGGCAGCACTGTGTTTAGTCCGTCCTCCTGCTGATACCGCAGAATGGAGAAGGTACACAGCTTTTCCAAACCGATGGCAATAAGGGTATCCGTGTCCGCGTTCAGCTCCTCGATGGTATCTGCCGTATGCACAAGGGTCACAACGGCAAAAATCATGCGCTGGTCACGGGTGGTCAGATCGTCAAGAAATTCCTTGGTTTCAGCTCTGGCCTGCTCCAGCTCATAGGGGATTGATGCGGTAAAATTGTTTTTGGAGTTTTGCCGCTGCTGCCACCGGGAAACATCTGCTTCGATACCTAAAATCTGGCTTTGTACATCCTTGACAGCTTCATCCGTGGGAATGGGGAGCATATCAATACTAATCATCAGACTACGGGAGAAGTCAGACAGTGCAGAGATCATTTCATCATCCACATAGCTTGCGTAGGTCTTTAGGAACAGCACACGCCCAAACTTGCCGCCCATTTCAAAGTGGTCGGACTTAAAGCTGATACTGTCCGGACAGATGTAGTCCTTAAAGTCACTGCCTTGCCGGATGGCGGCGGCTGCGTCAAAGGTAAAATGCTGTTCTTCACCGGGACGGAAAAAGTCGTGGAAGATCCGTAACCGGTCATGGCAACTAATGGGTCTTGCACCGGAATCCAGCCGTCCAAAACTCTTGGTAAGGTTGCCTTCCACCCGGCGGAAATAGTCACGGGTCGCTTCAATCTTCCGCACCGGGATGGAAAGGGTGATGTACTTTTCCTGTACCAAGTCGTTACTTTCCGCAGACTTGCCTTTCATAATGCGGTTGGATTCTCTGCGGTACTTGTCCAGCTCGTCGCCCCGCTCCCGCATAAGGATAGAATTTTCAAAGGCCACCGGATTTAGCTTGCGGTTAATAATGGTGATTTTCGCCGCTGCATCTGTGGGCAGACTGTTCAGAACGCCACTGTAGGATTTGAAGATACTCCGTTTCACATCTTCGGATGCCGCTATGTAGTTCACATCGGCAAACCGCCAAGTCTTTGAGTGCTTCATACCCACATGGAAAATGCCGTCCGGGTAGATCATTTGAATGGGTATGCTCTGCTGGACACTGCGGGGGATTTTGAATGGAGTCTTTTCGCTGTGATTCGCCGCTGTTAAGGTTTTAATCATCGTCCATATACCTCTTTCGGCTCATGGCCTTGAAATGGAAGTTCTCTGCAATAAAGGGACGGTTGCCGGCACAGAGGATTTCCGATTTCAAGAACACCCATATAAACTGCTCTAATGTCATGCCGTTGTAAGTAAAGAAGCCTGCAATGGCGAATGGAGCCGCTGCCAGGATGCAGACCCAGCTTGCGGTTTCCTTGCCAATGGTATTGCCAAGCAGCAGATACAATCCAGCGGCAACTGCCACGGCAAACAGAGAACAGATAAACTGGCGAACAGACAGCCCAAAGAATATGGATTCTTTATGCTGCCGTACTTCCTTGGGGATTTTAACTTCGATAGTGTTCACCTCTTGAAAGTTGGGAAATTTGACTTAATTTCCGCAAAATGAGATAATATAGGTAGAAAAAGACTATAAATTTTCAAAGGGGGATGTTCTATGAACGCACCGAATATTTGGCAGCAGTTGCTTATCGCTTTTTTGGCAGTGGCTTCACTCCCTGCTGTGATTACCTTGCTCGGCAAGATCCATCTACTGCCGCTGGCTGTTTACCTGCTTGCGGCCTACAGCTTTCCCTTGTGGGCAAGCAATAATCCGCTTGCTTCCACCACTCTGCTGATTATCTGCATCTTGTACCCGGTGTTGGTATGGGGTGGAAAAGCAGTTCAGTGGTGGCAGGAAGAACATCAGCTCCGGGGTAGGCTCCTTGCAACGGCAACGCCGCTGAACTCCGTTGAGGATGTTCTGGAGCCACAGGAAAACAACTGGTACGATGAATGTGACTGGTAAGACAAAGACGGGCGCAGGCCCGTCTTTTCTTATAGTCCGAACATTTCCCTTACAAGCTGACTTGCGCCCTTGACCAGTCCGGTCAACACCAGCATATTGAACACCAGTTCTCCAAGGTATTGCCAGACCATTGTTACACCATCGAGGGTAACATCTGCCGCTGGGTAGCTTGTACCTATGAAGGCAGAGTAAATTAGACAGGCAAGGATGATAACCGCTCCTTCGGCACACACGCCAACATAGGACTTAATAAATGCCTTTGCGTGGTGGGATGTGCCTTCCCCGGCAAAGGAAGCCAGTGGGATAGGAGCCAATGCAGTGTACATATACAGCCGGAAAAACCGTCCATACACAGTCAGAATGAGAACGAAAGACAGCACAGTTATGATAAGGCTGCCCAACAGGGAGACAAGCCAGAGGGGTATTGCTTCCAAAAATCCAAGATTGTTTATGGCGTTGGTGATCTCCGATGGCAGGGTTGCTGCTACGGTGACAGCGCCGCCAATGCTGGACATGGCTCTGGATGCAATGCCGTTGCAGATGGAGAAGATGGCAAGCATAATTTCCATTGCAGACCCTACAGCTACCTTAGCTCCGGCAAAGCGGATAAAGTGGCGCAGGGCAAACTCCGGCCGCTGTAGCTCCCGGAATGATGCAGCCGATTGAAAGACACCCATTGCAAAGAACAGCACCAACAGGCCATAGCCGATACCGACAAGGCCGTTACTGATAGTCTGAATGATGCCCCATATCGTGCCGCCCTTAAAGGAAGCGGGGGTTTGGGATATGAGCGTCCATATCTCTGCCAGCTTGTCGTTCCAAGTTGACAGAGCATTTTCCAGTGTGCTTATGATCCAGTTGTCGCTAATGGGCAATCACCTCCAAAGAAAATGCGTCCCAACTTGGGACGCATTTGTTATACCACGCCAATGGTGGTAAGGATCTCCTTGGCAAAGGTGATAAGCAGGCCACCGAACAGACACAGGAAGCCTTGGGTGCGCTGGCTGGCATCGTGGCTCTGTACGGACATACCCACCTGTACGATGCCCCAGCCAAGGATGATGATACCAACGGCTCGGATACAGGAGAAGATAAAAGTGGACAAATTGTTTACGACAGTTAGCGGATCGGTAGAAGCGGCAAAGGCTTGGGTAGGCAGCAGACCGGCCATTACGACAACCAGCGCCCACATACCCATCAGACGGCGGGCCTTTGCCCGGTTATTCTTGGGATCGGTCTTGGGAAGTTTCTTCACTAAAATCCTCCATTTCGATGATTTCCAGTTCCTCCAGATTGGAGAAAGTAAAGCTAAGATCTTCTGCGCTGAACATACACACGGGACTGTGCAGATAGGGGGAGCCACCCCCGCGGTCTGTCAGCTTGATATTGGGATGCTTCATAAGTTGATACTTTTGGTCAATGACTGGCTTTTCACCACGGATCAGAACGATGGCATTTTTGTTATCCAGTGTTCGTACCTCGTCCGGAGTCAAAAGCTCACGCCCGGTCTGTTGGGTGCTTTGGCTATAGGAGCCATTGCGCCCTCTACTCTGGCTGCTTGACCGGGTATCGATGGTTTCCTTGCCCAGAAGCTCCGACACATACTTGTGGGTGGACTGCTCGTTGCCGCCCAAGTAGATAAAGGCATCTGCGTTGCCGATGATACCCTCCCAATCATCCTTAAACAGAGCCTTTAACTGGCTGATGTTCTGTAGAATGATGGTAGCCATGATGTTTCTGGAACGCATGGTTGCCTGCAGACGGGCATAGCCATCCGGCAAGGCAATGTTGGCAAATTCATCAAACATCAGACGAACAGGCATAGGCAGCGCACCGCCGTGTACCTTGTCGGCTTGGAAGTACAGCTCTTGAAAGGCTTGGGTGTAAAGCATACCTACCAAGAAATTCAGTGACGCATCGTTACTATCCGGGATGATACAGTAGATGGCTTGCTTGCGCTGCCCCAGCTTGTCGATCTCCATAGTGTCGCAGGAAGTTACTGCCTGGATCTCTGGGAGTGTAAAAGCAGCCAGCCGGACGGCGGCGCTCACAAGGATACTCTTTGCCGTTTTACCTGCGGCTTGCTTGAATATCTTGTACTGCCGTACAGCGATATGCTTAGGCTGTTCTTCCTCCAGAGCTTCAAAGAGAAGATCCAGAGGGGACTTGTAATCATCGTCGTCCTCTTTTGCTCCACCGTATTCGATCATAGTCAGCATCATTTCCATTGTCTGCTCCTCTGGGGGAGCTTCGTGGAGAAGATACAACATCAAGGCACTATCCAGCGCAATTTCGGACTTCTCCCAAAAGGGATCGTTCTGTGTTGCGTTCTTGGGGGTCGTGTTCTTGATAAAGTTGTCGATCAGCCGGAACACATCAGAATCCTTGCGGATATACCGGAATGGGTTGTAATAGTCAGACTGGCCGGGGTCAATCAAGTCAAATACCCGGATGGTGTATCCATGCCGCAAAAGGAGCCCCCCTGTGGAACGCAGAATTTCCCCTTTGGGGTCTGTAATGATAAAGCTGGCATTACAGAGCATCACATTGGGGAGTACCACGCCAATGGTTTTCATAGCGCCGCTGCCGCCTACTACGATCTGTAGCAGGTTGCGGTAGTGATGCCTTGCGTTCAGGCTCATTTGAAGATTTTGCGTTAGGATTACATTTTTGGTTGGGTCTTTGTCCCGGTATTTGCTATTGAGCTGATGGACATTGCCCCACTTGGCAGAGCCGTGTTCCTCGCCGGGTCTGCGGTTCTGCATCGTGGAGTAATAGAACACAATAGCCAGTGCATAGATCAGCAGGGCACCAAACACAAATTTCAGTGTGTAGGGCGTCCAGCGCAGAGCAAAGGGATTGTCCATTGATTCTGCAAGGATAGGTACAAACTCAATTAAGGTCATACCGTCCTCATAGCCGGTAGCAGCCAGAGTGCCCAGCCAAACAATGACTACGGAGAATATCGCCCACATGGGCCAGTCATTTTGGAAACTGCGTGTCTGTCGGATCGTTGTCCCTCCCTCGGCTTTGGGGTATGAAAAATGCGTCCCAAGTTGGGACGCAAAAGGTTGGGATTACTGCCGCACTTAGTTGGGTGCTGCCAGCTCCCCCATACTGCCAAAGGGCGCACTACAGCGCCCTTTGGGGGTGTCATCCCCTTGTCTGCCGCCCCCTCCACCGGATTGGCCCAGTCAAGGCCCGACCAGTTCGCAAACTGGTCGGCTCGGGGGCGGTTGCGTTAGCAAGCGCCCAGCCTTGACGGGGACAGAGCCGGTGGAGTATCCTCCCCGCAGGGGAATGACACACCCGTATCAATACTCTATCTCTATAACCGATTATCGGCTTTTCTCTCTATGTTATCTTGCAGGGCGGCGAACACTGCCCCGTCCATGTTGCTTAGGAGCTGTGTCTCTTTCGATTGCACCACCGATCTGCTTGCTCATATCTTGGATAGAGGTGAGTGCCTGCCGTACATCCTGTGCATCCCAACCCTCATATAGTTCTCCAAGGTTGGAAAGATCCGGGGTATCCCGGTCAATGCCAAACCGTCTGCAAAGAATGTAGGAAACACTTTCTGCGTCCAAGGCACATTCTTCCCGGTTGTATGCCGTATTGCTGCCCTTGTTGTGGAATCGTGCCTGTGCGATTTCCGTTGCAATGGCAGCAAAGGCTTCATTGTCAGGGAAATTCGGTTGTATTGCCAGCTCCATACTCTTGCTGTCATAAAAGGCAGGAACAGACAGTTCATTATCCACAACCACCGGAACAACAGAGTAGTTCAGAAGTGTGGAAAGGGCAGTTTCCATACCGGGAGTGCCATTTTTTAGCTCAATGCGTTTAACATCCCGGCCAGTAGTCTGGGAAATGTCATAGGCATCCGTCAAAGTATATCCCTTCCCCAAGGGAGAGCGGGCAAAGATTTGGACACCATTGTTTCTTTCTATATCTGCCACATTACGCCCAAGCGCCCTCCAGCGGTCTGCGGTGGCAAACATAGTTGCTTGCGGGTCTTGGATCATAACGAGGGCAATATTGCCGGCACTGTACATAGGGTTGTCACCCTGCATAGCCAGATACCGGGCATAGGCTTCCGGGTTGGTGGAGATTTCAATAATCCCGGCATCCTGCATGGCGACGATGTTTTCTCGCTCGGCTTGCTTTTGCGCTTTCCATTGGGCATCGTCTTGAGCCTTATTGGCTATGATTTTTGCTAAATCAGCTATAGTGTATTCCTCCTATCGTGTTGCTTCCCGGACAGGGACTTTGGGGCGCTCCATTCCTTCGGATGCTGCCTGCAGAGCTGCAAGCCGCCCCCGGACAGATGGCTTTTTATCCGTCGTAGTCCCCGCCCTCTGATTCGAGCCATTCTCTCGGTGTGGCGAGGATTTCTCGGGTTGAGTGCGGGGGACTGCTTTTTTTCCGGGTTCTGCCTCCTGTGCCTTTTGGGGAATAGGGTAGCCCATTTCTTCCATAATGGCGTTGAGCTGGGGTGCATAGTTGGCATTGGATACCACATTGGTGATACCATCCGTTGCGCCCCTTTTGTGGACACAGAAATACAGCACACCATACTGCTTGGCAAGTTTTTGGAATCGTCCTATGTCCTCTTTTTTGAGGTGGATGATCTCTGCCGGGGCGGGGTCACGGGCCAGCCGCTTGGCGGTGGTCTTGCCTACCACCTTGTTGTTTTGGTTGGATATGGCGATCAGAAAGGCAGCGATATTTTTTATGCCAACTCCTGCCAGCTTGATAGCGCCCTCGGAGACTTGCATTGCTTCCTTTACAACGAGGTCAGCAGCTTCGCCGCTTACATCTGCCATAGGTCATAACCCCCTTTCGTTTTTCGTTGTTTGCTTTTGGATTTTGCCTGTGCTTCCTTTTCTGCTTGCTCACATTGCTGTAACTGTGCCTTGATCCTTGGCGCATCCTCTGCGATATGGTCGCATAACCTTATCCGTTGCCGGAGCTGCCGCAGCTTGACATTGATAGCATCGATCTGGCCGCTGACTTCCTCTCCTTGACGGCTCTGCTTGTACAGTTCCTTGCGCTGTCCTGTCAGAGTGTCAATTTCAGCTTGCAGAGCATCTTTCAGCATATCAAGCTGGGTATCCGTTTCAATGCGGTACTGCTGTAATAGGGAAAACTGCGCCTTGTATCTGTGCAGCTTGGTTACTTCTTTGCGAACAGGAAAAGGAATGTATTTCCGTTTCGGCCCCGGTTTCTGCAATCCAAGGAAGTACAGGTAGTGAACATACAAGGCCCGAAATCCCCTTAATTTTTGACCTTTGCGTGGAACAGTCCCACGGGAACAGGTGTATCGCTTAGGCAGCGTGCTTCGGGTCTGGGCCTGCGGTTTCGGTGCAGAGCCGGAACGGGATGCAGACAACCGCTGCTTTATATCGTCCTCTGTATATCCTTCTCCTAAGCTATCCAGACGGACGAACCGGGCACCGCCCGGTGGCTTAACGGCTGTGTGCTTTATATTAGAACCGGACTTGATTTCGTAGCCAAGTTTCCTTAGTCCGGAAAGGAAGGTGGCATAGGTGAAGGACTGCTCGATCACAGCATCAATATCCTGCTTTATTAGACCACGGACAGTCTGCTTGCCTTTGCGCTGGGCATCCCATTCGGCATAGTGTTTTCCGCTGCCCTCCGGGGTAATGACGGACAGGCCATGCTTTCGGCTGACGGCATTGGAAACACCACGAATGTCACCGTAATAGGCTTTGAAATTATCCCGGTACTTTTTGCCGTCCAGACAAGAAACGGAATTGAACAGTATGTGGTTATGTATATGGTCGTGGTCAAGATGGGTGGATACCACAACCTCATATTTACCCTGCAGGAGCTGCTGGGCAAATTCCACACCGATGGCATGAGCCTGTTCCGGGGTCACTTCACCGGGGGCATAGGAATGTACCAAGTGATACCCCAGTACACCGCCCCGCTTTGACCACCGCTTTTTCGTGTCCATCATTTCCCGGTAAGCTGTTTCAAGCTGACAGTTGATTGCAGTTTCTAAAACTGCTTTGCCGTCCGGGGTAATGGTTTTATCGGCATTTCCGATGTATTCCAGTACCCGTCCTAAATCGGTCTTTTCGGGATTGAGAACATAATTAACACAGTGGTCAAGTCTGCCCTTGATTGGAATGATTTTGTCATAGGCCATTACAGGGTTTCCTTTACTAAGGCAAACGCCTTTTGCACAAGAGCGGCGGCATCGTGGATTTCATCACCGGATACGCCTTTCGTAGCATTTGCCCAATAGGCAATTTGGTTGATATTGTTGCCGATGGCTGACAGCTCCCGGAGAATGTCTGCGTAGGCATCCGGTGGTCGGGGGCGCAGCCTTTCACCCATTATCAGCTTGCGGATCGTTGGCTCGATCTTCATACCGGCAATCTGAGCAGTAGCCTGTAAGTGGGCGTATTCCTCGGCGGTGAGCCGCAAAAGAATAGCCTTTGCGATTTGGCGCATAGACTACCTCACATTTGTCCGGGGGCGCTGGGGCGGTTTTTCTTTTTGGGACAACCGCTTTTCCCTTGCTATCCAGTAGCCGGGATTGTACTTGCGGATATTCTGATCGATGTTCTCCACAAAAGCGGCCCGGTCTTTAATGCGGTCTGGAATCTGCCAGAGCTTCATATCCAGCAATTCCCGCAGCACTACATTTTCAGCGGCATCTTCTTCAAAACAAAGGTAGCCACCGTTCCATGCACCGCATTTCCGGGCTGCGGGGGACAGCATAAAGGAAGCATCCCTGGACACCATAATGCCACCATGACTGGGAGTGGCAACCATTTCAAAGCCGGGTGCCAGGGTTTCGCTCCAATCGATTTTTCCCCAAGGGGAAAAGTCAGGTGCCATATTTCACACCCTTTCATATCGTGGATTTGTGTCCCAACTTGGGACGCATTTTCGTGGGGTCTTAGGGATTTACCCCTAACAAGCGGCGTTTTGCTATCAAAATGCCATACTTGCTCGTACAGCGCTGCCTACGGCTGCGCTGTGCGGGTGCTTCACATATAGAATCGTGCCTCAAATTCAGCCGGAGTATAGTGTCGGGAATCGGCATCCTCAGCAATATCTCCGGGACTGAGCATAAGCTGTGTCACACCATCAATAAGTAGAGGGACAGGGGTAATGACTGTGGCACAGAAATTGTCCTGCGCCTGCTCGGAAACAATAAGGGGATCGTCGCTTTCAAAGTCTCCTTGCAGTTCATACACAAACAGGTTCATGTGAACAGTCTGTTTGCTAACCTTGTTTTTGGTTAGCAGAGCCGGAAAGCCGATGATCGACACCAGCGGCATCCGGGCTAAATTTGCGTTGATAATATCCATTGGTTTCCTCCTATCTTGCAAATTGTTGAGTAGGTTTGCTTTTGGGTTGCGTGTGTACCATACAGGTATCGTCCAGAGCGGCAATGATTTCTCCGGCTGTGGAATGTATCTGATCCAGTGAGGATTTCAGCTCGTTCATTTCCTTACCCCGGCTCCAACCTGCGACATAACCAAAGGAGTATTCGGAAGTGTCAATGCCGAAGTGCTGACATACCACATAGGCAATGCTTTCCGCTTCCACTTCCTTTTCCCGGCGCTGCTTGCGTTCCTCCGGGGGAATAGTCTTAGCATCGTGCAGCTTTGCGTGGGCAATTTCATGCACAAGCGTCTTGACGGTCTGGATTTGGCTCATACCGGGCCGGAGAACGATACGATTTTCCGTAGAGCTGAAATAGCCATTGGCTTCCCCGGGGCAAATATCGATCTCCACCGGAACAGGGGAAAGGCTTGTTAGCTTGTCATAGATGGCGGTAAAGTTCTCCACATCACCAGTCAAGCGGGTGACACCCAAGGTGGGAAGTTCCTTGCCTTCCGTCTGGCTCACATCAAAGACAGTTGCTACCTTGAAATGGGTGACTGTCACAAGCTGTGTTTCCCTCCGGGGACTGCCATCCGGGTTGCATAAAACCTTACCGGTATTGGGGTCAGTAACCTCTTTCCAAACATATCGGCGGCTCGGACAGGGAGCAAGGATTTGTATGCCCTTTTCGTGGCGCTTGACATTGCGCCCAAAGTCTTTTTTCCATGTGGTATAGCCTGCAACACGGGTTGCGGTAGGACATTGGAAAAGAATCAACAGGGCATTGCCAAAACTGTAACGATGAAATTTGGACATAGCATGAAGATACTCCGCATACTTGCCGCTTGCGTACAGCTCCTTGATACCGTTTTCCAGTTTGTCCGTCAGTTCCGCAAGCCGCTCGTCTGTGGGGTTCTTCATAGGCATCACCGCTGCGGAGGTTTGGGCGGTTTCGGCTGCTTGCTCTGCTTTGCCCTCATTTGCATAGGGTACTTGAATACCCGGTATTCCTCCGGGACATTCTTGCCGTCATACACATCCCGGAAGTCGGATCGGTTGTTGTAGATGTACCCCTGTGGGGTCAGCTCACCGCCCTCGTTGATAGCGGAATCCTCGCCGTAGGAAGCATAGTCAAAGTACATGGCAGCCTGCGCCGGAAGCTGAAAATCCCGCTGACTTTCTGCAAGATACCGCCCGTATTCCTCATAGGTTGTAACTTCGGGAATCAGCTCATAGCAATCCAGATTGTAGGTCAGGTTGATAACATCCTGCAGGCCGTCAGCATATTCGCCGTGTTTCAGCGCGGAAACAAATTTGGCCTGCTCCTCCGGGGTCATACCTTGAATCCGGTGGGCAAGGTAGTTCAGCTCGTCAATGCTTGCGTACTCACCCAACACAGAACGCAGACCGGGGATGCTGATGGTATAGTCTGTGACGATGATTTCCTCGTTCCGCAGACCGTCCACACCGATGATGTTCAAAGTGGCCTGTACCAGCTCCGTTGTAGTGGGGAAGGTCAGATGTGCGCCGGAAAGGAATCCACGGGTGCGGTGATTCAAATTCTCTATAAATGCGGTAAATTCAAACTGGGTATTGTCCATAGCATTACCTCTCTGGCCGCTTGGGTGGCTTTTGCGGTGTATCTGGGGACTTCTTTTGCTTCGGCTCCACCTTTATGGTGATTGGCTCATTTCCTCTGGCACCAATCAGAATTTCCGCTTTGTGATACTCCTTGCGATACTTCTCCATCTGCTCCGGGGTAAGAGAACAGAAATCCTCCTCTCCCAATCCGCAGATAAAGAATGTGCCTACAACACCGCCGTATCCGCCGGGAACGCTTCTGTTAAATTCCAGACCATGCAACAGACCTTCTTCATTGCAGACTATGGCAACTTGATCTTCATAAGGGTAGATTGCCTGGATCGACCCTCCAACAGTAGCCTGCATTTCATCCAGCCCGTTGATTGATTTTTCGTAGGGGGCATATCCCGGCTCAACCACTAATACATCCATAGCAGACCTCCGTTACCGGGCAGGATTTTTAATATCCTGCTTTTTGGCTTGCTTTTCCAGCGCCTTTTTCCGCATATCCAGACCATCAAAAATGGCTCGCTTTGCTTCGGCTACAGTAGGCTGTTTGTCCGGGAAATAGCCGCGCAGTTCGTCAGCGGTCAAAGTCACTTTCAACTCCGGCTCTTTCTTCGGCTTGATAATGGATGCAATTTTCTTTTCATCTACCACATGAGCCGGGGCAAGGGACGGCGTGTGCTTTTTCAGAGTCTCGGCGTGTCGGCTGGCTTCTTTCAGTGCGGTGGCCTGTGCCATAGAGGGCGTGACCTGCTCCTTTTGCATAAAGTCAACGACTTTCTTTTGCTCCTCCGGGTTCATATAGGACAGTTCCACGGCTGTATTGAAGGGCAGCTTTTTATCGTCCACTTGCTGCTTCAGTTCGGGGACAAGGGAATCAATACGGACAAGCCGCTGGACTTGGTTGCGGCTCATATTCATATCTTCGGCTACCTGCTGATCGGATCGCTTTTGGGGTGCGGTCAGCTGCTCCATCTTGGAGCGGCGGCCCGCTTTCCGGGTCAAGGCTTCCATTTTCATCTTTGCGGCTCTCGCCAGCTCGGATGTGGGAATGTCCATTCGGTGCAAGTTGCCGTCCACTACGGCGATACGGGCGGTATCATCATCGGCTTGGACAATGATGGTGGGGATGGGGTAATTCAGCTCAGTGCCAATATCGTGACGGCGGTGGCCGGAGATAATTTCCAAACCACCCTTTTCTCTGGGGCGGCAGTAAACGGGATCACGGATGCCGTTTTCCTTAATGGATTCACGCAAATCCTTATAATCTTTGGTTTCACGATTGATCGTAAAGGGATGTTCCAAAAACTCAAAGAAGTATGCCGGGTGCAGGCGCATAGAGAAGGCTTCACCCTCTTTGGGGATGGGCAGTTTCTTTAAGTCTGCGTCTGTAGGCGGTTTCAGCCGATCCTCAAAAACCTGCGTGATAACGATACCCTTGGGGCCTTCCGCTTGCTGTGCAACGCCCTCCGCTTCTTGTTTTGGGCCTACAGCAGTTTCTGCTTTAGGCTTGGGTTCTTGCTTTTTGGGGTCAGTAGCTTTGGGTGCAGCTGTTTTATCCGCAGGTTTAGGCTCAATGGGGATTTCCACCTTGCCTTTGCCGCTCACCGAGATGGGCGCTTTGGGATCTTCCTTTTTAGGAGTGTCCACAGGTTTAACCTTGGGGTCAGCAGCCGGGGACTTATCCTCCGGCTTCTTGGGATCGGTAGCAGGCTTGCCCTCTGCGGCAGGGGGAGTGGGTACGCCTTTCTTGGGGTCAGAAACAGGTGTGCCTTTTGCAGCATCACCGGGTTTCTTCTGCTCGGTGGGAACATTGGGTTTGGGATCAGTTGCCGGTGCTTTTGCATCCGGTTTCTTTTCCTCGGGTTTCTTCTCACCGGGTTTCTGCTCTACGGCAGGTTTTTTATCACCGGCGGGAGATTTGGGCGGTTCTGCTTGCTTCGGCTCAGTAGCCTTACCTTTTTCCTCCGGCTGCTTGGGCGGTGCTTTAGGGGGCGGAGGGGGTGGCGTGGTAGGCGGAGCCGGGGGTGCGTTGGGCGGGTCTTGTGGGGGCTCA
>JAZNFH010000104.1:0-3987 GCA_045589055.1 Faecousia sp. | reverse complement strand
CGGCAGATAGCTGCCGGCGTTTTTGAGATATCAGAATTAGTAACCGACCTTCTCCCAGCACTCGAAGGGAGCAGCCAGCTCTTCGGAGATGTAGACCTGGGTCTTCTTGGTCTGCAGCATGGAAGAGGGAACATAGGGGGTAACGGGACCGTGGGTGACCAGACGAGAGGTCATTCTCTGCCAGCTGGAGAAGGTGCCGCAGGTAGCCAGTGCGTGAACCTCGATACGCTCCTTAGCACGCATAACATCGATGGGGCCGATGGTAGCAGCCATGGGAGGTACATTGGCGATGTCACCGGACTGGCCGAAGGTGCCGTTCAGGGAGTTCTGCATAATGGTCATGGGATGCAGCTTGACCAGCTTTGCGGGCTGATTCAGCCACTCTTCAATGTCGCCGCTGCCGATGAACTCGGGAATAGGATCGACAAACGCCACGTGACCGGTCCAGCCGGGGGAGGTGGAGATGATGTCAGCGCCACCCTCGGAGATATCGTTGATGATCTTGGAGTAGTCGTTAATGTTCTTGTTGGTGGGATAGTGGACATTCTCCATGGGCATACGCAGCTTGGGATCGATCTGCATGACCAGATACTTGATCATGGAGTGAACGAAACCGGCCTCGTAGGTCTCGGGAGCGATGTTACCCTGATCGTCAGCCCACTCATCCTCAGCGAAGATGTGAACCTTGGAGCAGTCAACCTGGAAGTAGTTGATCAGCTGAGCCAGAGGGATGTAGGTGTCGGGCTCAGGATTGCCCAGAATCATGGTGAAGGTCTTGCCAGCCTCGGAAGCTGCCTTCAGACGGGAGAACAGGGTAGCAATCAGAACGGGATGGGGGTTCATCATGACCTTGACATTGAACTCGGGATGCCACCAGGGTTCACGGTTTTCCAGTTCCTTACCGCTCATTTTGCGGACGCGCTCGCAGACCTCGCGGTCCTTGAAGGGGACAAAGTCAGCGGGAAGGAAATCAAACTTGGTGTTGGGCTCAAAAATGCTCATGATATGGTTTCTCCTTTCAAGATAACGGTTTTTACATTCATCCAGTGATCGGTGATCACCAGGTCAGCACGTTTTCCGACGGCGATCTCGCCGCGGTCCAGGAATCCCACCGCACGGGAGGGATTGTAGGAAGCATAACGGAATACATCCACAATGGATGCGCCGGTGTGCTTCATCATGTTCCGGCAGGCCACTTCCAGGCTCAGCTTGGAGCCTGCAATCTCGCCGGAGTGGTCAAAGAGAATATCGGTGACACCGTCGTATCCGGGGGGTACCGGGCCGTCAAAGACGCAGGCATCAGAGATCAGGATAATCCGGTCTTCGCCCTTGATTTTGCGGACCAGCCGCAGCATATAGGGATCCACATGGATGCCCCGGCTGTCACAGATCAGCTCTGCGTAGATGTCCCGGTTGTAATTAACGGCTTCATCCACACAGACACCCCGAACTTCCGGATAGAAGATGCGGTCGCCGGTGGCGTTGGTGTGGTGGGTGCCGATGCACAGGCCATAAGGCATCAGAGCTTCGATTTGCTGGGGAGAAGCTTCGCTGTGACCTACGGAGAACTTTACCGTGGGGTTATTCTCCCGGGCATCCAGAACAAACTGCAGGATGTTCTCCCGCTCGGGTGCCACTACCCAGACCTTTGCGTCGGTACCCACAGCATCGATGACCTGCTGGTATTCGGCTTTGTTGATAGGGCCTTTCCAGGGATTATTTTCCCGGTCAGCGCCAAACTTAGGATTCATGTAGGGACATTCCATGTAGAAACCGGCGATGGATGCGCCTTCGGGTGTCTTCATGGCTTCCTTAACACAGGCGGCCTGCTCTACCAACTGCTGGCCGTTCATGTTGAAATACAGACAGGCCAGAATGGTGGTGGTGCCGTGCTGCAGGTTGTACTGGGCAGCTTCAATGGGCTCATCATAGAACCAGTGACCGTTACCGGCGTGGTTGTGGATATCCACAAGACCGGGGCCCACAAACAAACCTTCCGCATCGATGACCTCACAGCCTTCCGGAATGGTAAAGCTGCGCATTTCTCCAAAGGAATGGATCTTGCCGTCTTCGATCAGCAGTGCTGCCTGGGGGATGAGATGATCCCGCATGACAAGTGTAGCATTCTTGATAGCAAGCATAATCTTAAGCCTCCTTCAACTGACTCAGCAGCTTTTAAGGTGTTCATAATAAACTCCTGCGGCATCCGCCGGCAAAAGAGACGGTGCATTAATTACACAAGTGTAGGTAATACACTGGGAACACCAAGAGAATAACAGCTAATAATTACTCCTTAGTAATATAATCTTAATACAAAGCCTTTTCTTTGTCAATGATATTTCTGCGGAATTACCATTATTTCTTGCAATACATTTTCGGATGTGCTAAAATAGCAAAAAGAAACGGTTGGGAAGTGAAATCAGTGGCGTACAACAGTCATAGGTTCAAACGGTATCTGATTTTGAATATGATCAGCCATCTGGGCCCCATTAGCCGAACAGAGCTGATTGAACTGACGGATTACCGGCCTGCCAGTGTCAGTGACATCATCAAGGAATTGCTGGATGAGAAACTGATCGTAGAAACCGGCTATGCCTCTGTGGGCCATGGCCGGAAGCGCACCATGCTGGAGATCAACAAGGAGCATCTGTGTGCTGTCGGCATTTCATTTACTGACGATTCTGTTAATTATGTTGTATCCCGCATTGACGGAAGTGTTTTGCTCCACTGCGTTCAAAAGGTGGGGATGGATGCCACCAGAGAAGATCTGATCCGGGAGATCGTACGCAATATTCAGGTGCTTTTGGAGCAGTTTGCAGATAAACGCATTGTGGGTATTGGCATCAGCGAACCGCTGTTTGATCCCACCGCATACCAGTACGGGAATTCCCTGGTTACCAACTACTCGCACTTCAATGATTGGATCCACGTTTCTTTGAAACCCCGTTTGCAGGAAGAATTCGGACTGCTGGTGGACAGTTACAGCGGTGTTACACTGCCCGCTATGGCGGAACAGCGGTTTGGTGCGGCAAAAGGTGTGCAGAATTTTATCTGTGTGGAGCTATCCAACGGCATTGGCTCTTCTATCTGCTGTAACGGCATGCCGGTTGCCGGTGCCAACGGTATGGCGGGAGAATTGGGACACACGGTAATTGAATATGGAGCCGGCAGACACCGGCTTTGTTACTGCGGAAAACCGGACTGTGTGGAAGTGGATACGGCCTATCCGGCACTGGTGGGTGCTATCATGGATGCCCTGGATCACGGTGTACTTTCCTCCCTGACACAGGGGCAACCCATTACCGTCACAGCAATCCGGGATGCCCTCATAGCCGGCGACCGGATGTGCATGCATCTGGTTCGGGAAGCAGCGCTGCGGCTGGGTGTGGTCATTGCAAATGCGGTAAACCTGCTGAACCCGGAGCTGGTGGTACTCCACGGCTTTATGCTGGAATTGGGCGATTACTTTTTGAAACATCTGGAACAGTCTTTGCGGGAGAATGTGCTGGCAATTGCGGCAGACTTCCAGTTGAAGGTTTCGGATTCTATGGAGACTTTGCTGCCTTTGGGCGCGGTGGCGGAAATATTCTCGTATTATCTTCGCAGTGATGACTATAAATGGGTGTACCAGTTGCGTAATCCGGATACCGGAGGAAAAATATGAAGTCTTATGTGGTTACCAAGAAAGCGGAAGTGCTGGATTGGAACAAGGTATCTGCGCTGTAGTTGGATGCCTGCCTTTGGCTGCCGGTATTTCTGCACAGGCGCAGTTTTGCTATGATGCGGAAGCAGTCTAAGCCCTGCGTCCCGGACGGATGATGGCCGGGAGATTACCTACCGTATTGATGTGGCATTCCTGCAGCGCTTCTTCCCGGAATTCCACTGCTCCGAATTCTTTGGAAAGCTCTACTTTGAATAAAAAAGCGGAACCCCGTGGTTGGGTCACCGGGGGCGCAGGGTAATACTTTTTTAATGGCCTGTTCCAAG
>JAZNFH010000103.1:0-31742 GCA_045589055.1 Faecousia sp. | reverse complement strand
CGCCTGTTTTCGTAACAGGCGGCATCATTTATGAGATGTAAGAAACCAATCCGGGGTAGGGGGGTAATGAGAGTCCAGTGCCGGGATAACATCCTTTTCCGCGGAAGCCAAAGCTTCAAAAATTTGCAGCAAGTAATCTTCCAAATCTTTTTGATCCAGCGGATAGCGGAATGTGGAACCGATACGATGGTCAAATCCTGCACCCACATAGCTGATCAATAACCCGACACCCTTAAACATCGGACCGACATCAATAGCTAGTAGAATATAGTGTCCGTTTGTTGTTCTTTTTTGAACAAAGAAGCATCCATACTCATGCTTGACATAGGAATAACCGTACTGCCTACCAAGCCTTTTTAGTGCGGGGGCAACCGAAAGCTTGGGTGTATCTAATACGGCAGGAGTAGTGGTAATACGCTCGGGAAGCTGCTTTTCAAAATGGTCGCAAGCATGTTGCACCAAAGGAGTAACACTTTCATTTAATTGGTCATATAAAATTTGTTCTTCGGCAGTTAAGCAGCATTCTACGAATCCCATATGGCGCACTCCGGGAAGAAGCTGGTGCATCGCTTCAAAATATGGAGTAGGGTCATAGGTATTTGTTCCGTTATGGATTATTATTCTAAGGTCAATTCTGTTCCATCTAGGAAATACAGAATCGCGATAGAGGGTGATACTGGAACCTTTGATACAGTCAGGGGTGTTTCCCGGTGTTTGCACAACAGCCGGGATTTTCTGCGCAAAAAAGTCAACATCTTGGTATATGATATACGCTTCACTTAGTCCATACCTGCGGTGAATTTTAGGTACAACGGATATGATCTCATCTTCGGTACAGCCTGTATCTTCTTCAATGTTGGACAAGTAAAACTGTTCCCCTCCATTGATGTTAAGGCGTGAACGTATTGACCCAATATGAGGGCAGTCTTTCATGATTTTGGGAAGGCCACCGTAGTTATCTTCGAAATAGTATAAGAAACGATTATAATGAAGGTTTTGCTGCTCCATAAAGGTTTGAACAATTCCAGGACAATCAGAAAACGGAATTTTAGTTCCGATCAAAAAACGGTAAGTTTGAATTGCCTGCATAATTATCTACCTCCTTTCGTTTAGTATATCGCATAACTCTATCAAAGTAAATAATAAGAAGTATTATCGTGAGAAGTCTACATGATTTGGCAGAAGGAGTGCCAATTCGACAAAAACACTGCATCCTAACTTGACAGCAGCAGAAGGCTTCATCCTGGGCGTCGGCGCGAAGATGTTTACAATCGCCGGGCATGTGATCGTGTATGGCGTTTCGGCTTCGGTGGCATATGGACTGATTTATTGGATAACCACATTATTTTAACGGGCGACCGCAGGTCGCTCCTACGGTTTCTATCGTAAGTGATTGTAGGGGCGCACTGTGTGCGCCCGCGGGCGGTCACAGACCGACCCTACAAATTGGCCCGAAAAAACGGACACCATCACGGTGTCCGTTTTAATGCATATTTGAGAGGATTGTTTTCGATGTATTCCCAAATCTCGTCATAATCCTGCTGATTTCGGATTCCGTGGTCATAAAAGGATTTCTGCCAAATGGGTTTGCCAACCCGCTTTGTAATCGACCCCTTGAATTGCTTGATTACCCTCGAAATCGTAGGGGCGAACTGCGCTCGCCCGTTCTCATCCGTGTTAATAGATATGATGAAATGAATATGATCCGGCATGATGCAATACTTATCAACACGAACAGCATCATATGTGGTGTTTAATTTCTGAATCTCGGCATCAACAATATTTCCGAGATTTGACAATTCTACTCGTAGGGGCGATCTTTGATCGCCCGTTTGCATATTGTCAGCGGGCGAACGCAGTTCGCCCCTACGATCAGACCAGAAGATTTTCTCTCTGTTTGCGGTGCAGACCGTAATGAAATATGCTCCGGGTGTAGAATAGTCGTAATCGGCAATGCGGATAGATTTGCGTTTCGCTAGATCATTCATATCATGCCTCTATGTTCTGTAATGGAACAATGCGATAGAATTAGCTTTTTTGCCGCTTCAGCATTTTCGCAATCCATGCGGAAACGAATAGCTGTTCTGTCTTTGAAAATAATGCTGATACCATAGCTTCGTTCGGAAATCAACCACGCAGAGCGTACTTCCTTGACCTGCGTCCATGCGTACTTTTTTGATTGATTCCCCAAGGCCGTTTTTTGTATGCCTGCTGCATCAAATGTAATTTGCCAGGTTGCATAATAGAGAGGAAACGGTAGAAATAGAATTACTGGGATGGCTAAAAGCATAAGAATGATTCTAAATCCCAATTCCGACAGCGCGATCAAATAAAGCATTGCTGCAAGCATGAACAGAAACAGTAGGCAAAAAACCGTCAGTACCAAAATGCAAGGGCTTTTACACATTTTGATTACTACTGTTTTCTTCACAGTGCGTTTAGATTTCTGCTTTGGCATATAGTACACCTTTCTTTGCTTTAGTATAACATGTTGACAATTTGATGTAAATCCCTAATATATGAGTCAATTTGCAAGAAATAGTTCCCTAATAGAACACGAATTACTGGGTCCTAGCTTGACACCAGCAGAGGGGTTTATTTTAGGTGTCAGCGCCAAGCTGTTTACAATCGCTGGCTCCGTGATCGTCTGCGGTGTATCTGTGAGTGTGATATACGGCTTGATTTATTGGATAACAACCCTATTTTATTCATAGGGGCGGCTAACCAAACCGGTTATTCTTTTTTGTCTTGTGTTTTCGTTTTTTGTCGTATATAATAAAAATAACATTATGCTTGGGTGAGGTGTGTGGCAATGGAATTACTGCAGCTGAAATACTTTAAAACCGTAGCAGAACTGGAGAAAATTTCCGCTGCTGCGGAAGCACTCTATATTTCTGCACCCGCACTGAGCAACTCCATTTCCCGTCTGGAAAAAGAACTGGATGTGCAGCTGTTTGACCGTTACGCCAAACGCATTATGCTGAATCCTCAAGGGGAAATATTCCTGCGTTATGTCAACCAGATGTTTGATGCACTGGAGTGTGGCAAAAAAGAGCTTTTGCGCAACGCCATACAGCAAAGAAAGCATATCTGGATTGCTACCACGACTTCTAATTTGTGGATGGATCTCATCACAGAATTTTCACAGGCATGCCCCCAGTATACTTTATCCTGCACGAATCTGAATCTGGACAAGCTGTCTTTGGGCTTTCTGTCTGCACAGTACGCATTTGTACTGGCAGCAGAGGAAGATATCCCTGCTTCTTCTGCGGGTGAACTGGAAAGCATACTTTTATTTGAAGACCGTCCTGCGGTTATGGTCCATCCCAATCATCCCTTTGCATCCAGAACCTCCGTGGACATCCGGGAGCTGGCGCAACAGACGCTTTTTCTGCCGATGCAGGGAACGGCTCAGTACGAGCGGTTTGTCAAATTATTTGTTGCCAACGGTGTGGCCTTTCCCAATGCGACTTCCTGCTCCTACCAGTTTTACCGGAACCTGGTAGAGGAGCAGATGGGTATTGCATTCAGTTCGGAGCATACCGGCAGAATTGACCGGTCCAATATCTGTTACATTCCCATAGACAATATTTGCGCGCCATGGAAGATGAAGCTTTACTGGCATAGCCGTCCGCTAACGGAAGACGAAACGGCGTTCAAAGCTTTTGCGCAGGAATTCTACCACATATAAATATTTCGGATCTGCAGCATCCGAAATCGGATGCAGTTGTGTGTTGTTTTGCAAATATGCATAAAGTTTGGTGAAAGTATCCTCAAGTATTATGTAATTCCATGTTAGTCAAATATAAGATAAAATGGCAGCAGAAGTATAGTACATTTTAGCAGAAAGGTGTGTTGTCAATGGAAATTAAGCAGGCAGCAATCGTGGGAACACTGGAATCCAGTGATATCCAGATCAGTATTTTGCCGAATCCCGGCAAAGGTCTGGAAATCCAACTGCAAAGTGTTGTGAAAGCACAGTACGGCGATGCTATTATTGCCACCATGAAGGAGGTTCTGGAGTCCTTCGGTATTACAGATGCCATTGTGGACGCAGCAGATAGAGGTGCCCTGGAATGGGTCATCCGGGCCCGTATGCAGGCAGCATGCTGCCGGGCAACGGGAATCAAGTTTGACTGGAAAGGAGAGGATCAGTAATGCAGACTGCAAAATTGAAGCGTACCTCCCTTTACGCCAGCGGTGCCAACCCAGTCAATATGATACAGGCGGCGTTTTATAATGAGGACTGTCTGGTGTACGATCTGGAGGACTCTGTTCCTGCGTCGGAAAAGGATGCTGCCAGACTGCTGGTGTACAACACCGTACGCTACCACCGTCCTGCCAATAAATATGTCATCATCCGTGTCAACGGAATTTATTCTGAATACATCGATGAAGATCTGGAAGCTGCCGTCCGGGCCAGACCCGACGCGATCCGTATTCCGAAGGTGGAGTATCGGGAAGAGGCAGTCCGGATCTGCCAGAGAATCGCGGAAATTGAGACAGCTGCCGGTTTGGAAGTGGGTAAGATCGAGGTTTGGTGCAATATTGAATCCTATCTGGGCCTGATCAATGCCTATGAGATCGCCACAGCGGATTCTCGGATCGTAGCATTGGCCCTGGGTGCAGAGGATTATACCGCCAGTATGAAATCCCAGCGCACCAAGGCAGGCATGGAGATTTTTTACGCCCGGAATGCCTTGCTGACTGCCTGCCGTCATGCAGGCGTGGAAGCAATCGACGCGGTCTTCTCCGATATCAACGATACGGAAGGATTGAAAGAGGATACTGCCCTGACCCGTAATCTGGGCTTTGACGGAAAAACCTGTGTACATCCCAGACAGATTGATGTTGTCAATTCTTTCTTTACGCCCAGCAAAAAAGAAATCAAATATGCTCTGCGGGTGCTGGAGGCAGTGGAACAGGGTAAATTGCAGAAAAAAGGTGCGGTCACACTGGATGGCAGTATGATCGATAAGCCTATGGAGCTGCGGGCCAGAACCACCTTGGCACAGGCAGAAGCTGCCGGTATTAAGATCGGAGGTGACCAGCTATGATCAATGCAGCAGGTCGTGAACTGCCGGAAAAAATCGGTAGTTACATAGTAAAACCCTATGCCGGTCCGCAGGAAGCCATTGAAGCGGAGCAGCCGGTCTGTTCCCAGAGAAAACCCAGCAAACGGGCTGTTTCCGGCACCAAGCTGCTGCCGGATCTGAAGGCTGCGATTTTGGCTTGTGGGCTGAAAGACGGCATGACCATTTCGTTCCATCATAGTTTCCGCGAGGGTGACAAGATTATCGGACAGGTTCTTACCGCCATCAAGGAGCTGGGAATCCGGGGGCTGTGCTTTGCGCCCAGTGCTGTGGTCAATATCAAAAACCCCTCTATTGTGGACTTTGTGAAAGACGGTACCATAAACCGTATCCAGGCCAGCGGCATCCGTGGAGAACTGGGTGATGCGGTGGTGGATGGATTGGAACTGGCAGAACCTGTCATTCTCCGGCCCCACGGTGCCAGACCCCATGCCATTGAAACTGGAGCCTTGTCCATTGATGTGGCATTTATCGGCGCTTCCGCCGCGGATGATTTTGGTAACTGTACCGGACAGGTGGGACCCAATGCCTGCGGTTCTTTGGGCTATTCCTTTGTTGATGCCACCTGTGCGGAGCATGTGGTGGTGATTACAGACAATCTGGTTCCGTATCCCTGCGTACCCATTTCTATTTCCCAGATGTACGTGGATTATGTGGTCAAAGTAGAGGAAATCGGTGATCCCAAGAAGATCGGTGCCGGTGCGACCCGTATGACCAAGAATCCCCGTGACCTGCTGATTGCCCAGCGCTGTGCGGATATCATGGCTGCCAGCCGTCTGTTCAAAGATGGCTACTCCTTCCAGACCGGTGCCGGTGCTATCCCTGTGGCCTGTACCAACTATCTGGCAGATTATACCGAAAATGCCGGGATTCAGGCCAGCTTCGCACTGGGCGGCATGACCGGTGCTATTGTGGAGATGCACAAGCGGGGACTGCTGCGGAGCTTGCTTTGCTCCCAGTCCTTTGACGCGGTTGCAGCCCGGGCCATTGCAGATGACCCCAGTATTCTGGAAATCGACAATTCCATGTATGCCAATATGTTCAATAAGAGCTGCGCGTTGGATAAGCTGAACTTTGGTGTTCTGGGTGCACTGGAAGTGGATACCGATTTCAATATCAATATTCTCACCGGTTCCAGCGGTGAAATGATGGGCGGCCTCGGCGGCGGTCCCGATGTGGCTGACGGTGCGGATATTTCCATTGTGACACTTCCGATTATCCGCGGCCGTATCCCCTCTGTGGTTGACAAAGTGTTTACCTGCTGTACACCGGGTTCCTCTGTGGCCGTGGTGGTAACGGAAGCAGGCATTGCTCTGAACCCCAAGCACAAGAACTATGAAATGCTGAAGGAAGACCTGGAAGCCGCCGGCATCAAGACCGTTTCCATCGAATATTTGCGGGATATGGCCTATTCTCTGACCGGATATCCCAAGCCCATTGAAACAACCGACAAGGTTACCTGCATTGTGGAATACCGGGACGGTACCGTTATTGATGTGATTTACCAACGAAAAGGTGAAGCATAAATTAAAATTATATATTTTTTAGGAGGACATAATTATGAACACTATGGAAGAAACCAGAAAGTTTTTAGAATCCATTGGCCAGCCCGGTGGAGACCTGTACAGCCTGCCTACCTCTGAAAAGCGGTTTGATGACGGCTGCCAGTACCGTTTTGAGGTTCCCGGCATTCAGGGTCCCGCGGTTATGCGTGCCCTGCTGGAGGAAGTGGACCGCCTTGGCTTCTACATCCACCGTGTGACTCAGACAAAGGGTATCTGGACCCTGTCTGATAGCGACATTTCTGCCATGGTCGAACTGGCTAAGCAGTATCAGGTAGAGCTGGTTCTGGCTATCGGCCCCCGTGCAACCACCGATACCAGTGCTTCCGTTAAGAGCCCTGAGGGCGTTCGTATGGGTTACCGTCTGCGTGGTCAGGATCAGGTCGTCCGTGCGATCGAGGATGTTCGCCGCGCTGCCCGTCTGGGTGTCCGTACCTTCCTGGTCTACGACGAAGGCTGCCTGTGGGCACTGGATCAGGCCCGGAAGGCAGGCCTGTTGCCCGAGGACTGCAAGTTTAAGATGTCTGCCCATTCCGGTCACGGCAATCCCTGCTCTGCCAAGCTGCTGCAGGACATCGGCGCTGATTCCTTCAACATCGTCCGCGACTATCAGCTGCAGCATCTGGCTGCTGTCCGTGCTGCCATTGACATTCCCATCGACTGCCACACCGAGAACCCCACTTCCTCCGGCGGCTTCATTCGTCACTACGAGGTTCCCGAGATGATCCGCGTTGCATCTCCCATCTATCTGAAGACCGGCGGTTCCGTGGCACAGACCCACAGCTGGGATTCCACTGAGGCAGATGCCAAGAAGCGCGCAAAGCAGGTTCTGCTGGTCAAGCGCGTTATCGATGCCTACTACCCCGAGGCTACCTACTCTCCCAAGGGTTCTTTGAATCATTAATCTGACAGGATACGCCCCCGGGAGACCGGGGGTGTTCAGAAAGGGAACAGATATGGAAATTAAAAATATTACCGCTCCCTTCAGTGATGAGGTTCTTAGCCAATTGAAGGTCGGTGACATCGTAAATGTGTCCGGCACCATCTATGCTGGCCGTGATGCCGTGCTGCCCAAAATCGTGCAGATGATCGATGCAGGCACACTGGAAGAAAACGATATTCACTTACAGGGCAGTGTGATTTTCCACACCGCAGTCAGCCCTGCGGGTGTAGGCCCCACCTCCAGCAACAAGCTGGAAATCGAGGGAACAATGCCGCAGCTGACTGCTGCGGGTATCCGGATGCATCTGGGTAAGGGTGCTTTGAAACCGGAGACTGTGAAGATGTTCCAGCAGTACAATGCAGTCTATGCGGTCATTGCTCCGGTTACGGCACTGCTGAACAGTAAGGTCACAGCAAAGCGCTGTGTGGCCCATCCGGAGCTGGGGATGGAGGCATTCTATGAATTGCAGATAGAGAAATTCCCCTGCATCATTGCCGCCGCCCACGGCGAGAGCATGTTTTAAGGAGGGAGAAACCATGTCTTTTGATTACAATAAAGTGGTAGCCAAGGTGGCCGATACTTTGGTCAGAGCCGGTTCTACCTTCCGCGAGGACAAAAAGGAAGCCTACCGCCGGGCTGTTGCCGCCGAGGAACTGCCCCGGGCCAAATGGAATCTGGAAACCATTTTGGAAAACGCGGAGGTTGCCCAGTGTAACCGTAGCCCTCTGTGTGATGATACCGGTATTCCCCATGTATTTATTGAGATCGGTCCCAACCGTACCCTCAGTGGCAGCATGATGTCTGCTATTCAGGAGGGTGTTCGGGAAGGCCTGCGTCAGCTTCCCGGCCGGCCTATGGCAATCATGGGTGATGATGCAGCCCGGATCGATATGTCCGGCGGCATCAGCCCAGATTCCGACGCGCTGGAGCCTGCGCCCTTCCTCATTAAGGAAGTGCAGGAGGATGTGCTTCGTGTCCATGTGCTGATGCTGGGCGGCGGCCCCGCCATCCGGGGCATTACCCACAGAATCTTCCACAAGCACAGCCTGCAAGTGGTGCTGGATGAGATCGTTACCCGTACCAAGGATGCTACCAAACTGCTGGGCTGTACGCCCTGTGCCGTTGCCATCGGTGTGGGCCGTTCTCAGTATGAAGCCACGGCTCTCATGATGGAAGCCATGGTCTATGGTGATTTCAATAAGCAGAACGATATGGAACGGTATATCACCGACAAGGTCAACGAAACAGATGTTGGTCCTCTGGGACTGAACGGAAAGACTACGGTCCTTGCCACCTTTATGAAGGTGGGACCCCAGCGGGCAAGCGGTGTCCGTGTGGTGGCCATGCGTCCCGGCTGCTGCTTTGAGCCCCGTATCGCCAGTGTAGAATTGTAACTGGTTACGGATATAAGGAGGACAGGATAATGAGTAATGAATTCAAGCCTATGAAGTTTGGCTGCGGCCGATATGTCCAGGCCCCCGGCGCGATCGAAATCGTAGGTCGGGAAGCTGCTATGCTCAAGAGCAAGAAAGCATTGATCGTTGGCGGCAAGCAGGCGCTGGATGCTGTGGGCGCCAAGATGGAGGCCAGCTTGAAGGAGGCCGGTGTTGAGCCTTATTTCTACACCATGACCTCTGACTGTACCTATGAGACACTGGATTATCTGCAGAACACCCTGATCCCCCAGCAGAAGGTGGATCTGGTGATTGGCTCCGGCGGCGGCAAGGTGGTGGACATGGCAAAGGCCTCCGGCAAGTGCAGCGGTCTGCCTGTTATGAATGTGCCTACCTCTGTGGCAACCTTCAACTGCTGGTCTGCCATGAGCGTCATGTACACCCCCGACCATAAGCCCATCGACCGCATTTGGCATGCTTCCGAGATTGATGCGGTAGTTATCGATACCCAGGTTATTGCCAATGCCCCTGTGAAGCTGTTCGCTTCCGGCATGGCCGATGCCTTTGCCAAGTACATTGAGACCGGCCTGATGGACGAGTCTTATACTGTCAACAATACCCCCGCCGGTATGTACACCTCCAAGGTCATGGCCGGCACCACCAACGAGATCATCCTCAACCGTGGCGAAAAGGCCTACCGGGATTGCGTTGCCCATCAGGTGACCGAGGATCTGGATGCCTGTGTCTTTGCCAATGTTGCTACCACCGCCATCGCTGCGGCAGTCAACTACAGCAACCACTCCCTGATCCACAGCGGTAACGGCAAGGGCGCTACCTTCGCCCATGCCCTGTACTATGCCTGCAAGGCAAAGTACACCGAGGAAACCAGTGAGTGGCTCCATGGCGAGATCGTAGGTCTGGGTTGCCAGGCATCTATGTACGCTTATGAGCGGGGCGAATATGAAACCAAGAACTTTGCCCGCTTTATGAAGGCTATCAATCAGCCTATGTCCTTGAAGGATCTGGGTCTGGACACCAGCGACAAGGGCCTGAAGGAACTGGTGGATTGCATGATGGTAGTTTGGGGCAAGCGTCCTGAATCCCATTGGCCCATCATCTATGATGCACTGCAGCGGATCAAAGAATAATCTGCCTATATAAAGGAGACCTGTGTATGAATCTGACAGATACCTTTATACAGACACTTTATACGCTCAAATCCCAACCCATTCCTGCGGAAGTCCAGGAAGAAACCCGAAAGTGCCTGCTGGATCAGGTGGGTGTTATGCTTGCCGGCTCCAAGCTGCTGCAAGATCAGCTGGGGAAATACTTGGATATGTTCTCTGGCGATGACGCTACCGCATTAGGTCTGGGACGCAGAGCGTCCCTGCAAAATGCAGCACTGGTCAACGGTATCAGCGGTCATGCCCTGGACTATGATGACGGTCACCGTTTCTCTACTGTCCATTTGGGTTCTGCCGTAATTCCAGCGGTTTTGGCAGTGGCGGAGAAGGAAAACTTAACCATGGAAGATGTCATTCGTGGCATTGCCATTGGTTATGAGGCGGCCATCCGTATGGGTAACTGTATCCAACCGGCCCACCGCGCCCGGGGCTATCATGCCTCCGGCACAGTCGGCACCATTGGCGCTGCCATGGGCGTAGCTGCTTTGCTGGATTTTGACCGGGAGCAGTTCAAGTCCACCTTGGCGACTGCTTGCACCAGCGCCGGCGGCATTCTGGAAATGCAGGAAGATAGCTCTACCCTGAAGCCCTTCAACATCGGCCGTGCCACCCATGACGGTATCACTGCTGCCTTGGTTGTTCGGGCGGGCTTTCAGGGACCGTTGGATACGCTGGAGGGCAAGTTTGGTTTCCTGCGTGCGGTTTGTGAGACCTACAAACCGGAAATCCTCTCTCTGGAAACAAACAGTTGTTACAACATCTGCGGAAGCTACCATAAGCCCTATGCATCCTGCAGACACACCCACGGAGCGATCTATGCAGCGCTGCGGGCGGTTCAGAATAACCTGCTGAATTGGCGTGATATTGATCATATCTGTGTGGATATGTACAGTCAGGGTGTCAAGGGACATGACCATACGCAGATTCCCAGTGCTGTGGCAGGCAAAATGTCTACGCCCTTCTGCATTGCGCTGGCACTGATTACCGGTAACATTGGCCTTAGTTCCTTTACGGAGGAGGCTTTGCGGGATCCGGATGTTGTAGCGCTGACGGAAAAAGTCACCGTCCGTGCAGATGAGGAGATGACCTCCTGGGTGCCTAAGAAGCGTGCCGCCCGGGTCACCGTTACTATGAAAAATGGTGATGTGTTTACTGCCCAGGCAGACTACGCTCTGGGAGAACCGGAACTGCCCATGTCCATAGACGACTTCCGTGCCAAGGTAACCGAGCTTGGCCTGTATGCCGGCCGGACGGAGCAGGAGATCGGACAAATTATAGACATGATCATGACATTTGACGGAAATGTTGTGGATCTTATGAAAATGCTGGCATAATTACCAAATATCCACCGGCTTAATCTGCGCCGGTGGACATCTGAAAGGTGAGATTATGGATCAACGTCTTATTCGTGAAATTATCAGCGGTGACGAGGAATACCTGCGCGACGAGTCAAAAAAGGTAGGCTATGCCGAAAGCATCTCCTTCCCTGAAACCGAAGCGCAGGTTTGCCAGATTATGACTCAGCTGAGCAAAACCGGAACGCCTGTCACGGTGCAGGGAAGCCGTACCGGTCTGGCATCTGCTGCTGTTCCTTTTGGCGGCCATGTCCTCAATCTGTCCAGAATGGACAAGGTCACCGGTATGCGGCAGGAGGACGGTAAGTTCTTTATCACGGTTCAGCCCGGTGTGATCCTGCAGAAGCTGAACAAATCCATTGCAGCCCGGTCCTTCGACAGCAAGGATTGGGATGAAGCCGCACAGGAAACTTACAAGGCCTTTACCAAGGCACCTGTGCAGATGTTTACCCCCGATCCCACGGAAAGCACTGCCGCAATCGGCGGTATGGTAGCTTGTAATGCCTCCGGTGCCCGCAGCTATTTCTACGGTGCCACCCGACGCCATGTCAATGCTGTCCGCTGCGTTCTGGCCAGCGGTGAAACTTTGGCGCTGCGCAGAGGCCAGGTCTTTGCCAACGGCTTGGCGCTGACCTTGCAGACAGAGCAGGGCAGTACCATTTCCGTGCAGCTTCCTACCTACAAAATGCCCGATTGTAAAAATGCCTCCGGCTATTACTGCCATGAGAATATGGATGCACTGGATCTGCTGATCGGCAGTGACGGCACCCTGGCAGTAATGACGGAGATCGAACTTGCTCTGCTGCCCACACCGGCACTGACTTGGGGCGTTACCTGCTTCTTCCCAAAACAGGCGCAGGCGGTGGCATATACAAAGTTGGCAAAGAAGATTTCTCAGGGCATTGCCGCTATTGAATACTTTGATGACTGTGCGCTGAATATTCTGCGAAAGCAGAAAGCGGATAGCACCGCTTTCTCCGGACTTCCTTTCCTGCCGGAAGAATACGGCTGTGCTGTCTACACGGAACTGCACTGTGACTCCGAGGAGCAGGCATATGGGCTTCTGGAGACTTTGAGCAGCAACTGTGCCCAAGCCGGAGGAAATCCGGATATGACTTGGGTAGCTACCAGTGACAGTGACCGGGACATGCTGCATTTCTTCCGCCACGCAGTTCCGGAAAGTGTCAATATGCAGGTAGAGCGCAGCAAACGCAATTACCCCGAAATTACAAAGGTGGGCGGCGACCTGGCTGTGCCGGACAGCTGCTTCGAAACTCTCTTGGCGCTGTATGATACCACTTTGGAAGAAGAGGGACTGCAGCATGCCGCTTGGGGTCACATTGGTGATAATCACATTCATGTAAATATCCTGCCCCGGGATATGGACGAATACAATCGCGGCAAAGCATTGCTGGCCCGGTGGGCAGCGGAAACATCCCGTATGGGCGGTGCTGTTTCTGCAGAACACGGTGTGGGCAAATTGAAGGCTCCCTTCCTGGAGGTTATGTACGGCCCGGATCATATCCGCGAAATGGCGGCGCTGAAGGCTGCCTTTGATCCCAAGTGCATGCTGGGCCGTGGGAATCTGTTTGCACCGCAGCAGGAGGTAGTGAAATGAGAGTAATCGTTTGTATGAAGCAAGTACCTGCCGCTGCAACGGCCAGCATAGACCCGTTGACCAAGACCATTGTGCGCACCGGCCGCAACGCGGTGACCAATCCCTTTGACCTGTACGCACTGCAGACGGCCCTGGATATCCGTAAGCAGACCGGCGGTACGGTTACCGCAGTCACCATGGGTATTCCCGCTGCGGAGAAGGTGCTGCGTGATGCGGTCAGCCGCGGCGCTGACGGCGGCGCGATCCTTTCTGACCGTGCCTTTGCGGGTTCGGATACACTGGCTACCTCTTATGCCCTTTCTCTGGGTATTGAAAAACTGGGAGGAGCGGATTTGATCGTATGCGGTAAAATGGCTGTGGACGGAGACACCGCTCAGATCGGCCCGGAATTGGCGCAGCACTTGGGGATTCCCCATGTTTCCGATGTATGTGAAATTTTGGAAGCTGCCCCGGATCATCTGGTGGTACGCCGGGTATGGGATGATGTGGAGCAGGAGCTCTATCTGCCGCTGCCTGCGCTGATCACTGTGGTCAAGGGACAGAATCTGCCCCAGCTTGCCACGATTCCCGGTATGCTCCGGGGTCGCGCGGCTCAGATTCCCGCCTTTACTGCTGAAGACTTGCAGGCAGACACAGCCCGTTGCGGCCTAAAGGGCTCTCCCACGCAGGTCGTTCGTACATTTACACCCCCGGTACGGGGTCAGGCCAAGACCATTGACGGCAATGAGTCGCAGCAGGCCGGACAACTGGCCAAGGTGATTAGGGAGGTGCTCTATGGAGCGGATTAAAAAAGGTGCCCTATGGGTATTTTGTGAGGTGCAGGCGGGCCAGCTTTTGCCCGTGGGCCTGCAGCTGCTGGGCCGCGCTAAGACGCTGGCTGCAGAAAGCAACCGTCCTCTTTACGCTGTTGTTCTGGGTGAGATTCCACAGGACGGTGTCCAGACTCTGGGTGCTGCCGGCGCAGACGAAGTGATTTGCGGCAACGGCCCGGCTATGGCTGATAAACTGGAGCAGCCTTATGCCGATTGTCTGATCAGCCTGGCGCGGCAGTTTGAGCCAGATATCCTCCTGGTAGGCGCGACCCCCTTCGGCCGGGCATTTGCCCCCCGTGTGGCTGCTGCTCTGGGTACCGGTCTGACGGCTGATTGTACCGAACTGAGCATCGAAGAAGAAAGCGGTCTGCTGCTGCAGACGCGCCCCGCTTTTGGCGGCAACATGATGGCTACGATCCGTACAGCTACCCGCCGTCCTCAGATGGCGACGGTTCGTCCCGGCGTGCTGCCGCTTCCGGAACCGGAAGAGACTGCCCTTTGTGAGGCAATTTTCATTCCTGACAACAATGGTACCAGTGTGGTACGTCTGCTCAAAGAAACCGCCATCCAGAAGGGTGCGGACATTAGCCAGAGCAAGATCATTGTCGCCGCGGGAAGAGGTATTGGCCAGAAAAAGAATCTGAAATTGGTGCAGGCACTGGCAGATAAGCTGGGCGGCCAGGTGGGTGCGTCCCGTCCTCTGGTGGATATGGGTTTCTGCCCCTACAGCAGCCAGATTGGCCAGACCGGTTACAGTGTTGCCCCGGATCTGCTGATTTGTTGTGGTATCTCCGGCGCTGTGCAGCATTTGGCAGGCATTGGCGGCGCCAAGACTGTAATTGCGATCAACACGGATCCCAAAGCACCGATTTTCTCTGTGTCAGATTACCGAATTGTCGGTGATTGCGTAACGGTTTTGGAGCAGCTTCTGCGGGAGTTGGAGTAAAAAGTAGTTCCGGAAGTAACCAATGTAGCATGATGTAACAGAGATCTGCCGAGAAAGTTACTATTTTCGTATTCTGAATCGTGAAAAAGGCTCGCCGCTTGGCGAGCCTTTTGTTTGGTTCTATAATGGTCTGTTGCATAAAAGGGAAGGCACCCTAGGGTGCCTTCCCGATTTGTTATTCTGTTCTCAGGGCCACTACGGGGTCTTTCTTTGCGGCGCTTCGGGAGGGGATGATACCGGCAAACAGTGTCAGCAAAACACTGATGCCAATCAGAATCAGTGCCATCTGCCAAGGAAGAAAAGCGTTTAGATTGTTGATTCCGGTAAGGGCATGAATGATGGCATTGATGGGGATACACAGAAGATCTGTTACGGCAATGCCAATAAAACCTGATGCAAAGCCGATCATAACGGTTTCTGCGTTAAACATGCTGGATACATTCTTTTTGGATGCGCCGATGGCGCGGAGAACACCGATCTCCTTGGTTCTTTCCTGCACAGAAATTAAGGTGATCACACCAATCATAATGGAAGAAACCACCAGAGAAATGGACACGAAGGCAATCAGCACATAGGTGATGGCGTTGATGATGGAGGTGACAGAAGACATCATCAGTCCTACATAGTCGGTATACTTGATCTGTTCCATTTCCTCAAGACCGTCGTTATATTCTGCGATGGCGGCCTCAATGATGTCTTTGCTTTCAAAGGTGGAGGCGTACAGGCTGATGCTTGCAGGCTCTTCCAGATCCAGATATCCAAGGGAAATCAAATTATCCTCATAGGTGGATTCGGAGAATTCCAGAATTTCATCATAGTACCGGGCGCACTGTTCGGTGGTGTAGCTGTCCATAGCCATGGTCAGGGCACCGGCAAGCTGCTCGGAGGTCATGGCGCGCATTTGCGATTCTACCTGCGCGGCGTATTGGATCTTGATCCGCTCCTCCATCATTTCGGTGAACAGTTCGATGATCTCTTCATCCGTCATTTTACCGGTGTAAGCAGTGATCTCGTCCTCGCTCATACCCATCTGTTCCACCATGGCCTGTACCATCATAGCTTCCATATCCGCCCGGGTCATATCACCCATAGCCTGCTGCACCATGGTATCCAGCTGTTCCTGACTGGGGATGGACATGATGCGGATATAGGCATCGGCTTTTCCGTTCATATCCAGATTCCGGATATAGCCACGGAATTCCGATTCCTTGGCGGCAGCGTCCAGCCTGCCGGTATTGGCTTCAAAGGGCAGACCGGTAAAGATATCTCTGGAGGGATCGTCCATCTGTGCTTCCACCGGCGCAGAATCCCTGGACTCGGTGATAATATGGGCCGTCAAGGCACTGGTGTAGCCTATGGAGCCGGAAAGCATAGAGGAAACGGCATCCTCACTGGGACGAATAATGCCGGATACCTTGAGAGAGATACCATTATCATACAAAAAGCGCAGACCTGCATCGGTTTGCCGCAGATCAGAATAAATCCCGGTTTTGGCATCGTAGGTATAGTAGTCAGAGGGCAGGACGGTCCGGAAATCCATGGCACAGATTTCTTCATAGCTCCAGCTTTCGGTGTCCGCTTCAATGGTTTCCTTATCCATAGCTGCCTGCATGATAGAGCGGATTTCTTCTTCGGATTTCAGACCCAGTACATACAGGGTCATATCATCCAGTTCGTGGTTCTCATCCAGTACCAGTACGATTTCATTGTAGGCACTGGGCCAGGAACCATAGACCACATCATACTGCTTCTCCAGTAGCTCACTGACAAACCGTCCGTTTTCACCGGGAAGCATTTCCTGCCACAGAGTCATGCCCGGGGTGCTGCCGGAGGACATCATGCTCATCATGGGATTGCTCTCCGCCAGATCAGCAAGACTGTCCATAGTTGCCATATCCATCCCCACATACTCTCCCATAATCTTTTGCATCAGCGTTGTAGCATCGGAAGGAATGATGGTGCCGTCGATGTTTTTGGTATAGACGGTAAAGTCCAGATCATAGGTGTACCGGATACCGGAAATTGCGTCGTACAGGGGACTGTCCGGGTTAGCATGCTCCGCTTCAATATAGTCCTTAAAAGCCGCCAGATCGTTTTCTGTCACTTCCAGATTATTGATGGCGTTCATCATATCATAGACAGCAGGCTTGGAGTACACCGCATCTTTTTCGTGGGCATGGGCGGAGTGGGCAGCCCCGATAAAGGTGGCCATTAAGGTGCCCATATCTGTATGGGTTGCCTCGATTGTCAGCGGATAGGAGGAGAGCGTATCCTCCTGCAAGGTGTTGATATAGGTGGTCATACCTTGGGAAACCGCATAGATGAGGGCAATACCGATAATGCCGATGGAACCGGCGAAGCTGGTCAGTGTTGTCCGGCCTTTTTTGGAGATCAGATTTTTTAAACTCAGACCAAAGGCTGTAAACAGCGACATCGAGGGCTTCTTTTCTTTCTGTTTCGCAGACTGCTTCTTCTCTGCCTCATTTTGGAGCTGTGCCCATTCTGCTTCGCTGACGGGAGCAGTATCGCCTGTAATCTTTCCGTCCAGCATCCGGATGATCCGGGTGGAATAGGTTTGGGCAAGATCAGGGTTGTGGGTGACCATGACCACAAGCCGGTCCTTTGCCACCGTTTTCAGAATTTCCATGACCTGAATACTGGTTTCTGTATCCAATGCCCCGGTAGGCTCATCTGCCAGAATAATATCCGGATTGTTGACCAACGCCCGGGCGATGGCCACACGCTGCATCTGACCACCGGACATCTGGGCAGGTTTCTTCCGCAGCTGATCTCCGAGGCCTACCGCTTCCAGTGCGGCAATGGCGCGTTTCTTCCTCTCAGCCTTGGAAACACCGCTGAGCGTCAAGGCAATCTCTACATTTTGCAATACTGTCTGATGGGGAATCAGGTTGTAGCTTTGAAACACAAAACCAACAGAGTGGTTCCGGTAGGAATCCCAATCCCGGTCCTTGTAATCTTTCGTGGAGCGTCCGTTGATGATCAGATCTCCCTGTGTGTACTGGTCCAGACCGCCAATGATGTTCAGCATTGTGGTTTTGCCGCAGCCGGAAGGACCCAGGACGGATACAAATTCCGATTTCCGAAACTGCAGACTGATACCTTGCAATGCCAGTACCGTACCGTCTCCGGCAGGATATTCCTTGTGGATGTTTTTGAGTTCGAGCATATTACGATTCCTTTCTGGGGGCAGTTATGACAGTTTCGGGGCGGCTGAAGCCTGTAAACGGTTGTAGACCCTGCGGTACAGCAGTGTGGAGAGAATGAATGTGCACGCGTCAGAAATAAGCTGGGCAGCAACGATTCCGTAGAGTCCGACGAAGTGATTCATCACCAGCAGGATGGGAATGGCAAACAGTCCCTGCCGGCAGATGCCGAGGATCAAGGATTCCTTGCCTTTGCCCATGGCTTGCAAACAGTAGATCTTTTGGAAATTTGAGATCATAAAGGGTGTGGCCAGACAGGCGATCCGTAGGAACGCCGTTCCGTAGGCAATGGTAGCTTCATCCCGGATGAATACCCAAATGATCTGGGGGGCAAAAATCTCAAAGACCGCGATAAAGAAGCAGGCTGTAGCCATGCCGGAAAGCTGCGCGGCTTTGGTAAAGCTTTTCATACGGGGATAGTTTCTTGCTGCATAATTGTAAGCAACCAACGGCATCATACCCTGGCAAAGACCCATGCCGATGTTTAAGGGGATCATATCCGCCTTAATGACGATACCGTAAGCAGCCAACTCAATATCACCGTATCCGGCAGTCAGGTTGTTTTTAATGATGCTGGTTGTATTGGCCAGCAAGGCGGTCAGCGCAGAGGGAAGACCGATGGCGAAAATTCCGGCGATCAAATTCCATTCCAAATGGGCGTGCTTGGGGGAGACCGAAAGCACCGTTTTGCCCCGGAGTCTGTAATAGGTAAACAGGAAAAACAAAAGTGTAATTCCGTTGGAAAGAAGTGTAGCAATGGCCGCGCCGGTGACCTCATTTCCCTCCGGCAGAATTACGAACATGAACAGGGGATCCAGAATAATGTTAGAGATACCGCCAATGGCAAGACCGGTTCCGGATTCCTTGGAATAACCGGCACTTCTCAGAAGATGGGACATGGTAAGACCCAGCGTGGAAGGAATACCGCCGATCACAACCACCCAGAACAGATAGCTGGATGCATAGTCCACAGTATTATCAGATGCGCCGAGGAGCCGCGCCAGCGGCTCGGTAAACAGAAAACAGACCAAAGAATAAACCGCAGCAATGACCAATGCACCGTAAACACTGAAAGCACCTACCCGGCGGGCATCCTGCTCTCGCTTTTCTCCCAACAGCCGGGAAAGGAGACTCCCGCCACCGACCCCGAAGAGATTCGCCAAAGAGTTGAGCATGAAAAACAGGACACCAACAACACTGGCGGCTGCCACTTTATAGGGATCGTTGCTCATGCCGATAAAAAATGTATCAGCCAGATTATAGATCATGGTAATGAGCTGACTGATGATGGTGGGAACGGCCATAGTCAGCAGTGCCTTTCCCACGGGCATGGTTTCAAAAAGCGCTGTTTTATCGTTCTTCACTGTAATGTTTCCTCTCAGAATTCAGGTGTTGTTGGTAACATTTCCCTTCTAAAGGGTAAGTTTAGCCTAAATATGTGAATATTATATGTATACGCAGTTTATTTGTCAATTTTGTGGTAATATATTTGTGCGTTTTCTAAGTTGGGGCTATAAAAGTATGGTAATGATGCTGAAACAAATTGCTTTTTTTAGCCATTTTTTGGGTGGTTTGAGTCTTGCAGAATGGAAGACAAAGTGCTATGATTTGTCTGCTCTAAAGGCCGGTGTTTTCCGGAAAAACTGTTTTTAAGAAGGCGTATGCATGGAAACCTATTTGATCTGTTTAGCCGTCGCAATGATCGGCGGTTTGCTGTTGTCCCGTGTGACAAAATTAATGAATCTGCCGGTGGTTACTGCCTATTTGGTGGCGGGTCTGCTGCTGGGACCGTTCTGCCTGGGTGCCTTGAATATTACCGGTTTGGGCTTCAACTCTCTGGAACAGGTGGATACCTTTTCTGTTGTAACCCAGACTGCTCTGGGTTTTATTGCCTTTACGATCGGCAATGAATTCCGTTTATCTCAGTTGAAGACCATGGGCCGCAGTGCCATTACCATCGGTATTTTGCAGGCAGTAATCACAACGCTGGTTACCGACGCGGTGCTGATTGGTTTGCATTTGTGCTTTCCAGACATTATCTCCATCCCCTGTGCCATTACACTGGGCGCCATTGCATCGGCTACTGCGCCGGCGGCTACTTTGATGGTGGTACGGCAGTACAAGGCTGACGGACCACTGACCCGGCTGCTGGTGCTGGTAGTTGCCATTGACGATGCGGTGGGTTTGGTTTTGTTCAGTGTTTCCTTCGGAATTGCCACTGCCATTTCCCATGGACAGATCAGCGTGACGGCAGTTATCGTAGAACCCATTGTCGAAATTGTTTTGTCTCTTGGGTTGGGCGCCCTGATGGGGTGGCTGCTGAACTGGGTGGAACAGTTCTTTCACTCCCGCAGTAAGCGTATGACCATTTCTGTGGCATTTGTACTGCTGACAGTGGGTTTAAGTTCTGTGACCTTTACAGTGGCTGGAATCCACTGCGGTTTCTCTCTGCTTCTGGTGTGCATGATGACTGGTACCATTTTCTGCAATATCTGTTCCACCTCTGAGGAACTGATGGAGCGTATTGATAACTGGGTCACGCCGCTGAATGTGCTGTTCTTTGTAATTTCCGGCGCGGAGTTGGATCTGGAGGTTCTTGCACAGCCGGTAACCATTCTGGTTGGCGTGATTTACATTCTGGCCCGGTCTGCAGGAAAGTATTTTGGCGCAGCAGGCAGTTGCAGGCTGACTCGTCAGTCAAAACCTATTACAGACAATCTGGGCATCACACTTTTGCCCCAGGCAGGTGTTGCCTTGGGAATGGCACTGACTGCAGCGGCACTGGAAGGTGGCGCGCTGGTGCGAAATGTGGTGCTGCTTGCGGTTTTGGTCTACGAACTGGTTGGCCCGGCACTGACCAAGCGTTCTTTGCTGGCAGTGGGTGAAATCAAGCCGGAGGGCCGTGCCAGTGCCCGGCGGCATAACGAACCGAAAATGCAATAACAAATGAGGCTGCCTTCTTTACAGGAAGGCAGCCTTAAAGTTTTTCGTTGACTTTGGGATAACACCACTGTATACTTTTAATAGAGAACGAATGTGAAAATATGCTGAAAATACGCAGAAAACAGCGCGATTAAGGAATTACGGGGCTACCCGGACAGGAGGAATCTATATGGAGAAACGCTACGATGTGATCGTGGTGGGTGCCGGTAACGGCGGCTTGGCTGCCGCGGCAAACACTGCGAAAGCGGGGCTGAAGACATTGCTGTTGGAAAAGCATAATATTCCCGGCGGCTGTGCCACCAGCTTCAAAAGAGGCCGGTTTGAGTTTGAACCCAGTCTGCATGAGCTGTGCAGCGTGGGCACTGCCAACAAGCCGGATCAGGTCTACAAGGTCTTCGACGATCTGGGTGCGAAGCCCGACTGGTGCTACGAAACGGGTTATCTGTTCCGCGCCATTGTTAAGGGCGAAGACGGCTACGATGTGCGGCTGAATGCGGGCATCGAGGCTTTTTGCGACAGCGTGGAAGCGGCAGTTCCCGGATGCCGGGAAAATGTCAAGGCATTTGTTATGCTCAAAAAGAAGATCGACGCTGCCATTGCCTACATCTATGAGATGAAGGGCAAGCCCAAGGGTCTGACTATGCTCACCAAGCATACCGACTTTATGCGTGTGGCCGGCCACAGCGTAGAAGAGGTCATGACGGCAATGGGGATTCCCGAGAGAGCCCGGAATATTATTTGCACCTACTGGGGTTATTTGGGTGTTCCTACCGATGAGCTCAACTGCATGCACTTCCTCAATATGCTCTATGGCTACATGGTCGACGGCGCTGCCATGCCGAAACACCGCAGCCATGAGCTGAGCCTTTCTTTGATCGATATTATCCAGAAGCATGGCGGCGAGGTTTGGTACAACAGTGAGGTTACCCAGTTCCTGTACAACGAGGACGGCAGTGTTGCAGGCGTTGTTGCCAACGGCGAAAACCTGTATGCCAAAGAAGTAATTTCCAATGTGATTCCTCACAATGTGTTCAACATGAGTCAGCCGGATAAGATTCCCGAGCAGAATCTGAAACTGGCCAACGCCCGTGAATTCGGTATTTCCGTAGCTACCATTTACCTTGGTTTGGATTGCACCAAGGAAGAACTGGGCCTGGAGGACTACACTGTATTTATTATGGGTCATCCCGACCCCAGAACCCAGTACAATACCCGTGCCGATGACGGACTGTACATCGTCAACTGTCTGAATAATGTCATTCCCGATTCTTCTCCTGAGGGTACCTGCACCCTGTTCTTCACAATGCCTATCTTCGGCAGCGATGTTCCCAAGGATCTGAAGCCTGAGGATTACAAGAAGTATAAAAATGAGATCGCAAAGAAGTACATCGAGGATGCGGAAAAGGTTCTGGGCATTTCCATCATGCCGCACATTGAGGAAATCAGTGTGGCGACACCTGTGACCTTTGCCCGGTACTTGGGTACCCCCGAAGGCACTATTTACGGCTACAAGCTCTCCGGTTGGGACAATCTGATGGCCCGTATTGCCGGTGAAAAGGCTGACTATGCCATCCCCGGCCTCAGCTTCTGCGGCGGTCACTATATTCGCGGCGACGGTTACAGCTGCGCGTATATTATGGGTGATACTGTGGCCAAGAAGGTCGTTAAGAGATTGAAAGGAGGCGCTTGATTATGGCAAGACCCAAGCTGTGGAAACTGAACCCCATGGATTTCACTAAGATGAATCCTACCCGTCAGGCAAAGATCGAAGCGGCTCCCGCCAAGGCGCTGCCTGCTACCGATTCCTATGTCCCCAACCAGATCGCCAATGCCCTGCATCCCGGCACCCAGTATGTGAAGGTTACGGAAGTGGTGGAGCATGCCGGAGATGCCAAGACTTTCTGGCTGGAGGCCAACTCCGAAAAGGGAACCGAGGTTTTGGCTTGGTTCAGCGCCGGCCAGTATCTGTCCGTGTCTCTGGAAATTGGCAGCATGAAGCTGACTCGTCCCTATTCTCTGTCCTCTTCTCCCCGGGAAGCATTGGCAGGCCGTTACGGCCTTACCATCAAGCGGGCCAAGGACGGTTTGGCATCCAACTACATCCTGGACAATTGGACCGTCGGTACTGAGGTGACCGTGTCTGAACCTTTGGGTGTCTTTACCTATGAGCCTCTCCGGGATGCCAAAACCATTATCGGCATTGCAGGCGGCAGCGGCATTACCCCTTTCCGTAGCCTTGCAAAGGCCATTGCAGACGGTGATGAGGATGCAAATATGATCCTCCTGTACGGCAGCCGTACTTTGGAGGAGGCCATCTTCCAGGACGAATTCAAGGCGCTGGAAGGTGATAAGTTTAAACTGGTGAATGTTCTGAGCCATGAGGAGCAGCCCGGCTGCGAAAATGGATTTATCACTGCCGAGCTGATCAAGAAATATGCTCCCGCCGGGGATTACTCTATTTTCCTCTGTGGCTCTCAGGCTATGTATGCGTTTGTGGACAAGGAAATTGCTACACTGAATCTGCGCAGGAAGTTCATCCGCCATGAGCTGTTTGGCGAGTACTTCAATCCTGCCAAGGAAGCAGACTATCCTGCCAATGTGGCTCCGGAATTTAAGATCACTGTGCGTGTTGCCGGCAATGAGCAGACCATCACCGCTCCTGCAGATACCTCTATCCTCCGCTCCTTGGAAGCAAATGGTATTGCCGCGCCGGCCCACTGCCGCAGCGGTGAGTGCGGTTGGTGCCACTCCAAGCTGGTCAGCGGCGAGGTTTACACACCCAAGAGCGTGGATGGCCGCAGAGAAGCGGACTACCTCTACGGGTACATCCATCCTTGCTGCAGTTTCCCCTTAAGTGATCTGGTGATTGAGGTTCCTCCGGTTCGAAAATGAAGAGAATCCTATAACCTGCTCTTAGACTAAAATAACCCCAACTGTTTTTACAGTTGGGGTTATTTTAATTATTGGGATGCTTTTTCACGGTAACGGTACATGGCAATCAGTGTGGAGACCATGGTAAAGGTTTCTGTGATGATTCCACCGATAGAGAATACCAGAATGTTGTGGATCAGCCAGATGGGGGAGATGGCAAACAGTTGGCACCGGTGGGAGAAGCCAGCAGAAGAAAGTTCAAGGCCATGGCAACCAAACCAAAGATTTGTCCCATTGTTACCATGTGCTTGGTTCCGCTCTGTTAAGGTCGCAGAGTTACGGTCAAATGGGGATTTTCTTCCTGTGCGCAATGGAAGACATACACGGCTTTGCCGGAATAGTCTTTCAAATGGAATTCGATATGATGCCAGTTGCGAAGCTCCAAATGGGTGTCTTCGCTAATTTCGGTCAGACAGTCGTACAGGGCATCCAAATTTTTGCCGTAGTGGGCGGGGAGAGAAAGGGCGCGTGATAGGGCTTCGTGCAAGTCGGAGGAGGTGAAGATGGTGCTGCCGTCAATGATGATTTCTTTCATATCTAAGGTTCTCCATACAGTAATTCAAAGCTTTCATAGTGGTCGTGGGTGTAATAGATTAGACCGTCATTGGAAAAAACGATTCGTTTTGCACCCCGGCTGCCACCGCCCAGAGTATCAATGTCGCACTCTGTCCAGGTGCGACCCGGTGCGTCGGGAAGAAGTCCTTCAAAATTTCCGAACCGGTCACCGCCGATACACTTGCCGGGTGCGTATGGTTCCACACTGCCGCCATCCCAGCCGTAGGATCTGGCCTCTGATTTCGTGATAAAATTATCCGGCAGTCTGCCATATTGATGGATGTACAGAGCAACATCCTCTTTGGTGGTATAGCTTCCGGTGGTGTCCAGTAGGCCGGATCCCGTTTGTCCTACCGTGACAGTGGGAAGCGTTGTGGATTCGGGCGGCGCTGCAGGGGAGTTCCCTTGGAATAATCCTGCAATACCCAGCAGTACGGCAAGAATCAAGGAGACCAGCGCTGTGGCATTCCGTTTTTTCATAGAAACCTCCGGTTGACCAATAATTTGAACCAATTATAGTGCAAAATCAGAAAAATAGCAATATATTCTTGCGGAAAGGGACAAAACTGCGGTTTTGTCCACCCCCCTTACCAAAAAAATATGTGTAATTTTGTGAATTTTTTTAGCGTTCCGGACTGTTATCATGGCGAAGTTTGTGTTATAATAATCATAACTATGGACTCTGCGTGAAAAGCAGAAGACAGATATTAGAGTAAATGGAGGAGTTTTTATGCCTATGCAAATGGGTTTCCGTTGGTATGGCGAAGGCAACGACAACATCAGCCTGAACTACATCAAGCAGATCCCCGGTGTAACCAGCATCGTTTGGGCGCTGCATCACAAGATGCCCGGTGAAGTTTGGGAGGTCGAGGAGATTGCTGAGGTTATGGATCAGCTCCATGCCTATGGCTTCAACGGTGATGTGGTTGAGTCCGTTAATGTTCATGACGATATCAAGATCGGCAAGCCTACCCGGGATGCGCTGATCGAGAACTATAAGACCACCATGCGTAATCTGGCAAAGTTTGGTGTTAAGGTTATTTGCTACAACTTTATGCCCATCTTTGACTGGACCCGCTCCAATCTGTTCCACGAAGTCGGTGATGGTTCTACCGCCCTGTTCTATGAAAAGGGCATGATCCAGGACGACTACAACGCTATGGCACAGTACATACTGGACTTTACGGAGAAGTACAACATGTCCTTCCCCGGCTGGGAACCCGAGCGCATGGCAAAGCTGGACGAGCTGTTTAAGGCTTATGCGGATGTGGATCATGAGAAGCTGTGGGCTAATTTGAAGTATTTCCTGGAAGCGCTGATGCCCACCTGTGAGGAAACCGGCATCAAGATGGCTATCCACATGGACGATCCCCCATGGGATATCTTCGGTCTGCCCCGTCTGCTGATCAATGCGGAGAATATTGAGCGGTTCCTGAAGATGGTGGACCATCCCTGCAACTGCCTGACCTTGTGCTCCGGCTCCTTGAACGCGGACCCCAACAACAATGTTGCGGATGTTGTCCGTAAGCACTGCGACCGCATTGCCTTTGCCCACATTCGGAATGTCAAGCACTTTGACAACGGTGACTTCTCCGAAGCATCCCACCGGGACTGCGACGGTGATACCGGCATTCTGGAAATTCTGAAGGCTTACCACGATTGTGGTTATGAAGGCTATATCCGTCCCGACCATGGCCGCCACCTGTGGGGAGAAGGCCCCGGTACTGTTCGTCCCGGTTACGGTTTATATGACCGGGCTCTGGGTATCATGTATATGCTGGGTGTATGGGATATGCTGGATAAGCTTGACCGCAAGTAATTAACAATTCAATTTGGAGGTAATTTATTATGATTGATCTTCCCTTGAAAGTGGATTTTACCGGTAAGGTAGTTGTTGTAACCGGCGCGGGCGGCGTTCTGTGTGGTGACATGGCTCGTGCTTATGCACAGGCAGGCGCAAAGGTTGCTGCTCTGGACCTGAACGAAGAAGCTGTTAAGAAGCTGGCTGCCGAAGTGAAGGCTGAGGGCTTCATCTGCGAAGGCTACAAGGCTAATGTTCTGGATCCCGAGGCTCTGGAAGCTGTCCATCAGCAGGTTCTGGCGGATCTGGGACCCTGTGATATTCTGGTCAACGGTGCAGGCGGCAACAATCCCCGCGCTACCACCGACAACGAGTACCAGCATGAGGCCAAGGAGGGCCAGAAGACTTTCTTTGATCTGGAAGCCAACGGCATTGACTTCGTGTTTAAGCTGAATTACCAGGGTACTCTGCTGCCCACCCAGGTGTTTGCCAAGGATATGGTTGCCAAGAAGTCTGGAAACATTCTGAATATCTCCTCTATGAACGCCTACATTCCTCTGACTAAGATTCCTGCATACTCTGGCGCCAAGGCTGCCATCTCCAATTTTACCCAGTGGCTGGCCACCCACTTTGCCGGTACCGGCATCCGCTGCAACGCTATCGCCCCCGGTTTCCTGGTTTCCAACCAGAACCGTGCACTGCTGTTCAACGAGGATGGCACCCCCACTGCCCGTTCCGCTAAGATCCTGAACGGTACCCCTATGGGCCGTTTCGTGGATTCCGCTGAACTGCTGGGCGGCCTGTTCTTCCTGACCGATGACAAGGCTGCTTCTGCTGTCACCGGTGTGGTTCTGCCCATCGACTGCGGCTTTGCTGCTTACTCCGGCGTGTAATTGGATACAGTAAAAGGCCTGCTGCAAAACGGGAGTTTGCAGCAGGCCGCTTTTTTAAGGCACAGAGAGGTCAGCCCATGTATAAAACCGAAACCCGTTTACATACATATCCTGTCAGTGCTTGCTCCAAGCTCGGTTCGGAAGACCCGATCAGATCCATAGAGGATTATCTGCTGCTGCGAAGCAAGAAAGCAAGACTCCTCAATGCAGATTAATTCAGAAGTTTTGCTTTTTTCAGTAGGGGACGCAGCGTCAGATACAGTGGAACGGAAACCACAGCGGCGATGATACCATTGACGGTGGAAACAAGACCTTTTTGGGCAACGGTAAGAACCACCGCATCCAGAGGAAGTCCCAAGACAAAATGATCCTCGATGAAGCTTTTTCCTAAGTACAGGATCACATAGGTAACGGCACCGATCACGGCACCCAGAACTGTCTTCCACAGCACTTCTTTGCCGCATTTGTGGGCAATGATACCGCAGAGCCATGCCATTATGAATTTGAAAGCAAAGGTAAAGGGCGCAGAGGCAATGTACAGCGGATTGGTCAAATCAAAAAACATGGAACCAATACCGGCAGCAAGACCGCCCTGCAGCGGGCCTAACAGCAGACCGGACAGCAGACACATCACATTGCCCATATGCAGCCGGGTAGAGCCGATGGCGGTGGGGATGTTGATTTGCAAAAATGCAGAGGTTACATAGACCAGAGCAGCCATAATACCTACAAAGGCTACTTGACGAATATTCAGCTTTTTCAAAACGGTCATCTCCCTTAATAGACTGTGTGGGTATTATAGCACAATCTGATCATAAAAAAAGAACCAAAATGATTCAATAAAATAATATCAGATGTACCTTTAGTCAAGAAAAAGAACAAAATACAACTTTCTGTTTGCACAGCCGGTATCTTTGTGCTATGATATACAATACGATATTACGGAACTGAGGTCGCAAGGATGAACTATATCATTTTGGATATGGAATGGAATCAGCCATGGCCCGGATCACCCTCTTCCAGGAAGGTGCTTCCGGTACAGATTCGCGGGGAGATCATTCAGATCGGCGCCGTGCGGGTTACAGAGGATCAGCTGGTAGCCGATGAGTTTCAGGTGATGATCAAACCGAAGTATTACCGTCGGTTAAACCGAAGAGTCAGCAAACTGACAGGTATTAAGGAATCCCGGTTGAAGGAAGAGGGAATTCCCTTCCCCGAAGCCATGGAACAGTTTCAACAGTGGTGTGGCAGCGATGTTATTTTTCTCACCTGGGGGTTTGATGATATTACAATCCTTCGGGAGAATTTGCGGCTCTTTGGCCTTGCAGAGGACTGGACAGACCGTTGGTTTAATGCCCAGATGATTTTCAATGCCCAGACTGACGGCTCCAATGCCCAGAAGGCGTTGAAAACTGCCATGGAGATTTTTAATATTGAAGCGACCCGGCCTGCCCACGATGCCTTGGGGGATGCCTATCATACGGCGCTTATCTGCGCCCGGCTGGATCTGAAGCGGGGTACACAGGAGTATGCGGATGCGCTGAAAAGCCACGAAAACGGTTTCCATGGCGCAGAATTACCTGGGTGTATCAGCCGCAAGGTCTTCCATGACTATGCTGATAAGCATGCAGCCCTCAGCGCTATGACCGGTGAGGAAAACAAGTGTCCTACCTGCGGCCGGCAGATGCTGGGTTCCCGGTGGTTTGCGCAGCCCGGTCACCGGTATATGGATTTGGCAACCTGTCCCGACCATGGAAAATTCCTGATTCGGGTTCGCCTGTCTGACCAGCCCGACGGTACGGTTCGGGTCAGCCGTTTGACCTATGAGGCTACCTCTGAGGCGGCGGAAGCATATGCCCGCCGTGCGGAAAAAGCGGATCCGGAAGAGCGCAAGACCTCTTCCCGCCGTCGCCGCAGACGCAGCAAGCTGCCTGCGCCTACAGAAAACAAAGAATAAACAGTACCGCCTGTCCCTTGTGCTGGGATAGGCGGTATTTGTTATAGGATTCTGTCCATTTGGCGCCTTCGGTACGCCAGGAATTGGGACTGAACCAGTTGTACAGGGGATCCGGAACCGCAGCCGCACGGTATGCTCCGGTGTGTCCTTGTGATTGGTCCGTGTACCGTGGGTCACATCCTTAGCTTGTTTTTCAGCATAGCAGAAAAACAGAAAAAGTCGGTATCCTGGGTTGTGCAAAAAGAATCCTTATTTGCAGCAGGGGCCGGGAATATCAATTCGCTCCATATAACCAAGACCGGTTTCCGGATCCTGCTTCAGCCGCAGGACAAAGTCAACGGAGTTAAGCTGTACGCATAATTCAAAGTCCCTCTGAGGAAAAACATTCCGGTTTTTGGGGTCAAAGAACTTAGCACCACTGGTGTATTTCAGCGCTTCCATTCTTTCGCCAATATTGGGCAGCGGCGCGTCTTCCAGAAGACTTTTGATGTATTCGGCGCAGAGAGTATCCTCGTCAATGGGGACCTGAAAATTCAGTCCGCAGCAAACAAGAGAAACATTCTCCGGCTTTTGCTGTTTAATATATTCTGCGATGGCCCGGGCATTGACCAGACTGCCAGTGATGATCTCATCGGCATGGGTGGCATTGGCAATGCCCTGTGTGCCGGCGCTGGTGGTATGGACAACGGTTTTTCCGGTGAGATCCGAGAATTCCAGCTGCGAGGGGGAATTGCCGTAATCAAATCCCTCAATCATGATACCGTCGCGCTCACCGCAGAGAAGGGTGCCGGGATGGTTTTTCTGGTAATCAAAGGCCAGCTGAACATCGCCCACGGGAATGATTTTTGCGGCATTGGCCCGCATCAGATAGGTTTCGACGGTAAATGCCCGAAAGACATCGATCACAACCGTCAGACCACGGGCTTGTCTGGCACCTTCCAGTAAATGCAGAATTTGAACGTTCATAGGACACCCCCCACAAGTTTTTAAAATATAGCATAATTAAAAAGAAAAGTACAGTGAAATCTAAAATAATCTTTCATGGGAGCTATATTGAAAGGACTCCAAAAAGGTGCTAAAATAAATACAGGAGGTGTTCTTATGGTGATTTTACTGATTTTGTTGGTGCTGCTGGCGGCAATACTCATAACTGCGTATATATGCTTCCGGATGGCATTCTATGCAGACCGGAAACCCAGTAAAGAGGAGTATCCCATTCCGGAGGGAGAAATCTATGAACCCTATCGGGAGCAGATGGTTGCATGGATGAAAGAAACATGGGAAATGCCCCATAAAGAAATGGAAATCCGGTCTTTTGATGGACTGACACTGCGGGGAAAGTACTATGAATGTGTTCCCGGGGGACCTATTGAGCTAATGTTCCATGGCTACCGGGGCAACGCGGACCGGGATCTGTGCGGCGGTGTGCAGCGCTGTTTTGCACTGAAACGGAACACCCTGATCGTGGATCAGCGCTCTTGCGGTACCAGTGAGGGAAATGTGATTACCTTTGGTATTCTGGAAAGCGATGACTGCCACCGGTGGATTGCACATCTGATCGAACGGTTCGGTCCGGGGGTGAAGATCATCATTACCGGAATTTCCATGGGCGCCTCTACGGTAATGCTGGCGGCCGGACGGGAACTCCCCCGTCAGGTAGTTGGCGTATTGGCCGACTGTGGATATACTTCTGCCCGGGATATCATTCAGACCGTGATTCACCAGATGAAGCTGCCGCCGAAACTGGCTTACCCCTTTGTAAAACTGGGGGCAAGACTGTTTGCCCGTTTTGACCCGGATTCGGATGCCTGCGAAGCTGCCATGAGGCGGTGCAAGGTGCCTGTTTTGTTTATCCACGGAGAAGCGGATGATTTTGTTCCCTGTGACATGAGCCGCCGGAATTACGCGGCCTGTGCGGCACCGAAGAAGCTTTGGACCGTTCCGGAAGCGGGACATGGGCTCAGTATTTTGGTAGATAAGGAGGGGTATATGCAGACATTGAGGGAATTTTTTGACCCATTGCTGGAGGAAAACAGCACTGCATATTGAGCCGTGACCAAACCGGTTAATCATATATGCGAAAATTCCACAATACTGAAATAATGAATATTGCGGAAGCCAACAGCTTCCGCAATTAGACGCTATAGATTTTCCAAAAGGATTTGTTTACAGCCTTCTGAAATGTCCAGCCATGTCTGGGTGAAATCTCCGGAGTACCAGGGGTCGGCAACATCCCGGTCAAGGAGCGGTTGGAATTTTCCTGCCTTGTCGGAAAACATACGCCGCAGATACTGGGCATTCCGGCTGTCCATGTAGTAGATCTTATCAAAATGGTCGTAATCCGCCTGCGTGATCAGCCGGGCAATGTGATGGGTGTAGGGAACACCGTGTTTTTCCAGTTCCTTACGGGCAGGATAATACATGGAATTGCCTTCTTCCTCCCGGCTGGCAGCCACAGAGGCGATTTCAAACCGGTCCTGCACACCGGCTTTGGCAGCCATATCCTTTAGAATAAACTCAGCCATGGGACT
>JAZNFH010000102.1:0-7487 GCA_045589055.1 Faecousia sp. | reverse complement strand
CCAACTGAATATTGCTTATCGATACGGTAAGGCGATCCGGTCAGAATCCGGAACAACCGTCCATTGCTGTGTTTGGCCTTTGCCATAAGTCAGAGAGCCTGCCGTATCGATTGGGTTTATCACGCTTTGACAGGAGAGTGCAGCCTAATTTATCCGTACTTGAGGATAAATTGGTTGCACTTTTTTGTTTGCGGGAAAACCACAAAACAGTAAGGGAGGGATGCAAGTGACACCCGAAGAAAAGAAGGCCTGGGCGGAGGACCTTCTGCGTCAGAAATATGCTGAGCTTGGGCGACTGCCTACCAAAAAAGACTTCGACAATGCTGCTTGCGCCCAGATCAAGGCATATCTTGGACCCTGGCCCAGGGCATTGGAGTCTGCCGGATTGAAACAACCCAAAGAAAAAAAGTAACCGAATAGCATAAGAAAGGACGATTCTATTATGCGAACTACCAAAAAAATTTTGAGTATGATCCTCGCCTTTGTTATGGTGCTGGGTTTGCTGCCCGCCACCGTCTTTGCAACAGGAGCTCAGGAGGATGTTATCTATCTTTCCATTAGCTTTGACAGCAACTATATTGACGATAAGAATGGTAATCCCATTGCCTATGTTCCTGTCCCTATGTCCGCAATCGAAGCTGTCGATCTAACCGAGTACGGTCTGGACAATATGCTCTACGATGCAGATGGCGACGGAAATTATGAAACCACCGCACTGCAGCTTCTGATCTATGCCCACGAGGAACTCTACGGCGGTGACTGGAGCGAAGTTAATTTTGATGCACTGCCCGGAAGCTCCTACTTCGCAGGAGGCATCTTTGGATTTACTGAAAACCTGGTGTATTTCCATAATGGAGATTTTCCTATTAGAGCCGAGCAAAACGATTCCAGCATAATCACCGGTGCGACTTCTGATGAGATTGTATTGGAGGCTGGTGACTTCCTAGATGTAGCCAGCTTTAGCTGCTATGGCTTCCTGTGGGATCAGCTAGGCGGCTTCCACCTCTTTGCTGATGAAGAAGGCAACTACACCCACGATTATGCCACAACCGCAGGTGAGGTACTTACCGTAAAACTAAAACATTCCTTCTGTGACCTCATGTATGGTCAGTCCTGGGTGAAAGATGCTACCGACTATGAGATTTTCTATGGCACCACCTTTGGCGAAGCGGAAGGTTCTGTTGTGACCGACGAGAGCGGCTGCGCCGATATTACATTCCCTAACGCAGGCATCTATTATGTATGGTGCGAAGGTGGTCACGGTGATGAAATGTCCCATAGTAGTTGTGACTATTATTTTGAAAACGGCGAGGCGTGTATCGTTTCTTCTCCTGCTTTCGCCAAGGTAAATGTTACTGGCGCAGCCGCTCCGGAGCAACCCCGGCAGCCGCAAGATGTTTCTGCCGTACTAAATGCTACGATGGCACAGCTTGCCGCAACCGTTACGGAGCCTGCTTTTGGTACCAATGCCGGTGAGTGGACGGTGTTCTGTCTGGCCCGTGGCGGCTACTACGCAAACGATAGCCAGTATTTTGCTGACTACTATGACAGGATCGTGGAGTATGTCAACGCAACAGTACCCACGGTTACGAAGGATGACGTAGTTATGCACGGCGCGCTGGATAAGAACAAGTCCACTGACAATTCCCGTTTGATCATGGCGCTGGCTGCTATCGGCAAGGATGCTACCTCCGTAGGAAACTGGGACTTGGTGGAGGCTTACAGCGCCAACGGCATCAACTGGATTCGAAAGCAAGGTTTGAACGGCCCTATTTGGGCGCTGATCGCATTGGATTGCGGCAGTTATGAAACCAGCGATCCTACCATCCGCCAGCAGTGTGTGGATGCCATCGTTTCTGCCCAACATAATGACGGCGGCTGGTCTTTGGTTACCGCTAAGGCACAGCCTTCCAATGTGGATATCACCGGCATGACGCTGACTGCTCTGTACCCCTATCGGGATCAGCCTGCGGTAGCTGCAGCTTGTGAGACCGCATTTAACTGGCTGTCTGAAAGCCAGCTGGATAATGGTGGTTTCCCCTATGGCCAGGGCGAGACCTCTGAAAGCTGCGCTTGGGCTATCGTTGCAACTACTATGTGGGGCATCAACCCCGATACCGACTCTCGCTTTATTAAGAACGGAAATTCTGCAATTGACAATCTTCTGACCTACTATTTGGAAGACGAGGCCATGTTTGAACACGGCAGAGGCGCAGGCGCAAACGCCATGGCCACCGACCAGGCAACCTATGCGCTGGTTGCCTATGACCGCTTTATCAAGGGCAAAGCTGCTTTGTACGACTACTCCGATGTAACCGCCGAAGAGGATACAGTCGTTCAGGGTAAACCTACTGCAACTCTGGGTCTACCTGCCCAGATCACTGACGATGTGGGCAAGACCTTCAATGCGGTCATTACCCTGGATCAGTGGGATAATGGTGCAGGCTATAAGCTGATCGATATGGTAGTCAATGTTCCTGAAGGCCTGAGTGTTACCGGTGTGACTGCCGGCAGTCGTTTGACTGGCGGTGAGATCAGTTACCATTTGGATGAAGAAGGCAAGCTGCGTGTCGTCTATTTCGATTCAAACACCCACAACGATCTTACAGTTGTCAGCAATGCAGAGGGCAACACATTCCCCGCGCAATTCTTTACCATTACTTTCCAGGTGGATGCCGCAAATGTAGGCGAGCAGAAAGCTGTCAGCATCGGTGGTATGTCTATTAAGAAAACCTCCGACTCCAGCGATGATAGCGCAATGGTAGTTGTAAACACCACTACTGCCGCAGGTAGTATTGTAGTTGTTAAGGGTATTTCCTATAGCGCAGTGTGCTTGTACACCGGTGATGATATTGACCTGATTCCCGCTACCCAAAAAGCCGTTGCTGTGTCTGTTGTTGGTATTGAAAACGCTACTAAGTTGACCTATAACGACGGCACCAACCAGTACATCTTTAAGTACAGCGCAGAGATCTCTGAAAAGACCGGTGTTGCTACCTATGTGGCGTTGGTGGATGCTACCATCGACATGGCGCAGTTTGCAAATAAGTTGAACTTCACTTTGACTGAGGATGCTGCGGCCCAGATAACCTTTGGCGATACCAACGGTGACGGCGTGATCAACGCACAGGATGCCTTAAACACAGTGGATGCTTGGCTCCGCAAGGGCGATGCACCTACCGACGATCAGATCCTCACCTTGAACGTCAACGGTGACTGCCGCATCAACACCTTCGATGCTCTGGGTATCGTGGAGAAGTTTGTGGATGGCAGCGACTTGGGTGTTGTTACCAAGGCCGCAACCATTACTACCAATCCCTAAAAACTTATGGGCGGGGTTTATCCCCGCCCACTTTGAGGAGTGTTTCTATGAAAAAGTTTCTTAAAAAAAGATGGCCATGGATTGTGGCAGCTGTGTTCTTGATCGCAGCAATTGTCTTGCTGTTGGTGCGGTGTGGCGTTGAGCCTGTCGTAAGTGAACCTACCTTGACCGTGGAAACACCTCAAAAACTCTCCGCAAACCAAACAGATGAATTCACTTTGGATGTGACAATTTCTTCTTTAGGAGATGCTCGTTATCCCGCTATGAGTATGAGCATCGCCTTTGATTCTTCCAGACTGGAATTTCTGGGCGTGGACGAAGGCAATATTTTTATTTTGAGTGACGAAAACAGTACCGGTCAGCAGCTTCCCGATTGGAGCTGCAATGTACAAAGCAGCAATGATACCGGTCTTATTAACATTATGTATTTGGATATGACCGGTGGCAGAAACGCTTTTACAAAGGAATTATTGGCAGAGGACTACAATGTGGTGCTTCGGCTAAAATTCCGTCTTCGGGGCAGTGTAAGACCCGGCGATGTTCTTGATTTGATCGTGGAGGATGCGGTGTTTGCCGCATCCGACGAAGCGCAAAGTCTTGCTATGACCACGGACACCCTGAAGGTCAAAAACGGCAGACTTGTGATTGGAGACTAACTATGAAACGACTACTCAGCCTATTACTGGCTTTTATCATAATGCTTTCCCTTTGCGCCTGCCAGGGCAACTTCGGCAGTGTGAATCTGAACGATTCTATTGAAATTCCCGAGGATGGTGTGATTAATGAAAGCATCATTAAGCGAATCAAAAACGAAAATGCTATCGGTGTTTTTACTGGAGAATCCAATGGCTTGCGCTATGAGTGGACGATCTTCGGCAGCGATATTACCGAACCAACTCAGATCAATCTGGGTGTACAGATTAGTAAGACTACCGAAGGCGATATTCAAGTTATTCTTCGTCAAGTAAGAGCTTTTGGTTTTTCTGCTTTGCTGTCCATATATCTGGATGAACAATGGAATGCCCAGAGCGCAACTGCGTATGCAGGCAAGGATGCTTTTGCGTCGGTTTCCGTTACCGGCAGCAAAACAACCATTCTGAATCTTACTTTGGATGGTTCTGTGGATGGTTTTGAGATTCGCCCGGATGCAGCTCCGGAGGACGAAGAGGAAACAACAGGGGCGGAAGAAACACAACCCAATCAGGCACCTACTACTCCCGTTGGCGGACAGGATGATTATCTCTCTAAACCGGAGCAAAATGGCGGTAAGGATAAGTATAATACCGATCCTGTCCTGGAAGGCAAACCCCAGCCGGTAGAGCCGGAGGATCAGGATGTAGATAAAGAAAAGACTTACACCTGTACTTTCTCTATCGAGTGCTCCACTATTCTGAATAACTTAGGAATGCTTGATCCGGATAAGCTGGAAATGGTGCCCTCCGGCGGTGTTATTCTTAAAAAGACCACGGTAACTTTCTATGAAGGAGAATCCGTATTTGATGTTCTCCAGCGACTCTGTAAGGAAAAGGGAATCCACTTGGAATCCTCTTGGACGCCCATCTACAACAGTGCCTACATTGAGGGTATTCACAATCTGTATGAATTTGATTGCGGTGAATTGTCCGGCTGGATGTACCGGGTCAACGGTTGGTATCCCAACTACGGCAGCTCCCGGTATCAGCTGAAAGATGGCGACACCGTGGAATGGCGGTTTACCTGCGATTTGGGCAACGATATTGGCGGCGGTTATGCTGTCGGAGGATAAAATGCAAGATCGATTTGCTAAATATCACCCATTGGTGAACTTTCTGTATTTCACCTTGGTAATTGGTTTTTCCATGGCGCTGAATCACCCCTTAGCACAAGGAATTTCTCTCGTGTGTGCGATCATTTATGCGGTGCAGGCAGAGGGGAAGAAGGCAGTGCTGTTTACGCTCAAATGGTGTCTGCCTATTATGCTGCTGACGGCATTTATGAACCCTGCTTTCAGCCACGAGGGTATAACCATTCTGCTGTATTTTCCCACGGGAAATCCGCTGACATTGGAGAGCATCCTTTACGGTCTGTCCGCAGGAGCGATGCTGGCAACGGTGATGCTGTGGTTTCTGAACTTCAACCGGGTCATTACCTCCGACAAGTTCATCTATCTGTTCGGTCGCATTATCCCGGCAATGTCACTGGTACTGAGTATGACCCTGCGGTTTATCCCCAAGTTTAAGGCACAGATGGATGCAGTAGTGGACGCGCAGAAAAGCATCGGCAGAGATATTTCGGAAGGCAGTCTTTGGCATCGTACCAAAATCGCCATTACAGTGCTGTCCATTATGGTCACCTGGGCACTGGGAAACGCCATTGAAACCGCTGACAGCATGAAGAGCCGGGGTTACGGATTAAAAGGCCGCACTGCCTTTTCTATCTACCGCTTTGATGACCGGGATAAGATGGCGCTGCTCTATTTGGGGTTCTGCGGCTTTTACCTGCTGGCGGGAATGATCGTGTCTGCCTTTGGCTTCCGGTATTTCCCCAGTATCCGCTATATTGGTCTGAACGCTGTGACCCTTTCTTTTCAGTTTGTATATTTGATTCTGTGTTTGATGCCCGTGGTGCTGAACTACTTAGAGGAGAGAAAATGGAAAGCTATTCATTCAAAAATGTAGATTTTACATACCCGGAGGGTGAGAAGAAAGCCCTTCGCGGAATCTGCTTTACCGTTCAGCAAGGTGAGTTTGTGATCCTCTGCGGTCCTTCCGGCTGCGGTAAATCCACACTTCTGCGGCACTTAAAATCCTGCCTGACACCCCACGGCCTATTCTCCGGTGAGATTCGCTATCAAGGCACGCTGTTGCCAGAACTTTCCCAACGGGAGCAGGCGCAGCAAATCGGCTACGTCCTCCAATCCCCGGAAAACCAGGTGGTCACCGACAAAGTGTGGCACGAATTGGCCTTCGGCTTGGAGAGCTTGGGATACGATACTCCCACCATTCGCCGCCGTGTGGCTGAGATTGCCGCATTCTTCGGTATTGAGAATTGGTTTTATAAGAATGTCACGGAGCTGTCCGGTGGTCAGAAACAGTTACTAAGCCTTGCATCGGTTATGGCGATGCAGCCGGGTGTGCTGGTGTTGGACGAGCCGACCGCACAGCTTGACCCCATTGCGGCCGCTGACTTCCTGGCGCTGCTGGGCAAGATCAACAGGGAACTGGGCACTACCATCATTCTGACAGAGCATCGTTTGGAGGAAGCCTTTCCCTTTGCCACCCGTGTTATCGTAATGAATGAGGGTGCGATCCTCTGTGACGATAAGCCGGAGAATGTAGGCTTGCAGTTAAAGGATAAGGGCAGTGGTATGTTCCTTGCTATGCCCACCGCTATGCGCGTGTGGGCAGCAGTGGAAACGAAACTCAGCTGCCCTATGACCGTCCGTGACGGCAGCAGTTTCCTTTCTCAGCGAGTGGATGAACAAGCACTTCTTCCTTTGGCAGAAAAAGATCCCCCGGTGTACCCAGAGGATGTAACGCTGGAATGTGACGATCTGTGGTTCCGCTACGAAAAGGATAGCCCGGATGTAGTGAAAGGCTTTTCTTTGAAGCTTCACAAGGGTGAGTTCTATGCCATCCTGGGCGGTAACGGTGCGGGCAAATCCACCACGCTGAAGGTGATCTCCGGCCTGCGGTCTGCCCATCGTGGCGATGTTCGCTTACAAGGCAAGCTTGGACACCTGCCACAGAATCCCCAAACCCTCTTTGTAAAACGTACTGTCCGGGAGGATTTATTCGAGGTGTTCCGGGGCGAGAAAATCCCCAAAGAAAAGCAGGATGCAGAGGTTGCCCGGATCGTGGAGCTTTGCGGCCTGCGAGAGTTTTTAGACCGGCATCCTTATGATATTTCCGGTGGTGAGCAGCAGCGCACCGCCTTGGCAAAGGTGCTTTTGACACGGCCGGATATTCTATTACTGGATGAGCCTACAAAGGGTTTTGATGCTGAATTTAAGGTAACCTTTGCGCTGATCCTCCGTAGATTGGTTGCCACAGGCACCACCATTCTGATGGTCAGCCATGATGTGTCATTCTGCGCCGAGTATGCCCACAAGTGCGGACTGTTCTTTGATGGCAACATCGTAGCGGAAGGTCCACCCCGGGAATTTTTCTCCGGCAACAGCTTCTAT
>JAZNFH010000101.1:0-5463 GCA_045589055.1 Faecousia sp. | reverse complement strand
CGGTACTTAGGCAGCCAGGGCAGCTCTGTGATCAAGGTCTTTGATATGACCGCAGCCACCACCGGCATCAATGAAACCAATGCCAGAAAAGCAGGTTTGGATGTGGACACCGTCATTCTCTCGCCCATGAGCCATGCAGGTTACTACCCCGGCGGCAAGCTCATGACCATGAAGGTGGTCTTTGAAAAGGAAACCTACCGCCTGCTGGGTGCTCAGATCGTAGGCTTCGACGGTGTGGATAAGCGCATCGATGTGCTGGCAACAGCCATTCACGCCGGTATGAAAGCAACCGATCTGAAGGATTTGGATCTTGCCTATGCGCCGCCCTATTCCTCTGCCAAGGACCCGGTGAATATGGCAGGCTTTATGATCGACAACATCTCTAAGGGACTGAAGCAGTGGCATCTGGAAGATGCAGCAAAGCTGCCCCGGGACGGAAGTGTGACCCTGCTGGATACCCGGACAGTGGGTGAATATAACCGTGGACATATCGAAGGCTTTAAAAATATCCCGGTAGATGAACTGCGGGAACGGATCGGTGAAATTGAGGTAGGAAAGCCTGTCTATGTCATCTGTCAGAGCGGTCTGCGCAGCTATATCGCCACCCGAATTCTGGAAGGATACGGATTTGAAGCCTACAACTTTGCCGGCGGATTCCGGTTCTACGATGCGGTCATGAACGACCGGGCATTGATCGAAAAAGCAAGCCTGTGCGGTATGGACAAGTAAAACAGTACACCCACTGCTACGAAAAGCAGTGGGTGTACTGTTTCGTTAAAGAATCCTTTTGTCAGAATTGCCGTCAACATCTTCATACAATCTTAACACCGCCTGCGTGAGCCTTAACACCCCCTTTATACCTTTTCTGATAGGATTACAGTAAGAAAGGTATTGGGAGGTATCGCCATGTGGGCGGTTTTACATAAACGAAAACTCAGTTCTTCCCAGATCATCCTGTTTGGCTTTGCAGGAGTGATCCTTGTTGGAACGCTCCTGCTCATGCTGCCTGTTTCCAAAAACAGCGGAACAAGCACTTCCTTTTGGGATGCCCTGTTCACATCCACATCGGCAGTTTGCGTGACTGGTCTGGTCGTTTTTGATACCGCCACTTACTGGTCAGCGTTCGGTCAAGCGGTGATCCTGCTGTTGATCCAGATCGGCGGCATGGGTGTTGTTACCGTTGCAGTCGCCATCGCCATGGCCTCCGGAAAGAAGATATCCCTCATGCAGCGCAGTACCATGCAGGATGCGATCTCCGCACCGCAGGTCGGCGGTATCGTCCGCTTCACCGGCTTTATTCTAAAGGGTATTTTCCTGTTTGAACTGCTGGGCACCTTGGTGCTGATGACGGTATTTATTCCGGAATACGGCTGGAAAGGAATTTGGTTGGCGGTGTTTCATTCTATCTCCGCTTTCTGCAATGCCGGTTTTGATCTGATGGGCGCAAACAGTCCCTATTCTTCCTTAACTGCCTATGCCGCGCACCCGGTGGTAAACATTACCATTATGCTGCTGATCGTCATTGGCGGTATCGGGTTTCTCACATGGCAGGACATTTGCCACAATGGTTTTCATATCAAGCGTTACCGGATGCAGAGCAAGGTCATCCTTGCCACCACCGGAATATTGTTGCTTGTTCCGGCAGTTTATTTCTTCTTTTTTGAGTTTTCCGCAGAGCCAACAGGTAAGCGCATTCTAATGTCGTTGTTCCAGGCGGTTACACCCAGAACCGCAGGATTTAACACCGCCGATCTGACAGCATTAAGCGAAACCGGACAGGTCCTCACCATCGGCTTGATGCTCATCGGCGGCAGTCCCGGCTCTACGGCAGGCGGTATGAAAACCACCACCGCAGCGGTACTGATCGCCTGTGCGGTAGCCGTATTCCGCAGGCGGGAAAACGGGAGATTCTTTGGTCGGCGAATTGCAGATGAAACGGTCAAAAACGCGGTATCGGTTTTCTTGATGTACATTTCTCTGTTCCTATTGGGCGGCATGATCATCAGTCGAGTGGAGAATTTGCCGATTCTGGCCAGTTTGTTCGAAACCGCATCCGCCATCGGTACAGTCGGTTTGACCCTTGGAATCACGCCTACGCTGTGTCTTGTATCGAAACTAATTCTGATTAGTCTGATGTTCCTGGGCAGAGTTGGCGGCTTGACACTGATTTTTGCTACATTGTCCGCAAACAAAAACACCCTCTCCAAGCTGCCATTGGAGAAGATCACTGTGGGTTAAGGAGGTACCTGTATGAAATCTGTTTTATTGATCGGCTTAGGCCGTTTTGGCAAGCACATTGCCATGAAACTTCGGGAGCTGAACCATCAGGTCATGGCGGTGGATCATAAGGAGGAACTGGTACAGGCGATTCTTCCCTATGTGACCAATGCCCAGATCGGTGACAGCACCAATGAGGAGTTCCTGCGGTCTCTCGGGGTGGATAATTATGACATATGCATCGTGGGCATCGGCAATGATTTCCAAAGCAGCCTGGAAACCACAAGCCTGCTGAAGGAACTGGGTGCCAAGATGGTCATCTCCAGAGCAGCTACCGATGTGCAGGAAAAATTCCTTCTGCGAAACGGTGCGGATGAAGTAGTCTACCCGGAAAAGCAGCTGGCCCGATGGACCGCCATCCGATACAGTGCCAACCATGTGCTGGACTACATTGAACTGGATAGCGAGAATGCAATTTTTGAAGTAACAATTCCCGATTCCTGGATGGGAAAAACCGTTGGGCAGCTGGATATTCGCAAGAAGTTCAGCATCAACATTCTGGCAATGGAGTGTGAAAGCAAGCTGGATTCCTTCATTACCCCGGATACCCTGCTGTGCGAAGGGAAGTCCCTGATGGTAATGGGTCGGTTTAAGGATATCCAGAAATGCTTCCGGATTTGAGATCGAGATCATGAAAATACTTGGAATCATACTGTTTGTGTTGAGTTTTATTGGTTGTCAGGTTCTTTTGTTTAAGATGCTGAGAAAGCTGGATCGGTATTTCGAGTCCAACGCCCCTTCCCTTACGCAGGACGATAGTTGTAGGCAAACAGAAGATGTGGTAGAATGAAGAAAAGCAAGACTGGAGGGCTGTCTGTGGCAGAACATATTCTTGTGGGTCTTTCTTCTGCTCCATCCAATGCCAGAATCATTCACACCGCTGCAACCATGTCAAAAGCATTTAAAGGCAGTTTTACCGCACTGTTCGTCAGAACACCCAATTTTGAGGCAATGTCGGAGGCAGATAAGGAGCGTCTGCGGCAAAACACACAGCTTGCACAGAAATTAGGTGCTACAGTCGAAACCGTCTTTGGAGAAGATGTATCTTATCAGATCGCTGAGTATGCCAGACTTTCCGGTGTCACCAAAATCGTGGTGGGCAGAAGTGCGGTGTCCAAACGCAGACTGTTCGGAAAGCCTACCTTAACAGAAAAACTGACCCAGATCGCTCCAAATATCAACATCCACATTATCCCTGATGCCAACACAGATACCGCTTACCGACAGAAGAAAATGCGGAAAAGAATCGATCTGCGGACCATGCTCCGGGATTGGGGAATTTCCATCGGTATTCTAGCGCTTGCCAGTAGCTTTGGATATCTGTTTTCCAAAGTCGGATTTAGTGAGGCCAATATTATTGCCATCTATCTGCTGGCTGTTTTGCTCACGGCGATGGCCACTTCCACCCGGTCCAGCTATGTGCTGTCAGCCATCGGAAGTGTGCTGGTTTTCAATTTCTTCTTTACTACGCCACAATTCTCTTTGATGGTACATGCAGACGGTGCACCGCTGACGTTTCTCATTATGCTGATCGCTTCTTTGACAGTGGGTACCATGACAGATCGGCTGAAAGGACAGATGCGACAGTCCGCGCAAGCGGCCTATCGTACCAATCTGCTCTTTGAAACCAGCCAGATGCTGCAAAAAGGCACTTCAGAAGAAAAGATTTTTCAAACCGCAAGGACCCAGATATCAAAACTGCTGGGCCGCCATGTCTCCGTTCTTCCCGGGGTTACCGCAAGCAGCCGAAAGGGCGTTCTGCAATATCCCATCAAGATCCAGAATCGAATTTACGGCACTGTGATCATCGAAGGCGACGAACCTTTGGAAGCCTTTGAGAACAGCGTGCTGCTTTCCATTCTTGGTGATTGTGCCATGACCCTTGAGAACAGCCGAAACGCCAGAGAGAAAGAAGAGGCAAAGCTGCAGGCAGAGCACGAAAAATTCCGGGCGACCCTGCTGCGCTCCATTTCCCACGATCTTCGTACCCCTCTGACCGCCATTTCCGGCAATGCAAGTATTCTGCTGTCCAATCACGAAGAACTGGATGCTTTAACCAAACAGCACATGTATCAAGATATTTACGATGATTCCACATGGTTGCATAATTTGGTGGAAAATCTACTGTCTGTAACCAAAATAGAAGATGGTGGAATGACATTAAATATGCAGTCCCAGCTTGTGGAAGAAATCGTGTCCGAAGCAATCCAGCACACCAACAGAAGCAGTACCGACCATATCATCACCGTCTTCCATGAGAATGACCTGCTTTTGGCGCAATGTGATGCCCGGCTCATTGTACAGGTGATCATCAATCTTGTGGACAATGCCATAAAGTACACACCTGCCGGGTCTCGTATCCAGATCTCTACAAAGCAGGAAGATAACAATGTTGTTTTTTCTGTAGCAGATAACGGTCTGGGTGTTCCTGACAATGAAAAAGAACACATTTTCCAGATGTTCTATACTGGCACTGCTGTCGCAGCGGACAGCAGGAGAAGCGTCGGACTGGGACTGAGCCTGTGCAAATCCATCGTCAACGCCCACGGCGGTGAGATCTCCGTTTCTGACAATGTACCCCAGGGTGCCGTCTTTACCTTTACTGTTCCGACCGGGGAGGTGGAAGTCCATGAATAATCCGAAAATATTGGTGGTAGAGGACGATTCGACTGTCCGTAACTTGATCACCACTACCCTAAAGTCTAACAACTATGCTTATACGACTGCACAAAACGGTGTCTCTGCGCTTGCGGCAGCGACAACACAGCAGCCGGATATCGTCTTTCTGGACTTAGGTCTGCCAGATATGGATGGTGTAGAGATCATAAAACGTATTCGATCCTGGTCTCAGATGCCCATTATCGTAATCTCCGCCCGCAGCGAAGACGACGACAAGGTTTCCGCACTGGATGCCGGTGCTGACGATTATCTGACTAAACCCTTTTCTGTGACAGAACTGTTGGCAAGACTACGGGTGGCACAGCGCAGAATTGCCTCCGTTGCGGCAAACGCGGGAGAAGCGGTATTTCACAACGGAAAACTGGCGGTAGATTATTCTGCAGGCTGCGCTTTCCTGAATGGTGAAGAATTGAAACTGACCCCAACCGAATATAAGCTGCTTTGCTTGCTTTCAAAAGATGCAGGAAAAGTGCTGACCCATACCTATCTGACAAATAAAATCTGGGG
>JAZNFH010000100.1:0-9337 GCA_045589055.1 Faecousia sp. | reverse complement strand
TCCATCTCCGCCAATAAAAATAGCCGCCAAAAGGCGGCTATTTTTATTGGCGGAGATGGAGGGATTTGAACCCCCGCACGCCTTGCGGCGCCTAGCGGATTTCGAATCCGCACCCTTCAGCCACTTGGGTACATCTCCATAACGACCCGGTCATTATATCAGCCATTGGGCAAAAAATCAAGGTTTTTTCACCAGTTCCATAACCTTATCCAGATCTTTCATCATACCATTGTAGTTCTCCCGTTTATGGGGACGCATACAATCGCTGCAATCCTTGATGCCCTGCTCTGTATAGCTGAAATTGCCACCGCACCGGTCACCCAGTGCGTACAGCGGGCAGTAACAAAACAGGCAGCTGAAGGTTTCGGGATCTGCGTTTTTGTGGCAAGGAAAATACTCACATTGCTTATGCTGAAAAAAATCATAATTCGCCATAGGTTTCATTTCCTCCTAGCATTGCCAAGATATCTCCGGTCTGCTATAATAGATTAAACAACCGTCCAGGGATAGACAGCCGGTGGTTCATGTGCAAAAGACAGTTTCTCACCTGTCACCGGATGGTAAAAAGAAAGGCAGTGTGACCACAGTGCAATGGGGCATGGATCCTCCAAGGTGCTGTACTTCCGTTCCCCCACCAAGGGATATCCCCGGCTGGAAAACTGAACCCGAATTTGATGGGTTCTTCCGGTATGCAATTGGATTCTCACCCTGCTGATATTTTCAGTAGTTTTCTGCACCCAGTAGTCCAATACTGCTTCCTGCACACCCTTCGCCATCCCATCGGCCACCATAGTCATGCGTCTGGCTTTATCCCGGTATAATAGATCCCGCAAAGTCCCCTCCGTTGGCGGAATGCCATGGATAACTGCCAGGTATTCCTTATGAAATTCATTTTCACGAATCTGCCGTGACAGCTCCGAAGCCGACTTTTCGGTTCTTGCCAGAACCATCAGTCCACTGACCACCTGGTCAAGCCTGTGGACTGTCCGTACCTCTGCCTTAGGGCTTCCAAGTGCCATTCGAACCAATTCCGGAACACCCCCCGGTTCATCCGTAGAACGCACCCCAGGTGGCTTGATGCACACAACAATCGCATCATCCACATATACCAGTTCCAATCCCATTCACCTCTTTTCATTATCTTAACAAAAAATATACACCTTTTCAAGTGTCAGGAGGTTTCTCTATGAAAATCGTTGTCTTAGAAGGGTATTCTGTCAATCCCGGAGATCTGAGTTGGGACTGGCTGAATGCTTACGGCACTGTCACCATATACCCTCGCTTGGTCGGTCCCGAAGAAACCATCTCCCGAATCGGGGATGCAGACATTATCCTCATTAACAAGACCCCCATCACAGAAGAAATTCTGGATGCCTGTACCAGCATCAAGCTGATCTGCGTTCTGGCAACGGGCTATAATGTTGTAGACTGTACCGCCGCCCGGGCTAGAGGCATCCCAGTTTGTAATGTTCCCGACTATGGCACCAGTGCTGTGGCACAATACACCTTTGCCCTGCTTTTGGAGCTTTGTCATCAAGTCGGTTACCACAGCCAAGCTGTCCATGGTGGAAAATGGACGAACTGTTCGGATTTCTGCTTCTGGGACACACCCCAAATGGAGCTTGCCGGAAAAAAGCTGGGTATTATCGGCTTTGGTCGGATCGGTCAGGCCGTGGGCCGCATTGCAAAAGCTTTTGGTATGGAGGTACTGGCATACAGCCGAACGGAGTATCCCCAAGGTTGGGAAATCGGCCGGTATGTCTCACTGCCGGAACTTCTTTCTCAGTCTGATGTCATTTCTCTGCACTGTCCACTGACGCCGGAAACTAACGGCATCATCAACAAGGCATCCATTTCTCAGATGAAAGCCGGTGCGATTGTGATTAACACATCCCGGGGTGCTGCCATTGTGGAATCTGATTTGGCCGATGCACTTCGAAGCGGCAAGCTAAAAGCTGCCGCCGTGGATGTCGCAGTAAAAGAGCCCATCCCCGGTGACTCTCCGCTGCTGACTGCCCCCAACTGCATCATTACTCCCCATATGGCATGGGCTCCGAAAGAAAGCCGCCAGCGAATTATGGATTGTACCCAGAGAAGCATTGAAGCATTTCTGGCAGGTTCCCCGGTCAATACCGTAAACTGAAAAACCGGTCAACGCAGAGGCGTTGACCGGTTAATCTTTAATCCAATGTGCAAAGACAAACGATGCAGCGTTTTACTTCCTCCGGCCCGGTAGGATTCAAACCTTCGGATTCAATCACTGTCAACACATTGTTTTCATGCAACTATCCCGCACAGCCAGTCATCTGCTGCGTTCCTTGTTCTGGTCTTACAGAATAAAGAATGCACAGGAGCCAGGTGCCAATTCGACAATGCCGGAAACACACTCGCCACACAGGCAAGGAAGTTCATCATTCTCGCCCAGCACCAGGTCTCTGCCGTTCAGCGTCATCACGCGGCTGCGCTTACCGTCACGACCAGCCAGCACATAAGCAGCCGCCTCCTTGGGCAGTTCCACCTTGGTAGTGTCGGTGGTAGAGTTGTTGATCACCAGATAGGCGTAACCGGGCTGACCGTCCTTACGGGAATGAACATAAACATGGGCACCTTCCCGGATCTCTTCACCGGAAGCATACACCGTATGACCCATCAGCCGGTTCCACAGCAGTACCGCAAAGTAATTGGGACGGGGGACAAATGTGCCGTGCTTTAAGAAGCCATAATCAGAAGATGCCAGTGTATTGTGGAAAATCACACCGTCAGTGACCGTACAGAATTCGCCCAGCTCATTCAATGTTCTGGGAACATCGGCATAGGTAGATGCCCATGTATTGCCGCCGCATCCGGCATCACCGGACTCGGTAACCCACATCTGGCCACCGGGAACATACCGGTCACGACGGGCAACATACTGTTTCGCGCAGTTCGCTGCCACAGCCAGATACTGTTCACTGAGACATGCCTCATAGGGCCAGTGGCCGCCCATAGCAGCACCGCGCTCAGAAACACCGTTATAGTAGTGGTAGCTGAATACATCCATGGGAGACTTATAATCACCCAACAACTGCTCTGTGGTAACCATCTCGAAACCGGCAGCCATACCACCGCCGGCACCCTCCAATGCGCCAAAGAGGTTGATGTCGCCAACAGTGCAGGGGCCTACAAACAGGCAATCCGGGTAATTCTTCCGAAGCCATGCACCAAAGAGATCATGGTCTCTTGCATGGTCAGCAGCCGTATAGCCTTTAGGCAGACCGGACAGTGCAATCAAATTGGGTTCATTTGTAAACTCTGCCGCACTGATGGGTACGCCGTATTCTTTGGAAGTCCGGAACAGCAGATCCGCCTGTTCAAAGGGCATGGGCTCATCTGCTGAGTGGATACCGGGGCAATTGGCAACAGATACCAACAGCTTACCGTCAACTGCCTTAACAAAATCCAGAAGATTCAGCCACTGCTGCTTTGTCAGCACACTCTGGAAGCCTTCCGGAACCTTACCCTCGTACTTGTTTTCAAAATCATAGTATGTCTTATTTGCCCATGTACCGGAAACCCGAACCCATGCGGTGCCCAGTTCCTTAGCCAGCTTGATCAGCCGGGGATTGGTAGTATCAATGGGATCATACCACTGCTGCAAATTCCCCATGTTTGTCCAGTCCACAATCTTAGGGAATTCTTCTGTACCATCAATCTGCGCTTCGGTATAGGCTTTCCAGAAAGTGCCTCCGGTAACTTCTGTCATTTCCACATTATAGGAAACCAGACGCTTGTCAACTTTCCGAAGCTCCTGCAAGCCTTCACCGGCAAGTTTTACGAATTGTGCCATGTTACAATGCTCCTTTTGCAATTTATTTCTACTTTATTATAGCCTGCACGGCATTCCCGAGGAAAGGGGGCAAAACACCCCATTTGTGACACTCATGGCCAAAAAGAAATGCTGCCTTTGTACGAAAAATACAAAAGCAGCAAATGCTTATAGGTGGAACCCGGAAACCAAAGGCTTGGTAAGCATCATCGTTGCAATTTGTGCCATTTTTTCCGGCGGTTCCGGATATCCGTTTTGATGCCATTGAACAACCATGGAGAGCAGACCGCAAATAGCAAATGTCAGTGCCATCTGTTGGATGGCCGCATCCTTATTCAGCAAATAACTGGGCATCATATGTTCATGCAATGCATGGTTCGTTGCCCGTTCCACCAGCAAACCGCTCAACCGATTTCGCATCAGTGCATCCAGCAACGATTTTCTCTCATACCAAAACAAAAAGAACCGTTCAAGATCACCGATGGCTTTACTTCCGGAGCGTGTACCACTGATACGCGGTGCCTGTTCAAATTCCATCAGTGTATGATCCAGTAGTGCAAACAGCGCACCGTCCTTATTGGAAAAATACCGGTAGAAGGATTTCCGTGGAATTCCCATCTGATCACAGAGATTGCTGATAGAAATATCTTCATACTGCTGCGTAAGCATTGCTCTCAACAAGCCCTGTTCCAGTTCTCGCTGTCTTGCAGCAGACTGCTCCGATTTACAAAGCTTATACACCGCGTTCACCCCTCGTTTTCTGTTCTAAATATGATTATAACAGTATTTGTAAAAGAATCAAGGAATTTTGTTTATTATCCCCAAAATACCAGTGATTTAAATTTTCACCCAGTGTCACAAAAGTGTCTTTTTGGTGCTATGTTACAATTTATTCATAGATTATAATGTGTATGATTGAAGCGAGTATGCACTCGCACAAATTAAGGAGGAAAATAATATGGCAAAAGCCCCTAAGCTTGATGCCAAGGGTTACCCTAAATTCGGTATGCGGGACAAGCTCGCCTATGCCGCCGGTGACCTCGGCTGTAACATGTCCTTCGCTTTGAAGGGTACCGTCCAGACCTTTTGGTTGGTCTTCATGATGATGGAAACCGGTCTGTTGTCCGCATTGCTGCTATTGGTGCAGATATGGGACGCAGTCAACGATCCCCTGATTGGCTCCATGATCGACAACGACAAGAGAGCCTATAAGCGCGGCAAGTTTAAGCAGTACATCTTCATTGGCTCCTGCGGCCTGCTGGTTGGCGGCGCAGCTGTGTTCCTGCCCTTCCCCAACGCCCCTGTTGTCTTGAAGGCTGTGCTTTATGTGTTTGGTTATCTGATTTGGGATGCTTTCTACACCGTGGCCAACGTTCCCTATGGTTCCATGCTGTCTCTGGTCTCTGAAGATAATGCTGAGCGTGCACAGCTGTCCACCTGGCGTTCCATTGGTTCCATGATCGGCAACATCCTGCCTATGGTACTGCTGCCCAAGCTGATTTGGAACAAGGTCTTCTACGACGGTACCGACAGCTTCCTGGACAAGATCGTAATTCCCGAGGGCTTCAGCAAGGAGCAGTTCCTGGTGAACCCCCTGACCAAAGAACCCTATGCAATCGGCGATGCCATTCTGAGCCCCGAAACCGGTAAGCAGGTAGAGATCCTGCTGGGCAACCGCATGTTCTGGGTTGCTCTGATCATGGGTGTCATCGGATTTGTATGCTTCCAGTTCATGCTGAAGAATATTACCATCCGTGTGGATGAGAGCTCTGTGAAGACCAACGAAGCCGGCGAAAAATTCAATATCATCAAGTCCTTTGGCAACTTTATGAAGAACCGTCCCGCTGTCGGCGCCACGCTGGCCGCTATGGGTATGTTCCTGGGTATGAATTCTGCCTCTACAGCAAACACCATTATGTTCGCCACCTACTTCAACAAGGCTTCTATGTCCGGTCTGATCCAGTTGATCGGCTTCCTGCCCATGTTTATCTTCATGCCCTTCATTACCAAGATCGTCAACAAGTACGGCAAGAAGGAAGCTTCCGTGGTAGGCACTATTGTCTCTTTGATAGGCAGCGGTGTTATCCTGGTATTCCCCACAATCGGCAATCCTGACACTGCCCTGATCGTCTATCTGCTGGGTCTGGTGCTGTTCGGCATCGGCATGGGTGTCTATACCTGTGTATCCTGGGCTCTGATGGGCGACGCCATCGACTACAATGAGTGGAAGTTCGGCACCCGTGAGGAAGGCACTGTCTACTCCCTGCACAGCTTCTTCCGTAAGCTTGCTCAGGGCATCGGTCCCTCCGTGGTCCTGCTGCTGATGGGCGCCCTGGGCTATGACGCTAAGCTGGGTACCATCCTGCAGAGCGCACAGACCTCTCATAATATGTGCTGGCTGGTAGCCGGCCTGTATACCTTCAGTGCTGTGCTGCAGTTCATCGGTATTGCTGTGATCTACAATATCGATAAGAAGACCCTGGCACAGATGACTGAAGAGCTGGCTGCCCGCAAGGCTGAGTGATTCACCTCATTTCAGCAAACCATTTAAAAACCCTTTGGCCACAAGGCCAAAGGGTTTTTCCTTTCTCTTGTTGTTAGCGCTTTTATCAGCAAAATAGATTTACTTGCAGTTTATGCAAAGACCCGCTATAATAGCATAAACGGAGGTAATCAGTATGGAACTTCAGCAATTGAAATACTTCAAAACCGTTGCCAATATCGGCAAAATATCTGAAGCTGCAGAAGCCTTGTTCGTCTCTGCGCCGGCACTCAGCACATCCATATCCCGATTGGAGAAAGAGTTGGGCGTTCGGCTGTTTGACCGTACCAACAACAGCATCCGTCTCAATACCCAAGGGCAGATCTTCCTGAAATACACCAATCAGATCTTTTCCAGTTTGGATAACGCAAAGGAAGAACTTTCTCAAAGCATGCTCCGGGAGGGGCCGCATATTTCTCTCGTCAGTGTTAACTCTGGCATGTGGACAAATCTCATCACTGCGTTTACTTCTAAATTCCAATCCTACACCTTATCCTGTACCACAGTATCCCTGCTTCGACTTGCCAATGAAGGCATTCCTCCGCATCACACCTTCTTTCTTGCCTACGAAAAAGATCTTCCCCCAGGATGTTCTGACGAATTAGATAGCATCTTCTTGTTTCAAGCATATCCAGCAGCTATGGTTCACAAAGACCATCCCCTTGCCATTAAAGACATTATTGATATTCCTACGCTTGCAAAGGAGCGTTTGTTTCTAACGGAGCCGGGTTCCCCGCTGTATCTTCGACTTACACAATTATTTGAGTTTCATAATTTGCCGTATCCGGCAGAGAATTCTTATCCCCCAGCTGTCCGGCAAAAGATGGTATTGGATAACACTGGTATCTCCTTCTACTCCATGCACCCGGACATTGTCCCCTTCCCGAGCATTCGTTATATTCCTCTTGTCGACCCGTTTCAACCGTGGAATGCCAGATTATATTGGCGGAAAGACAGGCCTTTTACGGAATACGAAACAGCATTTATAGATTTCATTGTAAACTACTACCGCGATCTGCATAAAGTCTAAGTTATGCTGCGATAAACAATTGACAATTGCCCACCTATGCAACCTGTGATATACTGTCGCAGAATAGCAATGGGAGGTATCTATCAATGGGTATTCAAAAGAAACAGTTAGACTATAAGTGGGTCGTACTGTTTGTCTGTTTCTTCATGGAATTTATCTGTCTCGGCTTCTGCAGCAGTAACGCCGGGTTATTTCTTATACCAGTTACCGAGGCTTTGAATATTCCACGAAGCATTTATTCTTTCTCCAATAGCATCCGTTATATTGTACAGGTACTTGTAGCGTTATATTTTGGTGCGTTGGTTCACCGCTTCGGAATCAAAAAATTGGTATGCACCGGCTTGCTTGCATTGATCAGCTCGATGCTGATTCGCGCCTGTGCCACTAATTTTATCCATATCTACATTGCCAGTGCGCTGCTGGGTCTTGGAGTTGTCTTTGTTGGCAGCTCTATGGCTGGCACCATCATTCGCCGGTGGTTCAAGCAGGATATCGGTAGGTACACAGGAATTGTTATGTCTGCCAACGGTATCGGCGGTGCTCTGGCTGCCCAGATCATTTCGCCAATCATTAATAATGGAGATCCATTTGGTTACCAGAATGCTTATAAGCTGTCTGCACTGGTCACGCTCCTCATTAGTATCGTTATCGTATTTTTCCTTAAAGAGCATCCCGCCGATGGACCTGTGATCACAGGAACCGTCAAGAAGACGCCCCGTGGCACGATTTGGGTCGGCCTTGACTACAAGGATGTGAAACGCAAGCCATATTTTTACCTTTCTGCAGCAATGGTTTTTTTAACCGGTATCAGTTTGCAAAGCATCGGCAGCATTACGATTTCCCATATGACAGATGTTGGTCTGGATGCCGGTGTTGTTGCAACAATGGCAACCATTTCCTCGCTAACACTCACAGTCTCCAAGTTTATGGTTGGCTACACCTACGATAAACGGGGACTTCGTTTTACATTGCTCATATGTCACATCGCAACCATGGTCGCTTTTGTGTTAAAGGCAACTCTGACTAATACCGAAGCCGGTGTCGTCTGTGCAGTTATTGCTTCCTGCCTTACAAGCCTTGCGGTTCCTCTGGAGACCGTAATGATTCCGCTCCTATCCAATGATCTCTTTGGTTCTACATCCTATCACAGAGTCCTTGGTGTCTTTATGGCCATGAATTCACTCGGTCTGTGTCTAGGATCTCCACTCGGTGACATTTACCATGATATATTTGGCACCTATGTTCCCTGCTTCTGGTTTTTCTTTGTTCTCATGATCATAATCGCTGTCGGTTGGCAATTTGTGATTCGTTCTGCAAACAAAGACAAAGCTATCCTGATTGCATCCGATGCAGATAAAATTCAGTCATCTGTAAATTGATATACCGCAGCATAAAAAAGTGTTGCTATTGTATATATTAAATAGCAAAGTAAACAATAACAGCTATAGAACCCCCTTGTGGCATATGTCACAAGGGGGTTGAATTTTCGTATAAGAATACCACGGCTGTGTTAAGTTGTAAGATAAAGGTTGACACATGGTTTTTTCCATGTGTCTACCTTTGTCTTACAACTTTACTTTCGTAGGAAGTTTCATATGTTTGCGTTACCTATTTTCACGGGGAGCGAAGGGAGCGCCGCCAGGGCGGGAGGATCGACCTGAGAGAGTGGCAGCGGTCGAAATTTCGTGAGCGCTCAGCGAACCGAAAATTTCGGGCACCGCAACAGAAGTCGGAGGCCAAGCGGTCTTAGGAAGACAATGACTAGACCCAACACCTTGGCTCCCAGAACGACATGGCTACGATCCGACTTCCCTTCCGCTTATGGACATGGCTGTGTCGTATGTTCCGCTCATTTCCCATACGGCATTCGCGGAAATCGTATGCCCGTTGAATGTCAAGTCGGAGGCCAAGCGGTCTTAGGAAGACAATGACTAGACCCAACTCCATGGGGCGATGAAGG
>JAZNFH010000099.1:0-23154 GCA_045589055.1 Faecousia sp. | reverse complement strand
GTAAAGATGATCATGCAGCCAGCAAGTACCACAAGATCAATCTGCAGTTCTTGCAGCATTTTCACCAGTGATATAGTCATTGCCCTGTTGGAATCAAATTCTTTTCTTGGCAGCACATAACCCTCGATCCCGGCGTTTTTTGCCCGTTCCAGCGCGTAAGCACCAACCTTGGAGGAAATGACAGCAACGATCTCACCGCCGCCCAGTTCTCCCCTGCCCTGCGCATCGATCAGCGCCTGCAGGTTGGTACCGCCGCCGGAAACCAGCACGGCAATTCTCTTTTTCGACATGAACTCCCGCCTTTCAAACACGACGAACCGCCTGTGCCCACAAGGCACAGGCAGTTCTCTGAAATTACTGAATTACGATCTCTTCTTCGGACTCCACGATCTTACCGATGACATATGCATCTTCGCCATGGGCCTTCAGAACTTCGATGGCCTTTTCCACCTGGTCTGCGGGAACCACGATGCTCATGCCAACGCCCATGTTGTAGGTGTTGAACATGTCACGCTCGCTGACGTTGCCGGTCTTGGCGATCAGGTCGAAGATGGGCAGGACCTTAACAGCGCTTCTATCGATGATAGCGCCCAGGCCCTTAGGGATGCTTCTCGGAATGTTCTCATAGAAGCCGCCACCGGTGATGTGGCTGATACCCTTTACATCCACCTGCTCCAGCAGAGCCAGCACAGGCTTGACATAAATACGGGTGGGGGTCAGCAGGGTCTCGGCAATGGTCTTGCCGCCCAGCTCTTCACAAGCCTCGTACAGCTTGGGATCATTGCTGTCGATGTTGAAGACCTTACGGCACAGGCTGAAGCCGTTGGAATGGATACCGGTGGAGGGCAGAGCAATGATCACATCGCCGGCTGCCATACGGGTATTATCCAGGATCTTCTTCTTATCTACAATACCCACGGCAAAACCGGCCAGGTCGTAGTCTTCTACGGGCATCATGCCGGGATGCTCCGCGGTCTCACCGCCGATGAGCGCAGCGCCGGACTGTACACACCCTTCGCAGACACCGGAAACGATGGCAGCGATTTTTTCGGGTATATTCTTACCGCAGGCAATATAGTCCAGGAAGAACAGAGGCTTTGCGCCGCAGCAGATAATATCATTGACACACATAGCAACGGCATCGATGCCGATGGTGTCATGCTTGTCCATGAGAATGGCCAGCTTGACCTTGGTGCCGCAGCCGTCAGTACCGGAAACCAGAACAGGCTCCTCCATACCGGCAACAGGCAAGCCAAAGCAACCGCCGAAGCCGCCCACATCATCCAGACAGCCTTCATTACGGGTACGAGCCACATGCTTCTTCATCAGTTCAACAGCCTTGTAACCTGCGGTGATGTCCACACCGGCAGCTGCGTAGGCTTCGGATCTAGAGTTCTTATGTTCCATAACAGCTTATTCCTTTCCGTTCCAACAGTAGGTACACAGCTTACATTTATCCATACCGATGGCACCAATGACACCATCAATGGTCTGGAATCCAAGGGATGCAAAATGGAATTTTTCACAGATGGTTTTGCGCATCTTCTTGCCCCGTTCGGAGTTGCCGTCAGCATACTCCTCAATATGCTTAAACCCTTCTTCTCCCTCCAGTTCCAGAATGGTCCGACGGGTAATCAGATCCAAATCGCTGGTGGAGCGGGAGAAGTTGAGATACTTACAGCCATACATGATGGGCGGACATGCAGAACGCATATGCACAGAAGCAGCACCGTTGTCATAGAGGAAATCCACGGTTTCCTGCAGCTGCGTGCCGCGAACAATGGAGTCATCTACGAACAGCAGGTGCTTGCCTACGATCAGCTCATGCACCGGGATCTGCTTCATTTTGGCAATCTTCTTGCGATCAGATTGTCGTGCAGGGGTAAATGACCGGGACCAGGTAGGGGTATACTTGATAAACGCACGGGCAAAGGGTCTTCCGGTGCGGTTCGCATAACCGATAGCATGGGGCGTGCCGGAATCGGGAACACCGCCTACATAGTCGATTTCCATGGTTCTTCCCTGCTCCATGTCACGCTCTGCAATAGCAGCACCGTTGCGATAGCGCATAGCCTCAACATTGATGCCCTCGTAGGTAGATGTGGGGTAACCGTAATAAGACCACAGGAAAGCGCACATGCGCATTTCTTCACCGGGGGCAGCCAGTTGGGTCATGGCATCGGGTGTCAGCTCCACGATCTCACCGGGGCCAAGCTCCTTTACATGCGCAAAGCCCAGCTTGGTGTAGGCGAACTGCTCAAAGGAAACGCAGTAGCCATCCTCGTTCTTGCCGATCTGCACCGGAATACGGCCCAGCTTATCACGGGCAGCGATCAGCTTGCCATCATCGGTCAGGAGCAGAATGTTGGCAGTACCCTCAATGACGCTCTGGGCATACTGAATACCCTCAACGAAGGTATCCTTCTGATTGATCAGTGCCGCCACCAACTCAGTAGAATTGACCTTACCGCCGGTCATAGCGTCAAAATACACGCCGTTGTGATTCAGACAGTCATCGATCAACGCCTTGTAGTTATTGATGATACCGACAGTGGTGATGGCATAAGTACCCAGCTTGGAGCGGATCAGCATGGGCTGGGGGTCAGAGTCGCTGATGCAGCCGATGGCGGAAGTGCCCTGCATCTCGTCAAAAATATGCTCGAATTTCGTCCGAAACGGAGCGTTTTCGATGTTGTGGATCTTTCTTTGCAGACCGATCTCTTTGTCATAGGCGGCCATGCCGCCGCGGCGGGTACCGAGATGGGAATGGTAGTCAACGCCAAAGAATACATCCGTCATGCAATCGCAGCGTGATGTAATTCCAAAAAATCCTCCCATTGTTTACTCCTTTATTAGAAACAGTGTCAATTATGCAAAGAAGAGACCGTTCAGGGTCATGGGGTCAATGTACTCGCCGTTCTTATAAACGCGCATATTGCCGGAAGCCACTTCGTCGATGAGCATGACCTTGCCGTCGGGGGCATAGCCGAACTCGAACTTGATGTCGTACAGCTCCATGCCCTTCTCAGCCAGGTCGTCAGCAACGATCTTGGTAATCTTCTGGGTCATGTCCTTCAGATCCTCGTACTGCTCGTCGGTCATGACACCGATAGCAACCAGAGCGTCCTTGGTGATCAGCGGATCTCCCTTAGCATCGTCCTTCAGAGTAGCCTCAACATAGTACGGCAGATCAGCGCCGGTCTCGATCAGATCGCCATAGCGACGAATGAAAGAGCCAACAGCCTTCAGACGGCAAATAACTTCCAGGCCCTTGCCAAAAACCTTAGCAGGCAGGACTTCCATGGTGGTATCAGCAAGGTTGGCATTCACATAGTGGGTCTTGATACCAGCAGCATTGATCTTCTCAAAGAAGTAGATGGACATACGCAGATTTACATCGCCCACACCCTCGATGGTCAAGCCAACGGAGTTTTCACCGGGATCGAACACACCATCCTTGCCGGTGCAATCATCCTTAAATTTCAGCAGGCAGTTGCCATTCTCCAGAGCGTAAACATTCTTCGTCTTTCCCGTGTAAAGCAGCTTGTTTTCCATAATATTAATCTCCTTTGTTAGGTAAATTACAGTTTTTCCATAACGCCTGCATCCTTGGCAAGAACTGTTGCAGCGTCATTTTTTCTCTTCTCGTCCAGCTTGGCTGCCAGTTCCGGCTCAGAAACAGCCAGAATCTGCAATGCAAGCAATGCGGCATTGGCACCGCCGTTAATGGCCACTGTGGCTACAGGAATACCGGTGGGCATCTGTACAGTTGCCAGCAGCGCATCCAAGCCATCCAGCACAGGGCCCTTACACGGAATACCGATCACAGGCAATGTGGTATTGGCAGCGATGGCACCGGCCAGATGCGCAGCCATACCGGCAGCAGCAATCAAAACGCCGAAGCCGTTCTCTCTTGCGGAAAGTGCAAAATCCCTGGCTTCGACCGGAGTGCGGTGGGCAGAATAGATATGGACTTCGTAGGGCGCGCCAAAAGACTTCAGCACGTCCACTGCTTTTTGAATAATAGGCAGATCACTGTCGCTGCCCATGATGATACCAATTTTCTTCATAACGCACCTCCAAAATAAAAAGAGCGCAATAGCCCCATAAGAAGCTACCAGCGCCCAGACGGTCGGCAATTAAACTCTCTGTTCCCCTGTGGTTTTCCACATTTCCGTCAGTCGCAGAAAGCGATATTCATACCATTCTCATTCTATCATGGGTAAAAACCCATGTCAAGAAACAGAACCTGCACTTCGACAAATTTTACCATTTCACTACGAATTCCCCCGACAGAACCTCTGTTTTTGTGGAAGATTTAAGAGCTTCCTGCCGGGGGAAATTATGATTAATCCAAGTGTTTTTTGGCTTCGCAGTAAACGCAGCGGTAAATTCCATTCTCGGGGCTCACACAGCGGAAAGCATGCTCGATTTCCTGCTCGCAGGAGGTAATGCATCTGGGATTCTCACACGCAAGCTTGCCAACAACCAAGTCTTCTTCCTCCGGCATCTGTACACCCATTTCTGCTTCATTTAGCAGCTTCAGAATTAACGCCATACGAACATATTTACCGTTGAGGGCCTGACGGAAATAGGCAGCCCTGAGGTCACTGTCAACCTTGACACTGATTTCATTCACACGAGGCAGCGGATGCATTACACGCATCGTAGGTTTCGCATGATTCATCTTCTCCGGTGTCAAAACATAGCTGTCCTTCAATCGTTCGTATTCATCAAAGCTGTCGAACCGTTCTCTCTGAATTCGGGTCATGTACAACACATCTAATTGGGGAATCGCATCTTCCAGAGATGTAGTTTCCACATACTCCATGCCGTTCTTATCCAGCACATCATACTTTACATATTTAGGCAGTTTCAGTTCTTCCGGGCTGATCAGCACAAACTTGATATTGCTGTAGCGGCTCATGGCAGAAATCAAAGAATGGACAGTGCGGCCATACTTCAGATCTCCACAGCAGCCGATCACAAGATTGTTCAATCTGCCAATTTCACGGTAAATGGTCAAAAGATCCGTGAGGGTCTGAGTTGGATGACAATGACCACCGTCACCGGCATTGATCACAGGGATAGTAGCTGCCTTTGCTGCGATATAGGGAGCGCCTTCCTTTGGGTGACGCATGGCCATGATGTCAGCATAGCAGCTAATCATCTTGGCTGTATCGGATACACTTTCACCCTTAGAAGCAGAGGAAGAGCCGGCTTCGCTGAATCCCAGAACACTGCCGCCAAGTTCCAGCATAGCAGCCTCAAAGCTGAGTCGGGTTCGGGTGGAAGGTTCAAAGAACAAAGTAGCCAGCTTTTTGCGCTTGCAGGACTCCGCATACTTATCCGGGTTTTCAATAATGTCACAGGCAGTATCCAGAACCTGCTGCACTTCCTCTACTGTAAAATCAACGATGTCAATTAAGCTTCTCATTACTTTGCACCATTTACAGCCAGATAGTTCTTAATCCGGGTGACATTTTCTTCGTTGGCAGGATCTTCTTCCAGATACTCGATGATGTCATACACATCTACAACGGAGTATACAGGGAAGCCAAACTGCTCCTCAATCTCCTGCATTGCGCCCTTCTCAGTCTGACCTTTTTCCTTACGGTCGACCATAATAAAGGTGGCAATGACCTTAGTGCCTTCCAGATGTTTCAGAATTTCCATACTCTCACGGATAGCCGTACCGGCAGTGATAACATCCTCGATGATGACGATTTCTTCACCAGCCTGAGGAACATAGCCCACAAAAGTGCCACCCTCACCGTGGTCCTTCACTTCCTTGCGGTTGAAGAAGAAAGGTACATTCAGACCGTTCTTGGAAAGAGCCACAGCAGCAGAAATGGACAGAGAGATGCCCTTGTAAGCAGGTCCGTACAGAACAGACTGCTTCTTACCCAGTTTGTCAAAGTAGGCCTTGGCATAGAATTCACCCATCTTTGTGATCTGGTCGCCAGTCTTGATCATACCGGCATTGACAAAGTAAGGAATCTTACGACCGGACTTGGCAGTGAAATCACCGAACTTCAGAACGCCCGCACCCTGCAGAAATTCAATAAATTCTCTCTTATAAGCTTCCATGACGATTCTCCTTAACCAACAAATTCAGCAACGCAGCGCTCGTAAGCAGCTACGGGATCGGCAGCAGCAGTAATAGGGCGGCCCACGACGATGTAATCGGAGCCGATTTCCTTGGCAGCAGCGGGAGTCATAACGCGCTTCTGGTCACCCACATCACCGTCAGCGAAGCGTACACCGGGGGTAACCGTCAAGAAGTTCTTGCCACACTTGTCATGTACTTTACCTGCTTCCAGAGGAGAGCAAACGATACCGTCCAGACCAGCCTCTTCAGCGCACTTGGCATAATGCATGACCACTTCATCAATAGGGGCATGGATCATCAGATCATTTTCCATGCTTTCCTGGTCTGTGGAAGTCAGCTGGGTAACAGCAATCAGCAGAGGGCGGCTGCCGTCGGGGCGGGTCAAACCTTCCAGTGCGGCCTTCATCATGTTCTTCGTACCGGCAGCATGGAGGTTGGTGATATCCACATCCAGATTGGAAAGAACAGCCATAGCCTTCTTAACGGTGTTGGGAATGTCATGCAGCTTCAGATCCAAAAAGATCTTATGTCCACGGGCCTTGATTTCTTTGACGATAGCAGGGCCTTCTGCGTAGTACAGCTCCATGCCGATTTTCACAAAGGGCTTCTTACCGGTGAACTTGTCCAAAAAAGCAAAGGTTGCTTCTGCAGAGGAAAAATCACATGCGATAATTACATCCTTACCCATTACTTTGCGCCTCCTATAATTTCACTTAATGTGTTGATTCTGTATTTATCCATAGCTTCCGGAAGCTTCTCCACGATATCCCGGCAGGCATAGGGATTGACCAGGTTGGCAGCACCCACCTCAACTGCAGTTGCACCCGCCAGCATCATTTCAATCACATCTTCGGCAGAAGATACACCGCCCATACCTACAACAGGGATCTTGACCGCATTGGCCACCTGGTAGACCATACGCACCGCCACCGGGAAAATGGCGCTGCCGGAGAAGCCGCCCATCTTGTTGGCGATAACAGGCTTTCTGCGATTTAAGTCGATGCGCATACCCAAAAGTGTGTTGATCAGGCTGATGCCATCAGCACCTGCATCCTCACAGGCCTTTGCAATGGAAACAATATCGGACACATTGGGGGAAAGCTTGATGATGACGGGTTTGGTGGTGACCGCCTTAACCGCTCTTGTCACTTCCGCAGCAGCTTCCGGCTGCGTGCCGAAGCTCATACCGCCTCCGTGAACATTGGGGCAGCTGATGTTCACTTCCAGCCAGCCTACCTGCTCTTCTTTGTCAAGTTTCTGGCAGGTATAGGCATAATCCTCTACGGAAAAGCCGCTGACATTGGCCATTACCGGCTTGTGGAAAACCTTTTTCAGCTCCGGCAGTTCATGGGAGATGACCTTCTCCACGCCGGGATTCTGAAGGCCGACTGCATTGATCATACCGGCTGTGCATTCTGCAATTCTTGGCGTGGGATTGCCGAACCGGGCATCCTTGGTAGTACCCTTGAAAGAGAAGGTACCCAGGCAGTTGATGTCATACAGCTGGGCAAATTCGTAGCCGTACCCAAATGTACCGGAAGCGGGAATCACAGGATTCTCCAGTTCAATGCCGCAAAGATTTACGCTCAAGCGTCCCATTTGATCTCCTCCTTCCACATAACGGGGCCATCCTTACAGATACGCTTGTAGCCGGTGAGGGTCTGGCAGGAGCAGCCCATGCAGGCGCCGAAGCCGCAGCCCATCCGCTCTTCAAAGCTCATCTGACCGGAGGTATTGGTTGCCTTATATACGGCCTTCAGCATAGGCTCAGGTCCGCAGGTGAAGAAGTGGGTATATTCCACTTCTTTCAGTGCGTCGGTAACAAAGCCTTTTATGCTGTAGCTGCCGTCAACGGTAGTTACATAGACCTTGCAGCCAAGAGCCCTAAACTCTTCTTCATAGAAAATTTCTTCCTGCTTGTTAAAGCCGAGAATAACAGTGGGGTTCTTCCCTTCTGCCACCAGCTTCTTAGCAAGCAAATACATGGGCGGTACGCCTACACCGCCGCCCAGGAGGACAGGCTTGTCCCCTGCCGCGGTCAAATCATATCCGTTACCAAGACCCGTCAAAATGTCCAGACTTCCGCCTTCCATCTTGCTCATTACTTCTGTACCCTTGCCGACAACCTTATAGATAATGGTCAGAATATCCCCATCCACATCACAAACAGAGATAGGACGGCGCAGGAACAAGCCATCAAGCCGGATGTTCACAAACTGACCCGGTGCCGTAATTGCGGAGGTATCCCCCCGAAGCTTCATCCGGTATACCTGGGGAACCAGCCGTGTATTTTCTATAATCTCAAAAATACTCTGCTTCATCATTTTTTCCTCAAGCATCAATGGTGGATACGGTCAGAGTGGTTTCCTCCAGAACATCCAGAAGAACGCTGACGGTGTCCAAAGAGGTAAACAATGTTACATTATTTTCAGAGGATATCTGGCGAATCTGATGTCCGTCTGCTTCACCCGCACTGGGATCCTTGGTGTTGATAACATAGGCAATATGACCCTGCCGCAGTGCATTGGGGATTTCCTCACTGCCGTCACTGATCTTGGTCAGCACATGGGTTCGAATTCCATTGCTCTTGAGGAACATGGCAGTACCAACGGTAGCTTCAATGTTAAAGCCTAGATTGTAGAAGCGGCGAATCAGCGGCAGAGCCTCTTCCTTGTCTTTATCGGCAATAGTAGCCAGCACGGTACCGTAGTTCTGCAGATGCATACCAGCAGCCTGCAGTGCCTTATACAGTGCACGGTTAAGCTTGTCATCGTAGCCAATTGCTTCGCCGGTGGACTTCATCTCGGGAGAGAGATAGGCGTCCAAGCCACGAAGCTTGTTGAAAGAGAATACAGGAGCCTTGACATACCAGCGCTTCTTCTCCTCGGGATAGATGTCGAAGATACCCTGCTCCTTCAGACTCTTACCCAGAATGACTTCCGTGGCAATATCTGCCAGAGAGTAACCAGTAGCCTTGCTGAGGAAAGGCACAGTACGGGAAGAACGGGGGTTTACCTCGATGATAAACACATTGTCATCCTTATCAACGATGCACTGGATATTGAACAGTCCCACGATGCCGATGCCCATACCCAGCTTCTTGGCATACTGCAAAATGATGCCCTTGACCTTGTTGCTGATGGAGAAAGTAGGATAGACGCTCATGGAGTCACCGGAGTGAACGCCGGTACGCTCGACCAGCTCCATGATACCGGGAACAAAGACATCCCGGCCATCACAGATAGCGTCGATCTCCACTTCCTTGCCCTGGATATACTTATCCACCAGAACAGGCTTGTCTTCGTCGATTTCAACAGCGGTACGCAGGTAGTTGCGAAGCTGCCTCTCGTTGGCAACAATCTGCATGGCACGGCCGCCCAAAACGAAGCTGGGACGCACCAGCACAGGATAACCGATCTCCTTAGCGGCAGCAATACCGTCTTCAATCTTGGTCACAGCCTTGCCCTTGGGCTGGGGAATGTTCAGCTTCCGCAGCAGAGCCTCAAAGGCATGACGGTCCTCTGCACGGTCAATGGCTTCGCAATCAGTGCCGATGATCTTGACACCACGATCCGTCAAAGGCTGGGCCAGATTGATGGCGGTCTGACCGCCCAGAGAAGCGATAACTCCCACAGGCTTTTCAAAGTCGATAATGCTCATTACATCTTCGGGGGTCAGAGGCTCGAAGTACAGCTTATCAGCGGTGGTATAGTCGGTGGAAACGGTTTCGGGGTTATTATTGATGATAATAGCCTCGTAACCAGAATTCTTAATTGTAGTCACCGCATGAACGGTGGAGTAGTCGAACTCAACGCCCTGTCCAATACGGATGGGACCGGCGCCCAGAACAACGATTTTCTTCTTATCGGTCAAAACAGAAGCATTTTCGTCGGAGTAAGACGAATAGAAATAAGGAATGTATGCTCCGGTATGGCAGGTATCCACCATCTTGAACACAGGCACGATGTTCCGCTCCTTGCGGAAGTAGTAAACATCGATTTCCTTCATGTTCCACAGCTTGCCAATGAATTTATCACCGAAGCCCATCTTCTTGGCCTTGCGCAAAACTTCCTCATTGCCGACATTGGCCTTCAGTTCTGCTTCCATAGCCACGATCCGCTCCACAGCTTCCAAGAAGTAAGCGGTGATCTGGGTGATCTCATGGAGCTGCTGCACGCTGGTGCCACGGCGCATCAACTCAGCGATGGCGAACATATTGTCATCCCGGAACTGCTTGATATAGTCCAGCAACTGCTCTGTTTCCATCTTGTCAAACTTAGGCATATGGAAGTGGCAGACACCGATTTCCAAGGAGCGGACACCTTTCAGCAAGCACTCTTCCAGATTGGAACCAATACCCATAACTTCGCCGGTGGCCTTCATCTGGGTACCCAGCGTATTGGAAGCAGAGGCAAACTTATCGAAGGGGAACCGGGGCAGCTTTGCGATTACATAGTCCAAGCGGGGTTCGAAAGATGCATTGGTATTGGCAATGGCGATCTCGCTGAGCTCCATACCCACAGCAATCTTGGCTGTAACACGGGCAATGGGATAGCCGGAAGCCTTGGAGGCCAGTGCGGAGGAGCGGGAAACTCTGGGGTTGACCTCAATGAGGTAGTATTCACTGGAGTTGGGATTCAGCGCGAACTGCACATTACAGCCACCCTCGATCTTCAGTTCCCGGATGATCTTGATAGCAGAATCATTGAGCATCTTCTGATCATGCTCGGACAAGGTCATAATAGGCGCCACAACCAGGCTGTCGCCGGTATGGACACCAACGGGGTCGATGTTTTCCATGCCACAGATGGTAATGGCATGGTCAGCGGAGTCACGCATGACTTCGAATTCGATTTCCTTGTAACCCTTAACGCTCTTCTCAATCAGAACCTGGTGCACGGGAGACAGCTTAAAAGCATTGAGGCCAACCTCAATCAGCTCTTCTTCGCTGTAGGCAAAGCCGCCGCCGGTACCGCCGAGGGTAAAGGCAGGACGCAGGACAACAGGATAGCCAATGCGCTTGGCTGCTTCTTTGGCTTCTTCAATTGAGTAGGTAATTTCGGAAGGAATGGTAGGTTCACCGATAGACTGGCACAGTTCCTTGAACAACTCCCGGTCTTCTGCCCGCTCGATAGATTCACTGCTGGTACCCAGCAGCTCCACACGGCACTCCTTCAGAACGCCCTTCTTCTCCAGCTGCATGGCAAGGTTCAAGCCAGTCTGACCGCCGATACCGGGAACAATGGCATCGGGACGCTCATAACGGATTATTCTTGCAATATATTCCAGAGTCAGGGGCTCCATATAGACCTTATCCGCAATAGTGGTATCGGTCATGATGGTAGCAGGGTTGGAGTTACACAGAACAACCTCATAACCCTCTTCCTTCAGTGCCAGGCAGGCCTGAGTGCCTGCATAGTCAAACTCAGCAGCCTGTCCAATAACGATGGGGCCGGAACCGATGATCAAAATCTTTTTCAAATCTCTTCTCTTAGCCATTTTCTACTTCCTCCTGCAAATCCTTATCTCTGTAAACAACCTTGCCGTCACAAACGGTCATCATACACTTACCGAACAATTTCCATCCCTCAAAGGGCGTTGCTTTGCCCAAGGATTGGAAATCAGCGGGGTTTACCGCATATTCCGCGTTCAGATCCCACAGACTCCAACAATCACCCAACGGAATACCGAAGCGGTTTCTGGCGTTTGATACCATCAGCTCTTTGAGCCGTTCCATGGTGATGATTCCGGTTTTCACGAAGTGGGTGTACATCACCGGGAAGGCGGTTTCGATACCCACCACACCAAAGGCGCTCTTCTCAAGCCCCTTGGCCTTTTCCTCCGCGCTGTGAGGCGCATGGTCGGTGGCAATCATATCGATGGTTCCATCGATGATTCCCTGCACCAGTGCTTCCTTATCTTCCTTTGCGCGGATAGGCGGATTCATCTTAAATCGTCCATTTTCCTGCATATCCCTGTCATCCATGACCAGATAATGGGGCCCTGTTTCGCAGGTCACATCGATGCCTTCGGCCTTGGCTTTGCGGATCAACTCTACACTCTCCTTCGTAGAGATGTGGCACACATGGTACCTGCAGCCAGTTTCCTTTACGAGCTTTAAATCCCGCTCGATCTGCTTCCACTCACTTTCCGAGCAGATACCCCGGTGACCGTGGGTCTTTGCATATTCTCCCTCGTGGATATATCCGCCGTGAAGCAGATCATTGACCTCACAGTGGGCCACAATCATTTTCCCTAAAGCCTTTGCCCGAAGCATGGCCTCGCGCATCATATCATCACTCTGCACACCGCGTCCGTCATCAGAAAACCCGATAACATTCTGTGCCATCCCCTCAAGGTCTGCCATTTCTTCGCCCTTCTCCCCTACCGTGATGGCACCGTAAGGATATACATGGATACAGGCATCCTTCTGGATTGCTTGCAATTGCATCTGCAAGTGCGCTACAGAATCCGGTACCGGATTCAAATTCGGCATCGTACACACATGGGTATAGCCACCGGCTGCAGCTGCCTTAGACCCGGTAGCCATGGTCTCTTTATAAGAAAAACCCGGCTCACGAAAATGCACATGCACATCGCAAAAGCCGGGAAAAAGAGAATACTTTTCTGTATCAACGAAAGACAACACCTCACGAACGGAAGCGGAAGCAACATTCCCCATAGGAGCATTGATGGACTTGTGCTTACCGACGCAGCTCATAACTGGATCCCCTTTCTGAAAACCATATTTTTGATATTATATGCTAAATTCCACTGTTTGTCAAATGGAATTGGTTTTCATGGTTACCAAATTTCATCATAGGATTTTGTTGTTTTTTGTTGAGGTTCTTTATCCAATCCACTCATTCACATCCAGATCCCGATAGGGATACACCCGCTGCCAACCGTCAACAGTCTTTTTTACAGAGCTTCGGTGCTGTTCCAAAAGCCGCACAATATCATACACATTGATCCAGATTTCCGAAAGGCACTCCTTTTGACTTTCATCAAATATCAGTTGCATTCCAAAATGCAGATGGACCGTTTCAATATTGTTGACATTCTCCTGATTGGAATATCCTGTGCGGCCCATAAACCCGATCACATCACCGGCATTCACCATATCGCCAACCTGCAATCCATCGGCAAATGGATGGTCCTTTTGCAGATGCGCATAATAATAGTACCGCTTGGAGTCAAAAGAACGAATACCAATGCGCCAGCCGCCGTACTGATTCCACCCCATGGCTTCCACGACGCCGCCCTCAACAGCAACAATGGGCGTTCCCTGAGAACCCATCATATCGTGTCCCAGATGCTTGCGCTTAAATCCATAACTGCGGCTGACACCGAAATCATCACTATGGCTGTAACCGTACCCAGCCGCAATCGGTGAATAGGCCTTCAAGCCATAGGTCTGTACCCAATGTCCATCTTTTTCTATTTCAAAAGTGCCCAGCAGTCCGCCCAGAACAGCACCGTAAGCTTCCCGGTAGTAGCTGTAATACTTGTAGGTACCATCCAGCAGTTCTTCCGGTCCCTTATCCCCTTTTAGGTCTGTTACCGCTTTCTTTACAGATGCAAGACCGCACTTTCCCCCTGTGCGGCAGGCTGCCAGCGATAAAATGTCAACCATGCTGATATGCTTCTCCTGCGCAAAGGTTGCAATGTCCGTATCCATAGCATATTTCAATGACTCGTAAGGAACACCAAAATCCACCCATTTAATCGTGTCAGCCTGCACCGGCAGTACCGGCAGCAATAACAATATCAGTACAAAAGAAATCCACCGCTTCATATCCTCACCTCTTATGGTAGGATGCAAAGCAGTGGATAGAATTATTCATGTAAGATCCTGCTTAATCCCCTTGGCAATGGCGTAAATATCATCCATACAGGAAATCGCAGAGATCTGCGTCTTGTAGTAACTGCTGTGAGACACGCCACGGAGATACCATGCAAAGTGTTTTCTGGCTTCCAGACAGGCAATATGCTCCCCTTTGTCTTCGAAGGCAAAGCGGAACTGTTCCAACGCCACATCCACACGGTCTGACAGGCAGGGGCGCTCCGGTATCTCCTGCCCTGCCATAGCTGCACTGACTTGCTGAAAGATCCAGGGATCACCGAAAGTTGCTCTTCCGATCATCACTCCATCCGCACCGGTCCATTTTTGACACTGCAAAGCCGTTTCCGGTGAAACAATATCGCCGTTGGCGATCACAGGAACAGAAAGCTGCTCCTTTGCCTTGCGAATCATATCCCAATCCGCCACACCGGAATACAGCATACTCCGGGTTCTTCCGTGAATCGCGATCATGGCAGCGCCGGCCTGCTCCATCCGTTTCGTGAAGTCCAGCACATTGATGCTGCCCTTATCCCAGCCAAGACGGCACTTCACCGTTACAGGAACCGCTACGGCATTGCAGACTGCCTTAACAATCTGTTCTGCCAGTTCCGGTGTGCGCATGAGGCCGCAGCCATCCCCGGAATTTGCAATTTTCGGCATGGGACAACCCATGTTAATGTCCAAAAAATCGCAGCCGGAGATCGCCAGTGCCAGCACCGCACCCTGTGCCATAATTTCCGGATCGTTGCCAAATATTTGTGCACCGCATAAACCCACCGGTGTCTTTTTCAGCAATGCGGCACTCTTTTTATCTTTGTAGACCAGCGCACGGGATGACACCATCTCTGTAACGGTAATGTTTGCGCCGAGCTTAGCGCACACCGTACGAAACGCCCAGTCAGTAACACCGGCCATCGGACCTAATACTAATGGATTTTCGATTGTATAGTTACCCAACTTCATGGTATGACCTCCCAACCGAGGCATTATACCATAATATCTGATATTTCGCAAGCTAAAACAGCGTAGTCAATCCCCATGCAATGCCTGTCATTACAGCACCCAATGCTGCCCACAGCGGCCCATAGTAGAAAAGTTTTCTCTTCTTTCCGCTTTGTCCGCTCTTTAATACGCGGTCTGCTTCCTTCAGCAGTTCCTCATCGGTGATACCTGCCTGACTAAGAGCATCCTCTTTGATAATAAAAATCGCCTGCTCAAATAATTTCTGATCCGGTGACTGTACAACAATTACCTGCCGGGAAATACCTTTTACCATATTTACCACCTCTTGGAAAAGTATTTCCATTCTTTGCAATTTCATACACACTGTATTAACGCCCCAGTTTTCCATCAAGGATAACTGCTGCGCTTTAGAATCTTAATTTACGGGCTTGTAGAAGTTATTGACTTCCTTGCCCTCCGGAAGAGACCAAGGATCGTAGTGAAGCATAATCATACGCATTTCCTACTTTTGCTTTATTTCTTACTTCATTTTAGCAAGAAAGTGCTGTTAATTCAAATGTGTGGATAACGCAAAAACACCCAGAGGATTTATCCGTACTCTGGACATCAGCATCAATATGTAACTTTGATGTTATAAAAATCCGAACCCACTTCCTATCGTGAAGTAGTTCGGATTTTTCATGTATGGTGGAGCCGAGGGGAATCGATTTGCATGTATGCCCCACTAAAAGAGGCATACATAATTGTATGCCACCATTTTTTAAACTGGTGGCAGGAACTGTCCACCGGACAGTTCCATTGAGATAGGTTCGTTTCCCCTCTCGGCATACCAATAAAAATAGCCGCCCGAAGGCGGCATTTTTTATTGGTGGAGCCGAAGGTCAACCAGTTCTGACCACCAAATTGTCCAAGGACTACATTTACTCATTCCGTGGAGATTCTTCCTTGCTTGGATGATGTGTTTTATTGTGTATGTGCTTCTATATTATTAACTATCTTTCTCTTAGTATTTATAGTTATTTGCAGTTCAGTATAGTCCAAAAGAAAAGAGAACAACTCAGGGCAGTAGAATAATAACCCATAACAACCCCTTTTAAGAAAACCCCATACACCCCAATTCCTTTTTGGACAAGAAAAGATAACCAAAGACAGTATACCTTAATGCAGTCCAATATAAGAGCGGTAGCGGTCGCATCCGACCGCTACCGCTTAATTACGTTCAGTTGCCTGTCTTATGCTGATAGGTCTACCACCTTTGATTTCGATTTCAACAAAATCGCCTGGGTATGTATCCTGAAGCGTTTTTCTTGTTGCTTCACTTGCATCAGCGAGAGCAAAACGATATTCTTCATCATCGACTGTGAATGTGATGTATTCATCTGCATCCAATACATGTTGTACATACCCTGCTATTGTAAGTCCTGTTTTCTTCAAAGCATTGATACGGTTTTGCTCGCATACTTCTTGATAATGCTTACGGTCAGCATCCACGGATGCTTTCATCATTCCGAAAGTCATTGCAATATCAGGTGCAACAGATGGTTGTTCAATGCCATCGAAAGCATACTGACAAAATGCAGTCATCAGGTTCTTGACCTGTTCTGGGGTTCCACCATAGATTGCTCCTTTGAAATTCTGATAAAAAATCGTCTGTTCAGGTTTCTTGGATTTTGCCATTTTATTTATTCTCCTTTATTTTATATTCCTTTGCAAGGTCAAAATAAGTATGAGGGAATAAAGAGAAAAAAGGAAAAATTCCATATTGCATTGCCATTAGTTGAAAAATTCACATTGATATGATATAATTCTGCTCGATAAACTTGAATTTGACGAAGGAGTGAGTGTTATGCAAAGAATTATTGATTTTGTTTCTGGTAAATTAACATATTCGGAGTTTGAAACAATGTTTACTGATGACCCATCCATTTGGGACCTTGCTCAATCTTTGTTAACCCCAGATATTATGAACGACAAGGACCATGCATTTTGGTCAAAATCAAACCGCATTCGTTTGGAGAGTAATAATTATTCTGTTCAGTATGCTTGCTTGTCCTTTGGATATGATGTTGTCGGTAGAGTTGTTACTCACAGAATGCTTGGTGAACTAGTGACTTATCAATATCCTGACATTGCTCTATGTGAACCGCCTGAGTTCTCGGTGAATGATTTGCGAGATAAGTTGGGCATGGAGTATCTGGGCGGTACAGATGTTGATGCTCTCATTGATGAGGTTTTGAGTAAAAAGAATGACAGTATTTCGATTAGCAAATTTGTAAATATAGCAAAACAAGAACTACGAACCTTGTTCCACCTTGTACCAAGAAAATACCCCCATTGGATACAAGAACCCGAATGGCCTATGGGAAAAAAATCTCCAATGGAATTCTGCTCTCAAAAGCGAGAGGGCGAACGTACTTGCTTCATATTCCGAGATGTGGACACACAAGAAACCAGGGTTGTGGAACAGTTCTACTAAATCGTTTAGGTGGAGCGTATGGTAATTAGAAAAATACATAGGCTCCAAGGCTTATATCAGTTAAACCAATTCCAATATATCGAACAGTTGGTACACAAAGAGGCAGGTTCGCTTGAACCTGCCTCTTTTTATACTCTATCCAGTATGTTGCTTATGGCGGACTGCTCTTGTTTGGTGAAACATCCATAAGTCTGTGATGCTTGCAATAAACCTTGGGCGATACCTTTCATCCGCTTTCCGTGGTTAGTTCCTCTGCATCTTAAAGCAAGCACCACGGCATTCAATGTATCTGCTTGCATTGCTATTTTCCTTTCGTTCTCCGTTTGCTTGCTCTGGCGAATCATTTCTTTTAAGTCGGTAATCTCCATCCACTCCATAACATCCATTTGCACTTCGTGTATGTCCTTGCTCATAGTCCTAACTCCTTCCTTAACTCGCTACGGCGGATTTTAAGGGCGGTTCTTTCCTCGTATGACATACGACCGCCAAAGCGGTTTAACTGCTCCTCAACGGCGGTCAGTTCGTTCCTAACGGTATCCTTGTTCAAAGGGTCAACCATATCAAGAACATATCTGGAAAGGGTTTTGCCTGCATCCACACTCGCTTTCTTAATTCTCTTTTTTCTGTCTTCTGACAGTACGATTTTTATGCTTGTCATTGTTATTTGTCCTTTCATCTGTATTTGAGAATAAGTGATTTTTCTCAAATTAAGTATGATAGAACAGACAAGCAAAACTACAAAATTTTCTCATAAGTTTTGTGCTTTAAAATTGTTATGAGGAAATTTAGTAAAACGGTGTCGCAGACCTTACTGGTTCTGTAAGAACCGTAGTAAGTCATCTTTTTTCCAAAAGAAAATGATATTGTTCATATTTATTGCAGGAAGAAAGATGACCGCAACGGAAACAAAACGGTTCTGCTTATACTCAGAACCATTTTGTTGGAGTGAGGTGCATCGGCGACAAATCACACCTCCTACCTTTTGTGTGTCGCCGGTGTTGCTGTCTGCTCAAATTGCTCATTTTTCTTCCTTTTTTGAAAGGAGAAAAAGTTATGAGCAAATTTTGTATTATGAGGTTTCAAAAGTATAAGGTGGGTAGTGTCGCCAATATTGAGCGACATCAAAGACACCGTGACCGCTTGAAACATCGAAAGCACCCTGAAAGAGAGGGCGAGAATAGAACCTGGGTGCAAAGTCCAGAAAGGACAATGACACAGGTTGTTCGCCATACTATCAGGGAGCAACAGGAGCAGACAGGCAGAAAGGTTCGTAAAGATGCCGTTGTCCTCGTTGAGTTCGTGCTGACATTCTCACCTGAAATGGAGAGCAGTATTAATTTTGACGATTGGAATAATGCGAACATTGAATGGTTGGAGAAGCAGTTCGGCAAAGGAAAAATCATAAGATATGACCTGAATGCAGATGAGCAAACTCGGCATGGACATTATTTCCTGCTACCTACAGATGAATACGGAAATCTGAATGCAAGCAAGTACTTTGGGAAGAAGCAACAAGTTATAGGGTTGCAGGACAGTTAGGCCGAAGCAATGGAACAGTTTGGTCTTGTTCGTGGAATCAGCAAGGAGCAGACCAGAGCAAACCACACAAGTCTGGATGATTGGCACAAGCAAGAGGAAGCGCAACTGCTCGCTGATATTGCGAAGATTGAAAGAGAAAAGACTGTAATCGCCCAGATAGCGGAAACGGTCTTAGGGGGCGACCAGCGACCGCACACACCGCAAAGGAGCATTCTTGGCGATGATATGTTTAATTCCCTTGAATAGAAAAATGATATGAGGTGTTTTTCTCCTCATATCATTTTTTGTGCTGCGGTGAAAAACTTTTGAAAAGGTGCTTGAAATCGTGAATCTTTGTGAAGTCTGCCAAATCACTTTTTCCTCATAACTTTTTTTGCTCAAAAATGGGTCATTTTTCTTCCGCATAACTTTTCTGAGCGATTAAAAATTTCCTCATATCTTTTTCTTTGTTTCGTTTGTGCATATTGCTATTTTGCCAATTTGACAAAAAATACTGGTGGTGTATAATGCAATCAATCCCGAATGGGAGTGGATTTTTGATAATTAAATATCTCGTGTGATAAGAGACCGTATCATAGGTAAGCAATCAATGAGCACCACTGTTGTCAGGGTTAGGCAACTGATTATGACGAGTCAATTACTACATGTATGTAGATTGAGGGGATTAAACGGGTAACACGAACAGCAACTCGGTTGCTATTTCATTGTTATCTTTATGCCCTTTTATGGTTTAGACCTAACGATGAAATGTCGTTAGGTCTTTTTTCTTTCGTTTTACCGAGTGGCTGACATTCCGCTCCAAGTCCGGTACAATACGAAAGGAGCAAGAATATGATTACCGTTTCCAAAGAGGACTTGAAGAAGAAAAATCTCCCCTCAATCACTTCAAGCAAGATTACAGCAGAACAAGCGAGGACAATTGCACAGATTATTTATCATCTGCTGGATGCAGATGCAACCGAACGAGATACTGACAATGTAGCATAAGAAAGGAGCAACGAATATGGAGAAAATCAAGTGTGTACTGTATGCGCGATACAGTAGCGATAACCAAAGAGAGGTTAGTGCCGAGGAGCAGATTCGGCACTGCAAGGAATATGCTGAGCGGATGGAGTTCGAGGTCGTAGGCGAATACATCGATAAGGCGATGACAGGCACCAATGCGAACCGCAAGAACTTTCTGCGAATGATTGAGGACAGTAAGTCCCGCACATTCCGTTATGTGATTGTCTATGCAAATAACCGATTTGCACGAAATCGGTATGATAAGCAGTACTACAAGAGGGAATTGCAGAAGAATGGTGTGGACATCCTGTACAGCACTCAGGAAATCCTGAACGGCAATTCTCCTGACTCCATTCTCTATGAGAGTTTGGATGATGGCATTTCGGAGTGGTACAGCAAAAACCTTGCACGCGAAGTGATGCAGAAAGGACACCTGCCCAATGCACAGAAATGTCTGCACAATGGCGGTACACCGCCTTATGGTTACAATGTGGTCAATCAACGGTTGGTCTTAAATGCAAATGAAGCACCCGTGGTGCAGATGATTTTTGACTGGTATGTGTTCCATGGGTACGGTTACAACCGCATTGCTAAGGAACTGAACGAACGAGGATTTCGCAACAAGGCGGGCGAACCGTTCAAGGGTACAAGCATCCGTGATATGCTCTTGAACGAGAAGTACACTGGCACATATGTCTATAACAAGCGGAGTTCTTACGATAGCATGGGCAAGCGGAACAACAGCAAACTGAAAGATGACAGTGAAATCATCCGTGTAGAGGGTGCTTTTGATGCAATCATCAGCATGGAGACCTTTAACAAGGTCAGAGGGGCGATGGAGTCCCGAAAGGGACGAAATGCCTGCAATCAGGCACAAGAGGTATACTTGCTTTCTGGACTTGTAAAATGCGGTCTGTGCGGTCACAATCTGCATGGAAACCGCAAACCGAGCAACCGCAATGGTTCGCACCATATCACATACAAGTGCAATAATCGAGACAAAAACGGCATCAAGGTATGCCACAACAAGGAAGTCAACAAGATTTATCTTGAACGAGCAATTATGCACTTCATCTCCCAAATGTGCGAGGGCGACAATTTCCAAATGATTATGCGGGAATTACAGCGGTATGCCAAGGAGCAGAACGAGGGAAGCGGAGAACTGCAGTTCCTGGAAACCAAGTACAACAAGGTGGAACGGGAAATCGGCAATCTCGTTAAGGCGATTATGGGCGGTTTTGATGCCGAAGAATTACGGTCTGCATACGATACCTTAAAGGCAGACAAGACCAAACTGTCCGAACAGATTGAGATTGAGCGAAAGAAGCAGGCACAGCGAATTGATATTGATGAAGCAAGTGTACGGAAAGCACTTTCCAGAATTAGTGCCGACATTTGTGAGGGTAAACCGATTGAGGAGTACAAGCAGTTGTTTTCCTCTTTCGTTGAGCGAGTAGATGTTTTTGAGGACTATGTCACCATAGTCCTCAAGGTCTTTGATATGATAAATGTCCGTGTCTGTAACGGTAGCGGTGCGATAAAAGAAGAACCACCACTTGACTTTCATCAAATGGTGGTCTGGAATGGTGGAGCCGAGGGGAATCGAACCCCTGTCCGAAAGCAACTTGGAAGGAACTTCTCCGGGCGCAGTTTGTTATTTACATTCCCTTACCCCGGCGGGAACAAACACCCTACGGGATTCAGTAGCTTCATGATGCATGGTATGGGCAAAGCTTACCATACGCACGTGCTCCACTCAAATCACACCCGAGCCCGGCTCGTGGACCTTCCGGGGCGGATGGGCGCCTAATTAGGCAGCCGCTGCAACGATATTGTTGTCAGTTAAATTTAAAAAATACCCGTTTTATCGTGGTCAGGCGCCACGGCCCGCTATTCCAGCCTCACTACCCCCGTCGAAACCAGTACGGCCCCGTATGGGAGCGGGATGCACCTGCATCCCGCTGAAAAAATTTAGAATCTGCCGTAGGGATCGGGGAGCTTCTTCAGTTCTGCCAGTGCCGCACCGTTCACTTCCACAGTAATGGAAGCGATCTTCTGTTCGGCAACGGGACGATCCTGCATGCCGGTCTTTGTAGAAGCAATGGCATCCACAACATCCATGCCGGAAGTGACCTTACCAAATGCAGCATACTGGCCGTCCAGATGCTTGGCATCCTGGTGCATGATGAAGAACTGGCTGCCAGCGGAGTTGGGGCTGGAAGACCGAGCCATGCTCAGCACCCCGCGCTTGTGGCGCAGTTCGTTCTTGAAGCCGTTGAAGAAGAACTCGCCCTTGATGCAGTATCCGGGGCCACCCATACCGGTACCCTCGGGGCAGCCGCCCTGGATCATAAAACCGGGGATTACACGGTGGAAGATCAGGCCATCATAATAATTGTGCTGGCACAGATCTACAAAGTTTGCAACGCTCTGGGGTGCCTTGTCGGGATACAGTTCGCCCTCGATAACACCGCCATTTTCCATTGTGATTTTAAAAGTAGGATTGCTCATTTTAATATCTCTCCTTCATAGCCCGCTCGATTTGGCGCTTTGCGTCCTTCTCTGCCGCAGCTTGTCTTTTATCGTACAGTTTCTTACCTTTACACAGGCCAACATTCACCTTTACCCGGCTGCCCTTAAAATAGACAGACAACGGAATCAATGAATAGCCATCCTGCTTGACCTTACCCAACAGACGCATGATCTCCCGCCGGTGCATCAGCAGACGACGGACTCTTCTGGGATCGGGGTTAAACCGGTTACCGTGGTCATAAGGGGATATATGCATCTGGTTCAGCAGAAGCTCTCCATCCTTAATGCCACACCAAGCATCCTTCAGATTCAGTGTTCCCTGGCGTATGGACTTGACTTCTGTACCGCAAAGCTCGATACCCGCTTCCATCTCTTCTTCCACAAAGTATTCATGGTAGGCCTCCCGGTTTCTTGCCATGACCTTAATGCTCTGCTTTTCCACACGCCTCACCTCCTCTTTCCTAGGTATTATAACACACCTGTCAAGGCGTATAAACACGCACTATGTAATTTTTGTATCCAGAATACCTTCCCGATAATGGCTCATAGTGAACCCGTACTCCCACTTGCATTGAACCGTTACCCAACTGTTATTTAAAAATATCCCTGCCCTTCAAAACTTAGAAATCACCACATGTGAATTCATAAAGTAAGCAGCAGGCCGGGACACAGCGGTGTCCC
>JAZNFH010000098.1:0-19670 GCA_045589055.1 Faecousia sp. | reverse complement strand
TGGTTCAGACCTGCAATTTACCGCAAATCCTAACGATCCATTATCCTATTTTTCCGGTGTCAATGGTCAGAAACCATACAGTTTCCTGCATCTGAACGCATTGTATGATTTGAATTCCAACTTGTATCTAGATGCCATTGTGCAAAAAAGAAGAGCGGCAAATGAAAATGCCGCTCTCGTATCTATGGTAGACCGTTCTGAGATTCAAGAACCCGTGATTCTGACCGCTGACCGTGGCTATGAATCCTATAACACATTGGAACACATCGCGCGGAAAGGTTGGAAGTACCTGATTCGGCTGAGAGAATCCAAGGGCATTATTTCTTCGCTTTCCCTGCCGGATGGTGAGTTTGATATACCAGTCCAACTTTTCCTTACCCGAAAGCAAAGCAAAAGATTAAAGGAATTGCAAAAAGAATGTCCCGGCAAGTATCGATTCCTTCCGATAAACGTTAATTTTGACTATTTACCCTGGGGTGCTGACGGATTCTATCCGCTTTCCTTTCGTATTGTCCGATTTAAGATATCCGACGATTCCACAGAAACACTTATTACCAATCTGGACAGGAATTCCTTCCCCGCTGATGAGTTAAAATATCTCTACCGTCTGCGCTGGGGCATTGAAACTTCTTTCCGTCAACTCAAATACACCATTGGTCTGAGCCTGTTTCAAAGTAAAAAGGTGGAGTACATCACCCAGGAGATCTTTGCCAGACTCACCATGTACAACTTCTGTGAATTGATTACCTCGCATGTAGTCATTCAGAAAAAACGCAGAAAGTATGTTTACCAGACAAACTTTACCGCAGCCGTACATATTTGCAGACAATTCCTCCGGGGGACTGTGCCTCCACCTAAAGTCGAGGACTTGATTAAAGTGCATATTGTACCGATCCGACCAGGACGAAGTACTCCTCGCAGAAAGAAAAACATCAAGTTCAACGGCTTCTTCTACAGAATAGCATAACAAGGTCTCTTTGAATAGTCTTTTTAAGCAGATTTCACGATCTGCTTACTTGTCATGCCCTTTTTACAGAAAAAGTGCATCCGTTGCCGGATGCACTCATTCTTTTGGGATGCCTCCTTGAAGATAATGCCACTAACTAAATGACATTACCCGCAGGGGTGCCTTTTCTGGTGCCATGATGAGGAATCGAACCCAACTGCGTGCTACGCTTATTTTCTACCCTATGCACAGAAAATGCAAGTCGATTCCGGTTACTGATACCATCGGAGCAAGCCCATTTGGACTTGCTCCGATTTGCTATTTACTGGGGCAGTGACTTTTTGGCATTATTTTTCGTCACATGAGTGCCCACATATAGCGAGTATCGCCGGCACCGTTCTTTCCGGCCCAAATGCAGACATAGGCTTTGTAGTATTTACCTGCTGTACCTTGATAGGACACATATGATGTGTGACACCAGTCATCATAAGCAAGCATAGAACTATAGTTCTCGTGCGAGTAGGTTTTGACCCTTGTCCAGGTACTGTTGTCACTTGATTCATAAAGTAAGATTGACAGAGTACCAATTTCATCCATGTCACCGGTACCCATGATGCTAAACCAAATTTCAATATTCCCACCACCCATATCACATATGTATGTGTTGTAGGAGGTTAAATACTTACTTGCATACGGCTGGGCGGTTTCTGCGGTAGCCGCCGATACGGAAATGGGGAACATCAGGGAGATAACCAAGCACAATGCTATAATTCTTATTGAACCCTTAAATAATTTCATGAATTTCAACCTTTCTCAATAGAATCAATTACTGCTTTCATTTCTGGGAGGGTTATGGGTCCGGAAATATAGCACTCAAAGCTTTCGTTGGTCCAAACGGCCTGTAGTTGGCCTTCATTCTCGAAAATATAGTAGTCCACTTCTGCAGATTTATATATCTCAAGCAACGAATCACTTTGTTCAATCTGCTCTGGAAAACTATCAAGATAATCAGCAATCTTGATTCGTATAGATTTTTCGCCGCACTCGTACTTCGCTTGAAATATTCTTTGTTTTGGAGTGTCTTGAATCTTCACATCGCTTTCGATATATCTATCTGGGATCCAAGTGGGTACAATTTCCACGACTATATCATAATTATACAAAGCTTCTTGTAGAGATGCGCACGGCTGAGCAAAGTTTGGACTGGGAGTATTTGTCTGGCCTATTTGTCCGGCTTGGCCAAAGTGAAATGTCTCGTGTGTCCACTTGGCGATGATCGCAAATAGATCAAACCCCAAAGCATTTGCGGTAATCGAATTACCAACTACGAGAATGCAGATTGCAGCAGCTGCTGCGACAAGGCCCCGTCTCCAACGCCCACGGTTGCTCTGTTTGTGTGCAACAGGAACGCTCTCGGAAATATAAGGAGTTTCGTTTTCTGTGTAATATTTATTCTTGAAGGATGCCAGCGCTTCAGCTGGGTCTTTTCCTCCAGTCTGTTCTTTTCTTCGTTTGGCAAGCACCTCCATCACATAGAAAATTTCTTCTGTGTCGGACTCTTCGCCCATTGGTTTTGAAGCATCCTCCCGCAAGAATGCCTGGAGATCTTCCGTACTCATGGCATCATACCGGCTGAACCGATTGTCACTGCGGTCTTGAATATCGGGCATTTCTGTTCCTCCTTTCGGGGGTATATGTAATAACCCCGACATTTTACGACATTAAAGTTGAATCTTTTTCTGTAAAGCTTTCTTGGCTCGCTCTACTCGCTTTCTGCATGTGCCAATAGTTATACCACGGATTTCCGCCATTTCCAAGTACGACAAACCATCCAGGGCAATTTCTTTTAGAAGATTGAATTCTTCTGAGTCAGCAATGTCGCTGTACATGATTTCTAAACCGATCCGGTCATTTGTCATAGAGATGTCGCTCGCGTTGGACGCAAAGTATTCCAATAGAATGCGCCGAGCGATGTTCTGACTCCGCTTTGTGTTTGAGAGAACATTCTTCAGTGTGTTCACAAGCCATCCCTCTGGATTTGGACTTTCACATAATGCCTCCGGTTTCTGGCAGGCAATAATGAAGGTGTCTTGGACGGCCTCTTCCGCTAAAGCATCACTGGAAAGAGAGCTTCGGGCATATTCAAATAGCATGGAATACATTTGCAGGTACAGGCGATCTATTTCTTTGCTATACCTTGTTTTCATATTGGGAATCTCCCTTGAAAATATTTTTTTGAAATCTGTGTCGCATTTTGGGGAGTTCGTTACATACCCACGCAAACCAGCCCTAATATGAATAGAAAGGGAGACAACAGATGGATCTTACGGTTATTGGACGACGAATTAAAGCTGCAAGGGAAGCAGCGCAAATTACGCAAGAGGATTTGGGAAGAGTTGTTGGATGTACGGCAAAGCACATTGGTGCGATGGAACAAGGCATCAAGACGCACAGATTGGATACCCTTATCATCATCGTAAAGCTATACTACCTTTCTTTTTTTGTACACAAATTTAATCGGTAATATTAATGAATAAACTACCAATTTTACTTAGTCCCTACCGCTGTGGGCGGTATAATAAAGGGAAGACAGAGAAACCAAACGGCAGTTAGATACAAAAAAGCATCTTTTCCCGTTTATTAGGAAGAGATGCTTTTTCGCGTAGAACTACTCCTTCTAAACGGAAATCGCCAAAACCTATTGCAAAAACAAAGGCTCTGGCGATTCTTTGACAATGTTTTTGACCACAATCATTTACTATGCTACTGATGGAGCAGTTCAAGTTGGGCCCTTTTTCTTTCCATTGACGAATGGACATAGGTGTTTAATGTTATAGATGCATCCGTATGGCCGAGGAGTTCACTTAATGTTTTTACATCTATACCGGCTTCAATGCATCGTGTTGCAAAGGTGTGTCTTAACGCATGGTAGTTAATCGTCTCGATTCCAGCTGTTCTTAATAATTTATGGTACCGGTAATCGAATGTCCGGGGACTTACAAACCCGGCATGCGAGGAGGCGACAAAGGGAGATCGACGCGTGTTTTGCAACTGTTTAAGCACCGGAACAAGCCAGGAGCATATAGGAATATCCCTGAAGGATGCGATCGTTTTAGGCTGTGTAATAACCAGTGAAGACCTTAACATGCTCCCCCCTGTTTCGGAAACTCTGGATACCGTTTTGCGGACATGAATCAGACGGTTCTCCAAATCAAGATCCTCCCACTCCAAAGCACAGACTTCCCCTATACGCAGGCCGGCATATAGAGATAAAAGAACGCATACTTTCGTTTCATCAATCTGTGTCAAGCACATATTTACAAGCAATTCCTGGGCATTTTGCGTTAAAACAGGCAGTTCTTTCGCAATAGGCTGAGGTTTGCTAATCTTGCTTTGCAGGGGAACACACATCCGATTTTCAGACGCATAGGACATTACTGCCTTAATTACGAGCATGATACTTCGTACATAGGACGGGGATAACCCTCCCTTTCCGTCTACTCGGCCAGACGCCAATTTTGTTGCCAGAAAGGAATTAATATCGGTTCCGGTGATCTGGCCTATCCATCGATTGCCAAAGTCAGGGAGGATATGCGTGTTGAGCAAATTCTCATAGCGATATACAGAAGCACCTTTTAAGCTCAGCTTCGAATCCTTTAACCATAAACATGCTGCATTGCCAAAGGTATAGTCCTTTTTAACGGAAACAAAACCGGAAGCAATATCTTGTAACTTAAACTGCAGTTTTTCTTTTACCTCATGGTAGGTGTTTGCATAGAGGGATCCGTAGACAGTTTTACCGTTGACATCAATTCCTTTCTTATACCGCGCCTCCCATCTGCCGTCTTTCCGCTTATGAATGTTTTCTCCCCGTCTTGGCATTGTAAATACTCCTTTCTACAAGTAGGTTAAATGACCCTGTTTCGGACCACAAACAGGCTGGATGTTTACAAAATTCATATCTGGATGTTAAATAATTCCATCTGACGAACGCCCAAGATTGTTAGTTTTCCATAAAAAACCATATACGCCCCTGTTTTTCGTTGACATCCCCGGGTGAAAAGTGGTATGATAGCAGTGAGTAAGTGGGAGCTACCAACATCTTAGAAGGAGTAGTTCTACGCAACTCCCCAAATTTGGCTAAGTTATCTTAGTATTTCCATAACTGTACCATTCTTATTCCCAACGAAAAATCTGTGCAGGTATTTGCCGAAACGGTATGTGATTGTCAGTGGGAAATAGCAATAACCACATCTTTATGCGGCCCAATTATTTACATGTTGGATTTTAAGGGATGGAACTATGGAACCGGAAAACAATACAAACGCTGATTTCTGTGTATGCTGACAATATCCTGCCCCGAAGGGTGTATGGTTTTCTTTTCCTGTGAGAGCAATGCGTCTTCGACTGCTCCTTTCACACGGACCAAGCCTGTAAATATGTGAATAAACTATTTGGGATGTTAAAGGAGAGAAGAATGAACTATGAACTTGACACCTTTACTATTGCGCTTCTCGCAATTGCAATCATTTTCTTTGCAATTGTGTTCTTGGCAGGCTTGATAACGAAGATACATAACTTCCGTCAAGAACTTGAGTATCTCAATAGGGAAATCGCACGGACCGATGGTGCAGAGCGCAAACACTGGAAACGTGAGAAGCGGCACCTTTGGTTATCACTTCTGCCGTTTTTCCGTAGATAAAGAATGTGAACATTATTTAGAGAGGTACGAAGATTGTTCGTGTTCTGAGTTTATCAGGGTAGACGATGTTTCAAAGCGACTTTCTGAGGCACTGGAAATAAGATCTATTGATCAAATATGAGACCAACAATGCTATGCTACTCTTTTTCGTCGGGTAAATACAATCCATTAAAAGTGTTGTTGAGTGGTATTTGAAACGGAGGATAGCCTTATGCGGGAGTGGCACAATTTGATAGGAGAGAAGTTTGGAATGCTTACCGTAATTGCGCAAGCTTCTTCTACTGCCAAAGGGCAGCGTCGTTGGGTTTGCCGATGCGATTGTGGAACAGAGAAGATCGTCTTGGGAAGCAATTTGAAGCGAGGCACAACCATTAGCTGTGGCTGCAAGCATAAGAATGATCTGACTGGGCAGCGGATTGGCAAGCTGACGGTGATTGGTCGTTCCGATAAATATGGCTCCAGAGGCAAGCGGCAGATGCAGCTCTGGGAGTGCCGATGCGATTGCGGTGCGATCACTTACAGGGCTACCGATACTTTGACAAATCCGGATATCAGCATGTGCCAGGATTGCGCTGCGGAATATGCGATCACCAAGGCAAGAGCAAACCTCGGCTTTGAAGGTGGAACACAAATTACCAAAATAAAAAACCGGGTTGAAACTTCCGAGAATCTTAGCGGTATACGTGGCGTGTATATGGATCGAAAGACTGGCAAGTATAGGGCCAGATTGAAGTTTCAGGGTAAACAATACGATCTTGGCAGCTATGCACTCTTGGAAGATGCTATAAAAGCGCGCAGAAGAGGAGAGGAAGAGATATTTGATGCGTTTCTCTCCCGAATACCGCCTCTCCTGGGCAGTGGTGATCCATAAGATTTCTTTGTGTAGAAAGGAAAGAAAAAACAGTGAACAGAGCAATTAAAAAAGCATGGAATTTGGTCAGCGGCGTACTTGTTGCGATTGTGGTTCTGCTGGCAGTGGCTCTGGTTGGCGTACGGCTGATCCAACTGAAACCTTTCGTGGTGCTGTCCGGGAGCATGGAGCCTGAGTACCATGTAGGCTCGCTGATCTATGTCAAGAGTGTAGATTACAAGACCCTCCGAGTCGGCGATGACATTACATACATGCTGGATGAGGACACAATTGTTACCCACCGGATCATTGAAGTGCTGATTGACGAAGAAGATCCCAATACTATCCGCTATTTCACCCGGGGCATCGCCAATGAGGTGCCGGATGCGGTCTCCGTGCATTACAAAAACATCATCGGCAAGCCGGTGTTCACCATTCCCTATTTGGGATATGTGTCCAACTATATTCAAAACCCTCCCGGCATGTATGTTGCCATTGCGGCGGGTGCGATCCTGATCCTGCTGGTGTTCCTGCCGGATCTGTTTGAGGACGATAAGAAGAAAAAAGCAATCAAGGATGAAGTTGTGAAGGAAGGCTGAAAAGCGACCATCCGTATGATTGCTGCGAAAGCAGAAATGGGAAGATACACGCTTATGCGTGATGAAATATAATTCTTCAAAACTGAAAACGAAAGGACGAATTTATATGAAAAAGGCAAAAAAGGCTCTGCTTCTGGCGCTGTGCGCAGTGCTGTTGGTGGGCGCAACCATTGCTGGCACTGTGGCCTACCTGACCTCTAATCCCGATCCTGTTGTGAACACCTTCACTGTTGGTAATGTGACCATTACCCTGGACGAGACCGATGTTGATCTGTACGGTGTTAAGGACGGCGAAACCCCTGTTAAGGCCAACCAGTACAAACTGATCCCCGGTCACACCTATGTCAAGGACCCCACTGTTCATGTCGCAGCAGATAGCGAAGATTGCCACATTTTTGTTAAGATCGAAAACGGTCTGGCTGGCGCTGCTACTCTCAATATGAGCAGTGAATGGCACAAGATTTTCGAGGATGGCAATACCTCTATTTGGGTTTACGGCACTGCAGCAGCTGCTGCTGTCGTTACAAAGAATAGCAATGTTACTCCCTTTGATAAGTTCACCTTCGATACCGATGCCAATCCCAGCACCTACGCTGACGCTAGTATCACCGTTACCGCTTATGCCATCCAGGCTGATACCTTGAACGGCAAGAGCCCCGCTGAGATCTGGGCTCTGTTCTCCCAGAACTAATTCATAACCCCATATTTCCCGGAGTGTTCTCCGAGCAATAATCTTTTCTACTACTAAAGAAAGGAGGAAATGCAAATGAAAAAGAGAACAAGATGCTTAAAGTCAGCTGTGGCTATGCTGAGTGTAATTTTGGTTGTGCTGATTGGCATTGCAGGTACGCTGGCATATTTGAAGGCGGAAACCACTCCTGTCATCAACACTTTCAGCCCCAGCAATATCGGTCTGACTTTGGAAGAAACTGCTACACCTGGCGGTTCTGCCACCGAAAATACCTACAAGATGGTCCCCGGTGTTGCCATCTCCAAAGACCCCGAGGTGACCGTTACTGCAGATATCGATTGCTATGTGTTTGTTAAGGTTGAAGAGTCTACTAACTTTGATACTTACCTGACGTACACTATCAGCGATTGGAATCCCGTGCCTAATGAGACTAATGTCTACTACCGCGAGGTTTCTGCTAGTGCGGATGAGGATAATGATGGAAAGAACGATGTCGAAGCCTTTTATGTCCTGGATGGCAATAGCACCTACCCCAATGGTGTTGTAACCGTGGATGCGGGGGTCACCAAAACGAAGATGGATGCACTGTATAACGCTGACGGTACTGTGAATGCTAACAGTCAGCCTAAGCTGACCTTTACTGCTTATGCAATCCAGAAGGCCGGTTTCGAATCCAATATCGCCGGCGCATGGGCCGAGGCTCAGGGTCAGCAGAACGCTGGCTAATCCCCACAAAATCCTTGAAAGGAAGTAAATTGTATGAAGAAGAGAATTCTGACTGTGGCTCTGGTGCTGGCTCTGCTGGCTACCTGCTTTGCCGGTACCTATGCATACCTGCAGGACTCCGAGGCCCAGGTCAACACCTTCACTGTTGGTAATGTTACCATTACCCTGGATGAAGTCATCGCCGTGAAGAATACAACCACCGGCAATCTGGACGCAGGTACTGAGCGTACCGAGGCTAATCAGCAGTATACCGGCGAGAAGAAACTGTTCCCCGGCATGACCGTTGCCAAGGATCCCACCATTACTGTGGATACCACTTCCGAGGAGGCGTGGATCGCTGCCAAGATCACCGTTACCAATGGCTATGATCTCATGAACCTGGCAACCAAGACCGGTGCCTTGTTTGATGGCACTGCAGATGTGGTCGTTGCTGACGATACCATCTATGTCTATGTGAAGGTCGCCAAGACTGCTGGTCAGAAGGTCACCCTGTTCCATGAGCTGAAGATCCCCGCTGATTGGGACTATGAGGACATGGCTGCCATCAATGGCATGACCATCACTGTCGATGCTTATGGCGTTCAGGCTAACGGCTTTGCTAACTGCGAGGCTGCTATGAAGGCCGCTTTCCCCAACGCATTCCCCGCAAACTAATCAGTCCCCCAAAAAATGAAAGGAAGTAAATTCTTATGAAGAAGAGAATTGTTACCGTGGCTCTGGTGCTGGCTCTGCTGGCTACCTGCTTCGCAGGTACCTATGCTTACTTGATGGACACCGATGCTGCTACCAATGTCATGACCCTGGGTAATGTCAAGATCGAGCAGAACGAATGGCAGCGTGCCAAGAACGAAGACGGCACATTCGCTACCGCTACTGTCGACAACCGCAACAGCTATGTTCTGGAACCCTTCGCACAGGACAAGATGCTCGTTCCCAGCGCTATCCCCGCTATGGCATGGGATACTACCCCTCTGCGTATGTCCCCCGTCGGCTCTGCGGGCAGCGCAGCTATTTTCGTTGCTGAGAGCAATGCACAGGATAAGATCGTTACTGTTACCAACAATGGCAATACCGATGCTTATGTCCGTACTCTGGTTGCTATTGAGATCGGTACTGGCAGCAGTGAGATGATCGGTATAGCAGCTCGTGCTAACAGCGATACTACCGGTCATCCCTGGAATGTCAATAATGTTGGCGTTATCACCGTTAATGGCAACACCTATTTCCTGAAGGAGTACATTTACATTGGTGCTGACGATGTGCAGCGTCATGTGGGTGGCGTTCTGCCCGCCAACGAGACCACTTACCCCAGCCTGTGCCAGGTTTACCTGAAGAGCACTGTTACCAATGAGGATATGGAAGCTATCGACGGCAACGACAATGGTAAGATGGATATCCTGGTTATGTCTCAGGCTGTTCAGGCTGCCGGTTTCGCTGATGCTGCCACCGCTCTGGATACCGCTTTCGGCGATGTGACCGGTGAGGCATTTGAGGCTTGGTGGAACGAGATCAACGCTCAGCAGTAATTCTCGGAATCACGCAAGTTATTTATCGCATTCCCCCAAAAAAATCTGAAAGGAAGTAAAAAAACTATGAAGAAGATTCTTGCTTTTACCATGGTTATCGCTATGCTGGCTATTGCCATCGTTGGCGGCACCTTGGCATACTTCACTGATTTCGATGAAAAGACGAATGTGATCGCTATCGGCAATGTTTCTGCCAAGCTGTACGAATCCAAGTATCACCGCGGCGCAAACAGCAGCAGCTACCTGTTCATGACAGGTCAGCCCGAAGTGCTGGACGATGCCACTATTGTTGCTGACGACGCTACCTACCACACTGACTATCTGCCCAACGCAACCTTGATGCCCTTCGACCTGAAGTCTGAGCACCGTGTGCAGTCCATGTTCGAGGAGTGCACCGTTGCCAAGAACGCTTATGTTCAGAATACCAGCACCACTAACGACTGCTTTGTTATGGTTCGTTATCTGATTCCCGCCGACATCGCCCCCTATCTGGACATCTTCTATGTAGACACCCAGTTTGTCGCAGAAGACGATGAGATCCTGGATGCGGATGCCCGCACTCTGGACAACACCGATAAGAGCGAGCCTATCTTCACTCACATTAGCAGCAATGGTGCTAACTTTGTAGAGCAGGGCGCAATGGAAGAAGACGGTTACTACGTTGCGAACTTCATCTATATGGAGCGTCTGACCCCCGGCGAGTTCACTCAGTACAGCCCCATCTCCAAGATCACTCTAATCCCCACCGTGACCGAAGAGACCATCGAGGAACTGGGTCTGGCTGAAGACCGCCAGTTCGATATTCTTGTTGAAGCCCATGTCATCCAGGCTGACGGCTTCTACAATGCTCTGGAAGCTTTTGAAGCTTACTTTGACCAGATTGAAGAAAATCGTCCCGCGCAATAAGCGCACTCCTTTCTTACACCCTGCGCCCGCAAGGGCGCAGGGCATATAGGAACACCCGATCCCTTCGGATGCTCCTATATGCCCTGCAAGGGGAATAGCAGGTGCATCATGCAGAAATTGCGCTTACGCAAGAGCGCAAGATACCCCAATACGAGGGGTATTGCAGTTTAGACGAAAGGAAAAATAAAATGGTTTCGTTTATAATTGGCGTTGTGGTTGGAGGATGTGCAGCAGTCTTCTTTATGGCTCTTGCTTCCGCAAATCAGAAGGCAGATAGCATGGAATCTGACTACTACAAGAACCGCTTTCTGGAAATTGCAGATACGATCAAACAAATTATTGGCAGCTTTCGCAGCAACAAAATGGATGCGGACGATGCTATGAACCAAATTGAGAATGAGCTAAAGCTGTAAGAGGAAGGGAGGCGACACGCCTCTCCTGCCGGCTTTTTAAACTTTCCGGCTTCAAACTAAGGAGTGATGCGAATATGGAAAAGAAAATATTTGCTATGGCTGTGGTGCTGATCTGCGTTTCTATTCTTGCTTCCACCACTTTAGCCTATTTCACAGATGCGGGTACTGCCCGGAATGTAATAACTACCGGAGGTATCAGCATCAAGCTGGTGGAGCAGCAGCTGGTGGATGGTGTTTTGGTGGATTATCCTGCCCTGCCTCTTTCTGCGATGCCTGGCAAGACCGTCAGCAAGGTTGTATCCGTCAAGAGCTTGGAACAGCCTGCGTGGATCCGTGCATGTTATGATGTGACTTTCTATGATACCGACGGAAAGGTCATGGAGATTCCCGCTGCTGAATTGGAGAAGATGGTCCAGATCGCGGTGAATAGTGACAGCTGGACCTACCGCGAAGGCTGGTGGTACTGCAACAAGTCTGTAAATGCCGGCGAAAGCACTAAGCCCCTGTTTGAGACGGTTGTTTTCTCTGCGTTCATGGGCAACAACTACCAGAAAAGCACGGTCTATATCGATGTCACCGCCCAGGCGGTGCAGAAGGCAAATAACGGCGTAACCGCCCTGGATGCAGCCGGTTGGCCTGAAAACTAAGGAAGGAGGAGTGAGATAATGTCTAGAAAAATGCGTGTTTTTGCATTTGCGCTGGCGCTCATTATGATTTTGACATCTACGCCCATCGCACCGGTATCTGCCCAGACGAGCTCTTTGGCTGACGGATTAACCAACCCCTTTGACAAGAATATTTCTTTCTCACTCAACGGCAAGTCTGTTAAGAGTAACAGCTACCGTATTCCTTCTATGGTAACCCTGGCAGACGGCACCATCGTTGCTGCAGCCGATATCCGCTGGAATACGACTTATGACGGCGGTGGTTTGGATACTCTGGTTGCCCGCTCCACCGATGGCGGTGCAACCTGGACCTACAATGTTGCCAACTACCTGGGCGATAATGGCAATGTGTATAATTCTCAGTCCGCAACTTTCATTGACCCCAATCTGCTGGTTGCGGCTGACGGTCAGACCGTTTATATGCTGGTCGACCTATACGCATACGGCGTAGCATTGAACGGCCCGTGGAAGAATAATGTTTCGGAGTTTTCCTATCCTACAGCCGACACCGGTTTCGATGCCAATGGCAATCTGAAGCTCAGCAGTAATAAACGCGGCTCCTTCGGTTACTATCTGAAGGACGGCAAGATCTATGCTAACGGCGCTACCGAGCCTGAAGCAGGTTACGCTGTTGATGCATATTTTAATGTCACTTATGTCGAGAACGGCGTTGAGAAGAAGGCCAATCTGTTCTGTGCAGATTCTCCCTTCCAGGTTGCAAAGACCCAGTTCCTGTACCTGACCAAGTCCACCGACGGCGGTGCAAGCTGGTCCGCTCCCACTTTGTTGAATCTGAGAGAACCTGCCGACGCAACGCCTAAGAATACTGACGAGGATGCGCTGCTGGTAGCTCCCGGTAATGCAATCACCACTGCCTCCGGTGTAATGGTATACCCCGTATATAGTTATGCTCACTATACCAGCTATAATTCTTTGACCAATTCCTATCAGCACATGGGCCTGATCTATTCCGCTGACGGTGTGAATTGGGAAAGAACTGAAAACTTTGTGGCACCGGGATTTGACATGTCTTCTGAAGGCGCTATTATCGAGCTGGAGAATGGCAATCTGCGCGTGTTCTTCCGTAATGAGACCAAGCATCTGTGCTATGCAGATTACGATCTCAGAACAAAGACTTGGGTAGACTATCTGGATACCGAAATTCCTGTTAACTCCAATACCCAGTTGTCTGCGATCGCCTATTCCAAGACTTCTAATGGCGATCAGGTAGTTCTGATTTCCTGCCCCACTAGCGCTGACCCGAAAGGCTCCGCAGATAGCAACGGCGCACACCGTACCAATGGTAAGATCCATGTCTTCACCGTGGATGCTTCTGGTAAGATGAATCTGGAAAATACCATCAATGTATTTGATAAGGCAGCAACCGGCGCACTGTCCGGCTCTGACTATACTGAGGAGATGGGCTTCTTTGCCTATTCTTGTCTAACAGAACTATCTGACGGCTCTATCGCCCTCTTGTATGAAAACAACCAGTTTGGTTGGGGCTACGGCAATGACAAGTACTATACCATCACTAACAAGGGTTACAGTGCTTCTTCTCTGGGGGTGAAGTTGGATAGACCCGAGACCATCGTTGTTGATAAGAACGGCAATTTTGTTAGTTCTATCACTTTGAATCCCTATGAGAAAACCGAAGTAACAGCAAAGACCTCTCACTTTAATGCCGATCATTATCAGTGGCAGATCGAATATGAGGATGGTAAGTGGATCGATATTTACGGTGAGAACGCCGAGAACCTTAAAGTGACTTTCGGCTTGGTTGCAACGCTGATGGGTCTTGATAACAAGGTCAACATTCGCTGTAAGACCACCGGCGGTACAGTGACAGAGTACAGTAATGCCATTACTGTTAACATTATTGCATATGTGCCGGAGGAGCCGGAGATCCCTGAGATTCCCGTGGTTCCTGAGATTCCTGAGGATCCCAATGTTGAGATTTCTGAAAGCTTTACCACCTCTTCCGGTGAGTCCGTAACCGTTACCGTTGCCGGTTCTCTGCCTGAGGATGCAGATGTTGTGTTGGCTGAGACCGATTCTACCGGCGTGGATGTAAAACCCGGTGAAACCGTTGTTGCAGCGCTTGATATCTCTATCAAGAATGCGGACGGTTCCGAGTGGCAGCCCGAATCCGGTGAGTCCGTCACCGTGACCTTGGAAGCATCTAAGCTTGGCCTAGAGAATGGCGAACAGTTTGTGGTTTACCATGTCCATAACGGTGGGGTTACAGTGCTGGGCGCCTACAAGGTGGTAGATAATACCATCAGCTTTGGGGTAGACGGATTCTCCAAATTCCTGTTTGCAAAGCCCACGCAGACTGTATTCGCTGATGACCTGCAGAGCAATGTCGAAAAGATTGCAACTCTTAGATATGACTTCATCACGGCATGTGCTTCCCCCATAGATGAGTACAAGAAGACGGGCATGGAAGGCCGCGATTATGAGGCCGGCATTGAGTTTGTCATTACAGATGTCTATGTTACCGACGAATATCCCTATGAGATTTATTACAAGGTAAGACTGAAGGACGAGAATGCCTCCAACACCTTTGTGGAAACCTATCCCTGGATATATCAGGGCGGTCAGAACGGTGATCCCAACGAGACCACACTAATCATTCACGAACCCGAGCTTCCTGAGGAGCCTGAAATTCTTAAGGAGTACATGGGCAAGTATGCCGCATTCAATGCCTGGAATGACTGGATCGGCGAGGGCCTGTATGACTACTTCTGGCTGAAGGCAGATCCCACCTCTGCAACCGAGGAAATGTACCAATGGTCCGTGTATGATCTCGACTTTGCAATCGATCAGGTCGTCAAGGCTAAGGAATACTGCATTGACGAGGAGGGCAATATCTGGGTCCTGGTGGATCCTGTTAACGGTCTGGAACTGCCTGCAGCTCTGAAAGATCATCCCTGGATCCATCTTAACAATGTGAACGATTATAACTGGGAGAATGATACCCTCTTCTTCTTCGAGCCGGAAGATGTTTCCGAAGAGGACATCGCTGTTTTAGATAAATACGGCCTGACCCTGTGGGAAATGTATCTGTACTCCAACGAGAAGCGAGAGATCACCGTCCAGACCAATCTGACCGGTGAAGTAAGCTACCGTTGGGAGGTTTGCTATGATACCGACAACCTTCTGTGGACTGCTATCGAAGGCCAGACTTCTCCCACACTGAATGTGTCCTTTGCCATGCTGTCCGGCGTGCTGCAGGACGGCGAATGGGCATTGCTCCGCTGCGTGGCATCCAATGCGACAGAGACGGTGACCAGTAATGTAATCATTGCAAGATTGCTCTTTGTTGAGGAGATGCCTCGTACCGGCTCCCAGTACGCAATCGTTATCAGTTCCATTCCTCAGGAAACATTCTCACTTGCACGCACTTCTGAAGTGCAGAACGATGGCAGCCAAGGCTCTGCATCTAACAATGATCAAGATGTATTACCTGCAGCTGAGGGCGATAAGGTCATCGTCACGCTGACCGCCAAGAAGGAAGATGCCACCGTGATCTTCCAGGAACGCTACGAACTGGAGTACAACGGTGATGTCAGCCAGACAGTGGAGATCCCCTATGTCAAGGGTTATGATCTCTATGACGGCGATACCATGTTGACCGTGGATCCGGAGAAAAATGCCTACATTTATACCGTCAGCGCTGAGGACGTGACGGAGAGCTATGAGATCGTCCTGCTCTATAAGCCCGGTAAGACCACTTATCAGGTGGTGTACTACCAGCAGAATATTCTGGACGACAAGTATACCAAGGTGGACGATGCCGTCATCATCGAAGGCATCACAGGTGAGATGGTAGATGTCACACACGAAGCCTTCGGTAAACACTTCGATGGTTTCTATCAGCTGTTGTACGAAGTTGCCCCCATCGCTTCCGACGGTTCTACCACCATCGAGATCCACTATGACCGCCTGTACTATAAGGTGCTCTTCGCACTGGACGGCGGCTACGGTGTGCAGCCCGTCTATGCCCGGTACGGCACCCCCGTTACCGTGGGCAATCCCACCAAGTCCGGCTACATCTTTGTGGGCTGGGATTCCAACAAGGGTTGGACCGAGAACTTTGTTTCCGGCGAAGTCACTGAGTGGGACCTGCATGGTGATACCGATGCCGATGCTGATATTGAGCAGTTTATCAATATCGAGATCCCTGCCTACCATACTTCCTATAACGCTGTTTGGAGAGCCAACGATGCAGCCACGGTGACTGTGGTCATCTGGGGCGAAAAGGCTGACGGTGACGGCTACTCCTATATTCCGGAGGAGTCCTTCACCCTTTCCGCCAACCCCGGCTCTACCATCACCTATCGGCCTGGCCAGACAATCTGTGGCTTTGAGACACATACTCACGGAACTGGCTGTGATACCAATTGCGGATTGAGCGAACATACTCACAGTATGGAAAACAAGTGCTATGTCTGTGAACTGGAAGAGCATACGGTGCACACCGAAGGCTGCTGGAGCTGTGGTGGACTCGAATCCCATACCATCAATTGCTATCAGGCAGTCAATGGTGGTGTCTTGTCTACAAACCCTGTCGAGGATGCTGGAATTATCGGCGCATTAAATAATTCTACGCCCAATGCAAATGGCGTGTATACCAGACAGCGCAATAATTACACTATGTATTATTTTAAGCTAGGCGATAATTATTATCAGATTGTTACTTCCTATGGTTGGGGTGGATCTTCTCCAAGCGCAAACACAAAGGTTGAGTTGAAGGACAGTAACTGCCATCCCAATCTGCATACTGCTCACGATGACACTTGCCATTACACTTGTGTTGAGCACAGCCATACTGATGCCTGCTATGACCTCAAGTGTGACAAGGAAGAGCATACCCATGATGCTTCCTGCTACACCTGCGGTAAGAGGGAACATAGCCATGATGCCGGCTGTAGACACACCACGACCTACGACAATAACAACTTGTGGGATCTCAACGAAGAGAAAACCGGTTCTGCGACTGTGGCGGCTGATGGCAGCACCGTCTACAATGTGTACTATGACCGTACCGAGTTTACCATCACATTCTATGATGGAAACAAGGTGTACGAGATCAAGGAACCTTGGGGCAAGAACATCTCTTCCCACTGGCCTATTAAGGGTACCAATGGCACAACCTATAACAAAGGTGAACGTTGGGATCCTGACGGTTCCAAAACATTCACTATGGTTCTGGTGTACATTGATATTATGCCTGCGGAATCCTTTAGGCTTGATGTGAGTAGAGCAACTTATGATACCTTTATCATGCACTATATGGTTGAGGTGCTTCCCGGAGAGACTTATACCAGGTCGTATCAATACGGCGGTGTAACAAAGTACTTTAATGAGTACAAAGTTGTCAATGCCAACTATAAGATTGTAACTAAGGCGGAGGACTTCATTGACCTAAAAGGCTTTGAGCAGTGGACGTCCAATCCTACCTTTGGCAGTAATGGTCAGTTGGATATTCCCGGTGGCGGCGATGTCTACTTCTACTACACCAGAAATGATGCCCAGCTTGTGTTCAATAACTACGGAACCAATGAAAGAGTTGAAGAAGTCCTCTATCAGGCACCCTTGTCTCAGTACGGTTCTTATACACTGCCGAATTCCAAGGCCCCGGATGTCTATGAGGAAGGCTCCATGACCTTCAAAGGTTGGTATCTGAGTCCCCAGGTTCCCTACAACTTTGATTTCGATAAAGAGACCCCATTCGATTTCACCAACTCCACCATGTCGGAAGGCAACCTGATGCTCTACGCCTGGTGGCAGCCTGTGAGCCATAATGTTACCTTCTACCATTCCAAGGAGGCCATGGAGGCCGGTACGGTCTATACCACGGAGGACATCACCTACGATTATGATGTGCCCCACGGCAGCAAGATCCAGAACTCCTATACACCCCCTGCAGATCCCCAAAACGGCAAGTATGATTTCGAGGGCTGGTTCTATATCAACGCTGACGGTATGGAGACCATGTGGAGCTTCGAGGATTCCACCGTCACCTCCGATGTGAAGATCTACGCCAAGTGGATCTCCAACACCCTGATGCCCTATACCATTAAGTTTGTGTATAAGAATGAGGAGACAGGTGAGGAGATCGAAATCGCGGATCCCATCACCGGATCTGCCCTGGCAGGTAACACCAAGACATTCAATGCCAAGACCGGCTCCGCTCTGTACAATGATTATCAGCGTAGATACTTCTCCGAGGTTCCCAGTCACTCTTTGACCATCGACATCGACGATGAGACCAAGAATGTATACACCTTCTACTATGTGTTCCGGGAGTATGTTCCTTACTGCGTGCACTATCTGACCAAGGAGAACCCCGGCAACAATCTGGGTACTATGACCTATGAGGGTGAGACTTACTACCTGGTAGCGGAGAGCAAGAATGTTCCCCAGAACGATAAGGCCATCATAACCGAGAACGCGAAGATCGTCAACGGTTATGTATTCGATGAGTACCAGAAGCGTCTGAACATCGATCCCAATGTCAGTACTAATAATGTTCTGTACTTCATCTACGAGAAGGACCAGGTGAACGGTCAGTATGTCGTGCACTACATGACCGAGAACGCTGCGGGCAACGGATTTGACGAACATGATGCCTTCACGGGCAAGATGAGTAGTGGTTCCACTTACACTGTTCCCAATCCTCCCAAGGAGATTGAGCACTTTACCTGGGCTCCGAATTACGAAAACGGGGAATATGTCGAAAAGCTGTCCGGTACTGTCGAGGTCGGCAAGATCCTGGAACTGTGGGTGTACTACACCAGAAACGAATATCCCTACAAGGTTCAGTATCTGGATCGGACTACCGGCCTTCCCGTCCATGCCGAAATGACTGCAGAGGCGAAGTGGGAATCCCAGGTAACGGAAACCTATGTGAAGGTTGATGGCTATGAACTGATTAGTGACGAGAGCTATACGATCCAGATTTCTGACGATACCAAGCAGAATGTCATTACCTTCTACTACGTCAAGGATGTGACGCTGAAGTATCAGGTTGTTGGTCCTCAGGGTTGCGGCACTGTTACCCCCGGCAGTGAGACCATTGGCGCAGCTACCGGTGTAGCAAAGGGATCAACTGCTATTGCATCCAGCACTGCTTACAAGTTTGTTGGCTGGTATAGTAATGAGGCTTGCACAAATCTCCTCAGCACCGATGCCAAGTATGTTCCTACAAAGGCCGACAATGCGCTGTGGGTCGACGGCACCACTTACTACGCCAAGTTTGAGTACAATCTTACCAGCTTGACCATCATTAAGGACGGCGCGGACGAATTTAAGGATATCGATCCCAACCAAAGTTTTGTCTTCGACATTTATGATGGTAGTACGCTGGTTACCACCGTTACCGTGAACAGCACCACCGGCTGGAAGGTGGTCGTTGATGGCCTGACGGTTGGAAAGTCGTACACCGTCACCGAAAAGACCGACTGGTCCTGGCGTTATCATTGCACCGGTTGGACATACACGGGCAACAATGGAGGCGCTTCCGGATCGGGTAATACGGCAAGCATTATGCTTGGTTTGGACGGCAAGGTCACCTTCACCAACACCCGTAACAGCGAACAGTGGCTGGACGGCGACAGCTGGTGCAACAACATCTTCAA
>JAZNFH010000097.1:0-13900 GCA_045589055.1 Faecousia sp. | reverse complement strand
CAATTTTGGAGGCTATTGGTGGCCCTGTTTGCCAAGCCGGCTTCCAGCGTCTGATTGGATAATAATTTGCGTCTTTGCTACAGGAGGGTTGTATGAGTAAAACAGTTTATTTCAACTTATGTGGCGAAGAAATTTGTCTATATGTGAATGATAATCTGTATCATAGGGAATATACATGGAGCAGTAAGCGGCACAGCCATGCGTACTACGAGGCGCATATGATTCTTGAAGGCAGTTGCAGTGTAAAAGTAGGGAAGGAAACCTACGAGCTGCAAGCAAATCAAGCACTCTTAATTGCTCCGGATCAATTCCACTTCCCGATAGCATTGTCCGGGGACTTCGAGAGATTTTCCGTTTCCTTTTCGGTAGGTGAGGGGGAGCTGCTGTATGCGCTTCAAAATGAGGTTCCTACCAGCAAAGTATACTCTGTTTCTAGGGAAATGAGGGAACTTTGCCACGGTATTTTCTATGAGAGTGCGGCTGCAAATCCTTTCCAACAGGACATGATTCGGATACTGCTGATGCAGTTGCTGATCCGTAACTTCCGGGGATTACATCTAAATGACTTTATACAAGCCGAATTTGTGCCTATGAGTGATGGTGAACGCCTGAATCTAATTGATACGTTTTTCGAAATGCATGTTGCAGAGAAATCAACAGCAGATGCGCTTGCTAAGCAGCTTCATCTGTCTCGCCGCCAGCTTAATCGGATTTTATATCGATACTACGGTGTGGGATTTAGAGAAAAAATGATCCGTACCCGCATGGATATGGCAGCTTGGCTTTTGGAAAGCACGGAAAAACAGGTGTGTGAGGTCGCCGGCGAGTTAGGCTACGATTCGGAGTCCTCGTTTTATCAGATGTTTCGTTCAAGATATGGCATGTCCCCTATACAATACCGGATGTCTATCAAAAAGAAAAAGTCGGATCAATAGAAAAACTTAATGAAACAAGAGGCGGATATAAATTAATGAAAATTGAAAGTAAGCATGGCATCATCAGTCGGCGCAGCAAAGGCTCCTTCGGTTATCATGCCTGGGGAACGGTAACAAAGCTGGCCGATGGCACATTAGCGGCCGCATGTTCGGGTGGACGTATTTGGCATGTGTGTCCATTTGGTAAATCAATGCTGTTTTTCAGCCGAGATGAGGGCGCGACCTGGTCATCTCCTGTTATTGTCAATGATACATGGTTGGATGACCGAGATGTAGGGTTGACAACCCTTCCAAGCGGCAATTTACTGATGAGTTGGTTTAGTTTGGATTTTGAAATTTTGGATGCCCGGGAGGAAATCCTAAAGAGGAACTATAGTCCGGATGAGTGGGAACTGGTTAATGCCTACCGTCGTGTTTGTGAGTGTGATCCTAGTATGGTGGCTGGCTCCTATCTCCGCGTGAGCAAAGATGGTGGACTGACCTGGGGTGAGCCTGTTGAGACACCTGTAAATGCACCTCATGGACCGACTGTTCTCAATGATGGATCCTTACTGTATTTTGGAAAACGTCTTGGAATGAGAAACGAGGCGGTGCGGAATGTGGTGGCTTTGCGGTCTACAGATGAGGGACAGACGTGGGAGGAATTGGGACAACCTCCGTTACCTGCCAATACAAATTGGGATCAATTCCATGAACCACATGCGATTCAGTTGCCTTCCGGTCGAATTTTGGGTGTCATTCGGTATGAAGGAAAAGCAGAGGGATTTGAGCAATATGGTGTTCTGACAATGTTTGTTACATGGTCGGATGATGGTGGTAAGACATGGATTACGCCCAGGTGCTTGAATGTTTCCGGAAGTCCTCCTCATCTGATGCGCCATTCTTCCGGCGCAATTTTATGCTCCTATGGACGGCGCGTGAATGGCGACTTTTCCGAACGGGTATTGATCAGTTGGGATGACGGAGAAAGCTGGCAGGATGATATTGCAATTTTTAACAATGTCCCAGACTGGGACTTGGGCTATCCCTCCACGGTAGAGTTGTCTGACGGATCTCTGTTGACAGCTTATTATCAAAAGTTCCAGGATGGAGATCAGGTGGATAAAAAGGCATCTTTCCTCTACACAAAATGGAAATTACCTTCCCGCTAAGCATTCAACCGCGACATTAACAAAAAATCCGGCCACTGTGCCGGATTTTTTGGCGTCGTTTCCGTTATTTTCGGTATAACTGCTATCCGCTAAATCAAAATACATAAATCCATTAGATAGCAAAGGGAACAGGATTGCTCGGCGTTTTTTCTACTACGTAGGAGCATATTAAACAAGAGTTTATGGGATGAATTTGGCGCAAACAGGTGAAAAGATTGGATTCAATTAGGCCGCATATAGCAATTTAATGTCCCTTTTTGGCCCTCCCTCTCTTGGAGTATATATGGTATATTTATATTATACAGATATATTATAAAACGTTGAAACTTATTTTAGAATTCAAATACATTCATAACGATGTTTGCAATTATTACTAATGCGAAAGGAAATTGGATTATGTGTATTGAATGTAAGCACGGCGTTATCACGCGGCGGACTACCGGAACCTTTGGCTATCATGCTTGGGGTACGGTTACCAAACTGACGGACGGAACCTTGGTGGCTGGTTGCTCCGGCGGACGGATCTATCATGTTTGCCCCTTTGGAAAATCCATGCTCTTTTTCAGCCACGATGATGGTGAGACCTGGTCTTCGCCCATGATTGTCAATGACACATGGATGGATGATCGGGATGTAGGACTGACTGCACTGCCGAATGGCGGACTGCTGATGAGCTGGTTTAGTCTGGATTATGATATCCTTGACAAGAATGACGCCGGCCTGAGAAAAATTTATAGTGAGTCAGAGTACCGGTTGGTTCAAGCCTATCGTGATTCCGTGTACTGCAATCCGGAGCAGAAGCCCGGTTCTTATATTCGTATTAGCAAGGATGGCGGCATGACTTGGGGTGACCCGATAAAAGTGCCGGTTTCCTCCCCCCACGGCCCCGTTCTGCTGAAGGATGGTTCTCTGTTGTATTTGGGCAAACAGCGCAATGGCGATACGGAAGATGACCAGCGGGCTGTGGTTGCATACCGCTCAGCGGATGAAGGTCAAACATGGGAAGAATTGGGATGTGTTCCCCTGATGGAAGGAAGCGACTGGTCTTATTTCTATGAGCCGCATGCCATCGAACTGTCGTCCGGCCGCATTTTGGGTGCAATTCGGTTCGATAGAGGCAAGGGTAAGAGCATAGACGAGAGATATAAGCAGCTGACGATCGTTCTGACTTGGTCTGATGATGGCGGTCGAACCTGGAGTGAGCCCTGTTGCATGGATATTTGCGGATCTCCCCCTCATTTTATGCGTCATTCTTCCGGTGCTATTTTAATGTCCTATGGACGCAGAGAGACGGGAAAACAATCCGAACGGGTTGCCATCAGCTGGGATGAAGGCGAGACTTGGTCGCAGGATATTGCTATTTTCAGCGATGTTCCTGACTGGGATATGGGCTATACTTCTACAGTAGAGCTATCTGACGGTTCTCTGTTGTCTGCCTACTATCAGAAGTATAAGGAAGGCGATCAGATAGACAAGAAGACTTCCTTCCTTTATACCAAATGGAAGCTGCCTGAAAAAGACTAAGCACAACCAAACATTTTTATTTGACTATTCTGATGATATTGGATAAAACAGGATGTATTACCTAAACTAATTATTGAAAGAAGGAAAAACCATGAATATGAGAAGAAGTAAGACCTTGGAATTGCTGCGTGCAGGTAAGCCCGTTTTCTCTGTTAAGTGTAATACAGCGGATGCTCGCGTAGTGGAAATGGCTGCAATGATGGACATTCCCTGCATTTGGGTGGATATGGAGCATACTCCGAATGATTACGCCGTAACGGAAAGCCAGATCATGGCAGCAAAGATGTATGATGCTGATGTGCTGGTTCGTATTCCAAGGGGATCTTACAGCGATTATATTCGCCCCTTGGAGCTGGATGGTACCGGTATTATGGTGCCCCATGTTATGTCCGCAGAGGATGCAAAGAATGTGATTCATATGACCCGTTTCCACCCCGTGGGCAGACGCCCTGTGGATGGCGGTAATGCTGATGCCAAATACGGCATGGTAAACATCCGTGATTACATCAAACAGGCCAATGAGGAACGGTTCATCATTCTGCAGATTGAAGACCCGGAAGCAATGGAACAGATTGAAGAAATTGCCGCCCTTCCCGGTTTCGATGTACTGTTCTTTGGACCTGGTGACTATTCCCATGCGCTTGGCGTGCCGGGACAGATGGACCATCCTGAGGTGGTTGCAGCTTTCCGCAAGGTGGCAGAGGTTGCCAATAAATATGGTAAGTTTGCTGGTACTGTCGGTAGCAAGGATAACGCTGCAGAGTTGGTAGCCATGGGCTATCAGTTTGTAAACCTTGGTGCAGATGTAGGGGCACTAAATTCCTATTTTAAGGCCATTGGCGATTTTAACGCCAATTTTGAGGGTTAATAACATAATGCAGTGCAAATGGAGCATGGGACAAGACCCATAATGGCCTTGTGCCATGTTCCATTTTGTGTTAATAATTGAACAGGAGGCATATCAATTATGTCAGTAGTTGCGAATTATCTTATTACAAAAGACAGCCGTGTTTCCTTGGAATACCACCGGCCGGAGGGGGATCGCGCGCCTGAAACAATTGCAAGCTTATCTTATGTGCCGGAGGAAGGAATCTGGGTGAGTATGCGCTGCTATGAGGAAAAACCTCGGGCAATTTATCACAATCCTAATGATCCAATCTACACAGACAGTTGCATGGAGGCGTTCATTGATTGTTTCCCCGAATTACATAAAGGATACCTAAACATTGAAATGAATGTAAATGGTGCGTCTTTTTGCTCCTTTGGCACCAATCGTTATTGTCGGAGTTATGTGGTAGATATGGGAATTCCACATCCGGAAGTCACAGCAGAACGGGGAGAAGAGGCCGGACGCCCATACTGGCAGGTGCGATGCCTATTGGGTGTCAAACTGTGGGAAGCATTATATGGGCGGCCTTTTAATTTGAACCCTGGTCATGTTATGCGGGGCAACTTCTACAAGTGTGCCGATCATGCCGCAAAACCCCATTGGTCTAGCTGGGCTCCCGTTCCGCGCCTGGATTTCCATGATCCCGATAGTTTTGGTTTGATGATTATCGGTGATTAATTTTTGAAATTCTACGCAATGAAGACATTCATAAACAAGCAGTGAGGATATTTATATGACGTTTGTTGAGAAAATGGACCAATACATCGATGCATACACCGACTTGTACAGGTTCTCCGGTATGCTTCGCATCACCCAAAGAGATCAAATTGTCTACCAACGCAATGTGGGTTATGCGGATATTGAGCAAAAGGTCCCGTTCAGCACATCTTCAGTTTTTACATTGTATTCCATATCTAAACCTTTTTGCGCCATTGGTTTGCTGCGGCTGGCTGAAAAGGGTCTTGTCGATATTAACGCCCATCCAAGCAAATACTTGAAGGAGGCAGAGGGGGCGGATTCGCGCATCACCATTCGCCACTTGATGCATCATATCAGCGGCCTGCGTGATTTTAGTGAAGAGCGCAGTTTTATTGAACGTTCCTACCAAACATGGCATTGCCCCGATATGCGTCAGGCGGTAGCTGAAATTGTGAGATGCCCTTTGAATTTTCAACCTGGCGAAGGTTCTCAGTATGCGAATATTAACTTTACCATTCAGGCTCTGATTATCGAGAATGTATCGGGCATGAAGTATGCGGACTATATGGCTACGGAAGTTTTTGCGCCTCTCGGCATGAAAAATACACGGATTGACCAACTCGGCCTGTTGATCGATCATCGAGTGCGGGGTTATGGCATCAACGGTGGCGAAATTATTTCTGTTGAACGCGTTTCGCCGGATTTCTTCATTGGTGCCGGTGATGTGATTTCAACAATAGAGGACGTTTATCGGTTGAACCATGCGATCAAGCACAGATTACTGCTAAAGCCGGAAACGTGGGACATGGTACTCACGCCTTCCCCGGTCAATGTGTTCGGTATGGGCTGTCAAGTGGTGGACTGGCATGGCAAGACCCGTATTCAGCACAATGGTGGCAGCAGTGGATTCCGTACGCTACATATCTATGTGCCGGAGGATGACCTTGACATCATCCTACTATCCAACTTTGGATTCGGCGATGCCCGATGGTCTTTCGTTCAGGCAATTTATACCGCTTTTTATGGGGATGCGGCTTCGGACAGTGGTGCTGAATCTATGGATTCGGGGTATATTACAGAGTTGTATCGTTCGCTGCCTGATGGATTTCTTCCAAAGAAAAAGCCTAAAATAGAGCTTTCGGCTGAAGCGGAGGCGGCGATTTTGGGCGTTTATGAGTCGCCTGTTGATCAATCCCGCTCGGTTGTGACGAAGGAGGAGGACGGCACTTACTGCATTACGAGCAATGGTTGGCAAAAGCTCTATTGCTATCCAACCGGTAACGATGTGCTTGCCAACTGCTATATTGATGAGGCATATAAGATACTAAGAGATCAGTCGGGCCGTGTGATGATCAATGGTAAAATCAAAATCGGATAATCCCCGATTGAAATAGAGAGTTTTCAAAAGAAAACATAGGGTGGAGCCGGTAGACTCACAGGAGTCCTGCGAAAGCCCATCAAAATAAATGTGCCGTCTAAGAGGATAGTCTCTTAGACGGCACATCTTCATATTTCATAAATAAGCTATGGCCAAGCCGGGGAAACCCGACTCGGTCATAGCTTGTTTTATGTAATAAGTGGAATATAAATATTGCAAGAGGAAATTCATTTAGCCTTGGGAGACACCCTTGGCAGTAAGAATCCGATCAATCATCTTCTCACGAAGTGTGAGCAGGAAATCTGCACTCTTGGGGTATGCGTCAAACTTAAGTTCCATACCGGCTTCGCTTTCGATAAGTTGAACCACGGCGTCGTGGCCAATTTCCTCCTCCAGCAACCGACAAACCGCGATGTCTTGAATGGCATCATAAAACACCAAGGTACGAAGAGACAGCTGGGGGCCGTTTCGTCCGGGATAGACAGAGAAGGCATCGCCGGAAGGGAAGGTCAAATCGGCAGAAGTGGTAAGGAAGGGGTTGATGGGGTAGATCGAGCAACGGGAATTGTAATAATTAAATGCCCACTGCAGGAAACCTTGGATATTATATTTGAAAAGTTGCAGACCGATGACCCGATTACGATAGGACGGCATTGCCAGGAAACGGTTACTGACCTTTTCATACTGCGAGCAGCAGTAATATGTCCACTGGTTTTCTAAGTGGTGCTCCAGGAAAGGACCGATTTTGGTCGTACAGGCGACCGGGATATCCAGCAGACCTTTTTCGTAGAACTCATAATGGGATAGCGCGTCCATCAGCTTGATGTCGCCCATTAGGGGCTTGATCATGGTAGCAATGCGTTCATAAGTTGCGATATGATCGCCCTTGGGTTCGTCGGAAATATGGAAGAAGGTGAACTCTGCAATACCTTCCTGCCGGAATACTTCAATAAGCTGAGGGATGAACTGGCGGAGGAATTCCTGGTAATCAGGAGAATCGGAAGGGACACCCCACTTAAACAGGTAATCGGTCTTTCCATTCTCCGTCACCATAATATTAGGTGTATAGAGCATTCCCCATTGAGAGAACAAATGGGATGTTTCATAGTATTTGATACCGTTCTTCTTGCAAAGAGAAATCCAACGATGTACCTTGTCGAAATTAAACAGATAGGTATCGCCTTTCTTTTCAATGTCCACAAGCTGGACACAGGGGCGATAGATACCGTACATGGTGTCCAACGGCGGCGTAATAACCGGCATAAGCATCATATTGATGCCGGTGTCCGCTGCACATGCCATGTACTTGTCAATCAGATCCCAATGTTCTTCGGAATAAACAGGAACATCGTGAACTGTAGCAATGCAATCGGTATGGAACCACTGGGTAAAGATCAATTTCTGGTCAGGTAAAGCAATGGGGAGAACCTCGATAGTCATGGTAACTTCGTGATATTCACCATCCCCCTGTCCCGGACCTTTGCTACCGATTTCGTCTTCTGTAATTTTCTCGGCAGATACAGTAATAGGGTAAGTTCCTGCCGGGAAATCCTTGGGCACATCCAAGCGAATCCAAATGGTACCCGCAGCTCCCGTCATAATTTCAATAACATTGTTGTGTTCTTCTATGGGAATCAGCAAGTCCGGCATCAAACCCGGCTCTTTCGTTATATAGTCATCGTCATTGCAGAACGGGAAGGTGGGGAGGTCCATGGGTACGTTGGCTACCGCATAGGCTTTGATGTGTTCCTTCAGGGGGGACTCAATGCGAATGCGGAGCTCTGTCATGTTTTTATTCGACAACTCCCAAGCGGCAACTTGATAAGAAAAGCGTTCGCCAAGAAATACTCTCTTGCTGAAAATCTCGTTTTCAATCTGAGGGTCGTTCAAGCGTACTTTCTCGAGAGAAGAGATTTGGCGTAGGTAGAAACTATTCATTATTTTTGTCTCCCATATATTTTAGAGGTGTCTTATAGGTTGGTGATATCGGCATTAGGAATTCAACGGCCATTAGAGGTCAATGGAATTCCCAAGCTTGATGGATTCTATTTCGGCCAGTGCCAGTGCCACGGAATTTCGGACGGATTCACAGTTGGAAATCTCCTCCCGGGGCGCACCATCCAAAATTACACCTAAGAAGGTCTTCATGGCGTCATAATGGATATCATCTTGTTCCAAGGGGGGTTGGAAGGACTCTTCGTCAGTGTGGACAAACAATTTACCGTCGGCAATTTCTACTGTTGCCTTTTCAAAGTTGATCATGAAGCGCTTGGTAAAGGGGAATTTCTGGGGCATAGACCAGTCCGCACTACCGGTTCCAAGCAGGCCGTCGTATGTATACCGAGCCATCACATTTTCCAGTTGGAATTTATGTTCAGTGCCGATTGCGTGGACAGATTTGGGCATGCCAAAGAGCCAGTTGATCATATCCACATCATGAATGTGCATATCCAATACGCAGCCACCACTCTGCTTAGGGTCTAGAATCCAATTGTTCCAGGTCCACAACGGTGTCTGAGAATAGCGGGCAAATTCAAAACGGTAGGCTTTTCCAAAAGTATTCTCCTGCACATACTCCTTTAGCTTGGCGTAGGCGTGGGAGAAACGGGAACTTTGGCCAATCATTAGAAATTTTCCGTTTTCCTTAGAGGCGGCAATCATTCGGTCGCAGTCCTCCACAGTTAAAGCCATGGGCTTCTCGGAATAAATATGAACCCCGTGGGACAGTGCGTACATAGCTACTTCGGAATGCAAGAAGGTGGGAGTTGCAGAGACCGCAAAATCGGGATGCTCTGCATCGATCATTTCCTTATAATCCGCATAAAATCCAACTTCTGAGATGTCAATAGAAGCGGTGTCTACAGTGCCGAAATTCAGGTTAACACTTTCCTGGAAAGCTTCTTTGGTGGTGCCGCAGATGGCACACAGCTTAATATCTCCGCCGCGCTCTTGCCCGATGCGCATCAGGTTTGTCAGATGCACCTTGCCTAGACCGCCGGCGCCGATAATTGCATAGCGATACATAGTTTACACTCCTTTTAATTTGTCCAGTTTTTAAGATAGCGGATGGAATCCGATAATTTTTCCTCTAATTGCACTGCAGAGGAAATTTCGATAGAGAGTGTTCCGGAATACTGATATTGCTTCAGCTTTTTCAGGATTTCCTCAATGGGTGTGTCTCCACTACCGATGGCTACGCTGTCAAATCCTCTACCTTCAAAAATTCTGGGAGGATTGTCGGAAATGTCCTTCATATCTTTTATATGTACATGAACGATTCTGGACATATATTTGCTACAGGCATCCAAAACATCAGAATGTGTGAACCAAAAGTTACCTGTGTCCAAAACATACCCTAATTGGGGGATTTGGTCTAAGTAGCATCCGACGTCTTCAACAGTGGCAAATGTACTTTCTGCTCTGGAGAAGTTTTCCATAACAGCCTGAATTCCATAGGGAGTAGCTAACTCCGCGGCGGTGCAGAAGTACTCTATCATCAGCTTCCGGCGCTCAGGGATAGCAATTGCCTGACTGCAGTTGGGTACGGGCATGAACATTTTGGTGTCTACAATGGCACAGCGGTCCAACTGAAATTTCAAATCGTCTTTCAGCCGCTCACGACCGGGTCCGCAAATTTCATCGCAGCAGGCTACATGATAGACGCTGGAGGTTTGGATACCATGGTTGTCTAAAGCCCGTTTGACTTCGTGTAAATCATATTGATCAAAGACCTTGGTATCTCCATCTACACAGGAAAGACCCTGCAGTGCCGGAAGATTCAGCGCTTCATCCAAGGTGTCCAGTTGATAGAGAGATTGGATCTTTGCAACATGTAAAAGAAAGGTGCCGATTTTCATGACAATTCTCCGTGTTTATGTTATTGAATTAGAAGGGAATTAGCTCGTCGGAATAGGGGGCACCGTATTCGCATGAGCCAAAGACTTCGGCAAACAGGGTCTTGGCACCTGCTTCGCCATAGCGCTGTACGAGTTGGGCTCGGTTTACCACGGCGGGCTTTGCTTCGCGATATTCGGATTGGGCACCGATCAGGCTCTTGGATAGGAATGCTTCATCAATTGGGGTGCCATCCCGGGGAATACGGGGCTCATGCAGCCACTCCAACCGTGCTTCAGCGGTCTCGGGAACCTGATCCAAGGTGCCTTTGGTAAAAGGCAGCCACTCATAGACCTGGGATTCGTGCAGGGACAACATATAGAACTTATCATCGATCACATCGTCGATGTCCACAGCAATATCGGCCTGGAAGGGGGGATTCTGGAAATGGTCGTAGAAATACAAAATGGTGGGGGTTTTTTCCATGGCAGGCACATCCGGGCAGTAATGCGGGACAATCAGCAAATAAGATGCGTCCTGCACAAGAATGGAGGCGTTGCGGTGGTCGGCATGATAGTCGTTGGGACGACTGCAGAAGATGATGTCCGGGTTGAATTTCCGAATCTCGCGAACAAGGCGGGCCCGGGTCTGCAGATCCGCATAAAGCTCACAGTCAGGAGAATCTTCCCATACATCGTATTCAATGTTGGCAAATTCCGCAACGGCCTGAGATTCGCCCCGACGGCGCTTGGCAATTTCTTCTGAGGACAAAATATGATGTCCACCGCTTCCGTTACACATAGCCAAAAATTTTACCTTATGTCCTGCGCGTGCGTATTTCAGCGCTAAGCCACCGCAGCGAAAGTCACAATCGTCCGGGTGGGCACCAATCATCATTGCTCTGATCTGTTTCATAGTAACATCAATCTCCTTTATTGTTCGGTTGTTTGTTTTTCAATAATCTGGCGCAAAAAGACTTTGATTTCCTGAATTTCCTGTTCCCGTTCAGGACAACCATAGTTTTCTCTTTCAATGGTGATGCTGCCTTGGTATCCAATCTTCTTGAGAATACCAATCAGCTTGGGGAAATCGACATCGCCTTTGCCGGCGGGCATTTCCTGTTTTTTGCATTCGGGGGCAACCAGTTGTTTGGCGTCCTTGGCGTGGAAACCACGCACATAGGGAGCCAAAAATTCCAATGCGGTGGCGGGACAACTACCACGACCGTTCATAATCAAATTGGCAGGGTCGAAATTGACACCGATGTTGTCCATGCCTACATCATTGATTAAATGTACAAGGGAGAGGGGGAGCTCCTCACCGGTCTCAAACAGGAAGTATTGGCCGTGTGCCTTTAATTCCTTGCAGATATAGCGAAGGGTTTTTACCAGTGCCAGTCTGTCCGGATGGAAGGGGTTGTCCGGCAGATATCCTACATGGGTGATGATATCGGTTACACCCAAGGCGCGGGCAAAAGCTGCACCGTTCAGCAAATCCTCCGTACGCTTTGCGCGCCAGTCGGAGGGAATCAGGCCCAAAGTCACATACATATTGGGATAGGACCAATCCACAGGACCGGACCAGCCGCACCATACTGCGGTGGGCGTGAAGGAGAAATCGTTGCAGGCACGCTTGACTTCGGCAATGGTGTGCTCATTATACAGGGACATATCCCACACTGCCAGTTGACCGTTGCTGAAGCCTTGCTTGGCGGCATCGGCGATGCAGTTGTAGACATCCCCCTTCAGTTCTACTAAAATACCAATTTTCATAAGTTAAACCTCTCTGTTAGTACATTCCTTTTTCTCTCAGTTTGGATGCCAGCCATTGATAGGAGCGCTCAGCACGCTCGAAGGGAACATAATCGCTCCGCTTGCCGAACTCGATACTGAGTACATTGGTGTCTCCCTCATTTGCCAGCGTGTCCAATAGTGCGTCTGTGTCAATTTCGGATTCCCACACGGGTGCCAAATAAGTGGCTTTGGTGGAATAGCCCTTAAAATGGGCAATTTGTGTCCGATGGGGGTAGCGCTTTATCAGGGAAATGGGGTCAGCGCCTCCACCCTGAGCATTGCCGGTGTCCATCATCAGCATAAAATCGTTGGGGAAGGTGTCAAACATGAACTCGAAGAAGGTCCTTCCGTCCTCTAAATGGGTCAAATGGTCCTTATCATGATTATGGAAGCCGGTTTTAAAGCCTGCTGCCCGAATTTTGCCGACAACATCTTTTATAAAGTCCAAGAGGAAGTTGATGTATGCCGGATCTTCAGCCAATGGGGCTAAAGCCAGAGAGCCCAAAACCACGCAGTCGCAGGGGAGCTTTTTGCAGTATTCCAATGCTTCCTCCAATTTGCCCGGTTGCAAATCTTTCCAGTCGATCATGATGGAATAACAGGCAAGACCTGTTTCCGCCAAGAGCTGTGCATAATACTCGGCATCTCGGGTGAGGTACTGGAATACGAATTCAACACCCTGATATCCGATTTCAGCGATGCGCTTCAGCGCCAGATCGGGGTTTTCTTCAAAATCCTCCCGAACGGCGTGGATCTGTATTCCGACCTGCAGTTGCTTCATAATAATACACCCTTTCATTCATTAGTTTATCCAAATAAATGATACCATACAGGATATTTTTGTCAAGTCTTATTCCGTCAAAACTGTTTGATTGTGGGGTGTTATGAATACACAGAGGGGCGTGAAGAATGGGATTGGTGGGAGCAAATTTCATCAGCAAATCTTGCGTTGAAAAAACGCAAAATAAAACATTTAAAAAGGATTTAACGGGAAAAAGGTACAAATTTATGGGAAAATAATACAAATCTGCGTAGAAATATTTGTTTATTATGCGGCATTTACAATTAGGAAAAGTTAAGATATCATTAAAATAAGATGCGGATTGGCTGTGGTGGGGCATTTCCCTAAGCGCCATCTTTGCCTAATAGGCATCTCTTACAGAGCAGAAGAATTAAGAAAGGTGTGAAGATCTTGAAAACGTTAACAAAAATGTGTTCGTTCATCCTCGTGCTGGCGATGGTACTGGGAATGCTCCCGGCCATGGTTATTGCCACAACCGAAGGAACACCCGCTGTTTCTACAGTTCCGACTGTAGGCACAAAGGTTGTGCATGCACAATTGTCCTCCACGGCTGTGCTGATGGATGGCAAGCTGGATGAAGCAGCCTGGCAGGTACTGCCCTTGACTGGCACCCTGAAATTTGGTGCGGTGTGGGACAAGGATAACCTGTACCTTGGCTTTACCGATACTGTTGCCCCCGGAGCTCTGACGGCTCTGAGTGTCAACGGCCAGTCTGTGACCCTGGAGGGGATCGCAGATGCGAAAGCCCGGGAGATTAAAATCCCCCTGGCGGATGTCAATGTTCGTTTGAGTGATTATGAGCAAAGCTGTGCGCTTTCTTTCACACTGGGTGAAACCACCTGGGAAGGTCAAGTAATCTTTACTTCCACCGAGCGGACTGCCTTGAAAATTGCGG
>JAZNFH010000096.1:0-43125 GCA_045589055.1 Faecousia sp. | reverse complement strand
GAATTTGCTGACACCCCATGATGAAATGCAGGTGGGAAGACTCCTGAAGGGGGAAATCCTGCCGGAGCATCTGGATCCTGAAAAGGACTTTGTCAAGGGAATTACTGCAGTCTACGAGGCAAAGAAAGAGTACGACCGACTGTGTAAGCTGCTGGCAGAGTACAAGCGGACGGTTCGAGCCGGATACCGCGACAAAGCGGATCAGCATCTGGAAACGGCCAATGAATGGAAGGATAAAAAGATTGGCCTTGCTTACTCCCGTGAGACTATGGAGCGGAACATCGACGATATTGTTCCGGACGAAGAAATAGCCCAGGCAATCAAGCGGGAATACTTCGAAGCTGTACATGTGAGTGAAGCGGAAGCGACACGCTTTAAGACGGAGTTCCGGAACAGAGTGCGCGGACTGAATCTTTCCACCAAAATCAAGAAAGGCAACCTTGTCAGTGAAGCTCATGCGGTGCAGCTGCTGGGCGAGGCGGAGGATAATATCCGTGTTCTGCAGAAAGCCAAGGGACGCATGAAGGTGCGAGACGGTAAGACCCTGGATGAGTGGCGGTCGGTGATTGCGGAACTCTGGAAAGAAAACCCCGGACTGGATGAGAAGAAGATCCGCAGTGCGGTGGAGGAATACCGGAAGATCTACGACGAGCTGTTCGAGAAAATGAACGATGTAAGAATCCGCAATGGCTATGAGCCGGTGAACTATCGCCAGGGATACTTCCCACACTTCCAACCCGGCGAAGGTGACGGTATTCTGGGAGCCTTCGGAAAGGCGCTGAACATCGACACGCAGGTGGCGGCGCTGCCTACAACGATCAACGGCCTGACCCATACCTTCAAGCCCGGCATCCAGTGGTTCGGCAATGCCCAGGAGCGTCTGGGATTCAATACCGCTTATGATGCAATTGAAGGCTTTGACAAGTATATCGAGGGCGTGGCCAGTGTGATCTATCAGACGGAGAATATCCAGAAGCTGCGAGCGCTGGCAGGTCAGATCCGCTACCGCACATCCGAGGAGGGCATCCGCAGGCAGGTGGACGAAATCCGGGCAAGGGATAACCTGACCGAGGAAGAAAAGCAGGTGCAGATCAACAGCATCTATGAGCACGGCAAATACACCCTCTCGAACTTTGTCAATGAACTGGACGAGTACACCAATCTGCTGGCCAACAAGAAAAGCAAGCTCGACCGCACCATGGAAGCGATGATGGGCAGAAAAGCCTATACGGTTATGAAAGCATGGGAAGCTCGGGTGGGCGCCAATATGATCGCCGGCAATCTTTCTTCCGCTATGACGAATTTTATCCCGCTGACTCAGGCCGGGGCCCAGATGGATAAGTTCAGCCTGATTAAGGGTATGGCTGCCACACTGAAGGCTTACAAAGAGGATGACGGTATCGTGGGTATGTCCTCGTTCTTGACCAATCGGCGCGGCAGTGACCCGCTGGTTCAGACCTGGGTGCAGAAGGCATCGAAAGTTATGGGCACTCCTATGGAGCTGATCGACGGCTTTACAGCGGATTCTATCGTCCGGGCAGCATACTTCCAGAATCTGAAAAGAGGTCTATCCGAAGCTGAAGCTATGCATCAAGCGGATGTATTTGCTTCTCATGTGATGGCAGACCGCAGTAAAGGCGCTATGCCGACCCTGTTCGAATCGAAGAATCCTGTCTTCAAGGCATTTACCCAGTTCCAGCTGGAAGTCAACAACCAGTTCAGCGAAGTGTTCAAAGACCTGCCAAGAGGACACCGGGAAAAGGGACTTGCAGCGCTGACACTGGTGCTGCTGAAATACTTCCTTGGCGCGTTCCTCTACAATGAAGTGTATGAATACTTTGTGGGTAGACGGCCTGCGCTGGATCCCTTTGGAATTCTGAATGATACCGTGGGAGATCTGACCGGCTATGAACTGCCCAATCTGGTGGAATGGGGCACCAATGCGATCAAGGGCGAGGAGACTTCTTTCCAGACGGAAAAGGTTGGAGTTGGAAAAGCCGGCACGAACCTTGCAGGTACACTGATGGGGGAACTTCCGTTCTCATCCGGCCTGACACTGGTGGGTATTGAAACAGATGGCGGCAGAATCCCCGCATCCAGTGCAGTTCCGGATCTGTCTGCACTTTGGAAGGCTGCAACAGAGGAAGAGTGGAGTGCAGAAAAGCGGTGGAAGGAAGCGCAGGACGAGCTGAATAAGCTGGCCTATGTAATCCCGCCCTTTGGTGGCAACCAGATCGGCAAGCTCTGGAAGGGCATCAAAGCATTTGCGGAAAGCGGCAGCTACAGTGTGGATGCTGAAGGCAATGACATTCTGCAGTATCCTGTATATAAGGGCGACCCGGCTGATGCGTTCTGGAATGCTGCACGAATGGGCATCTTTGGCAAGAGCGCACTGCCGGAGGCCCAGGATTGGGTCGATAGCGGTTTTAACAGTCTGGGTGCAAAGCAAACAGCAGTTTATCAGGATATGGTAGCGGCCGGTGTAGATGACCGGGATGCATATGCATTGATCCGGCAGATGGAAGCCACTCAGGAAAAGACCGCAAAGTATTGGGTGCTTGATGATTCCAATATCAGTCAGGAGGGAAAGACGATTGTCTATTACGGCCTGTTGGCATCGGATTCAGAACGCGAACTGATGGATAGTCTTGCTGATGCAGGTGCAGAGCAGAGCGAAATCGGACAGTTGATGATGGATTTATATCAAGCGGACCAATTAAAGGGTACCGTAAAGCACATCGAACAGCAGAAAGCACTGAAAAGTGTTCCGATGACCGATGAGGAAAAGAAATTGGTCGTTGGAGATATTCTGGGAACCGAGCTTACAACAGAGAAGGGAAACCCCTCGCAATATGCGAAATTCCTGTCTGCTACTGATAGGGGCCTGAGCGTAGATGACTTCATGGATATGCGTACAAAGGGAGTCGACGTGGAGGAGTATCTTGAAGCGACAGATGCCGGTCTGAATTCTGATGCAGCAGTTGAACTTGCCTATGCCATGTATGATCTGGACGAGCTGGACGAGGACGAAGAGGCAGAGAATGCTGAATTCTGGCGGCTGGCAATTAAGTCCTCCGACAATGAAGCGGTTCAGCTATCGCTGCTGGCAGGACGTATGAGTGAGGCATCGTTCAAAAAACTGAAAATGGCTTATGATCTGGATGTTTCACCTGATATGTATGTTACATACTATGAGAAACGAAATGAGTATGATGTAGATGGAAACGGCTCGTACTCACAGGCCGAGGTCAAGGCAGTTATTGATCATCTGGGGAAAGAGTACACCAATGAGCAGAAGGGCGTGCTTTGGCAGATGATGTGTACCAGCACAAAAACGTCAAAAAATAATCCTTATAGTAAGGATGCTGGTCAGAAATGGCTGGATGCAAAGGCGGCAGCCAAGGAAAAGGAGGAATAAAGAAATCCGCACCGGGAAACCGGTGCGGTATTTCGTTGCCAATTTCATTGCCAAAATGGACCCCAAAAAGTATTTTGAGCCGAACAATTAAACTTATGTTCGATAAATATTTTTATAATTAAAAGCGGAGATATTCCACTAAAATACGGAGAAGTTCATAAAATACAAGAAAAAACCGCTCAAGACGAACATCTTGAGCGGTATTCCTTTGGTGCGAGAGATGGGACTCGAACCCATTAAAATAATCGGCAAAAGCGTTGCGGCTGTAAGGGAATTTATTTTTCGTTGCCAATTTCGTTGCCAATTTGGGACTTTCGCTTCTCTGGATCGAAGTAGTTACAGAAGTCCTGCGACCTTTTGGCAATGTCTTTCTGCGCAAGGTGGGTATAGATTTTGTGCATGGTACCCAGGTCTTTCCAGCCACCGATCTCAGCGGCGATCATCTCCGGCATTCCAAGATGGTAGGCCAGAGAAGCGAAGCTGTGGCGCAGTCCGTGCAGACCGACTTCCGGGAGGTTATTTGCAGCACAGATCTGGTTGACACGGGTCAACGTCAGATCGCCCGTCATAGTGCAGACGTATTCGCCAGCGCGGTCTGCATTGTTGAGCGCTTCCATGAGCGGCGGTATGATCGGCACAACACGGCGGGAAGTACGGTTCTTATTCTGCTTCTTCTCCACCAAACCGTCGCTGCCGCGGACTCTTGAGCCTTGTACATAGATGACCTTTTTCTTTAGGTCTACCTTATCCCATTTCAGCGCAATCATTTCTGACCTGCGCAAGCTGGACAGACAGAGCAGCGCGGGAATCTCTAAGGGTTGATCCTTGATGGCGGCGACGAAGGTGTCGATTTCGTCCGGCTCCAGGAAGGGACGCTCGTTCTTTTCTTCCGGGTACAGAAGAACATCGGGACGGTGCTTGGTAGCCTCTTCAATGGCGGATGCCATCAGCGACCATGCATTTTCGATATACTTTGGTGATCGGCCCAGACGGCGCTCTTCTCTTATAGCTGCCTGCCAGCGTTCATCAGGGGTGGTGAACACGTCAGCCTGCATCATGCTCTGGAAGGTGTTCTTTTTATACCGCTCGTAACCATAGATCGTGGAAGGGGAGCGAAATCCTTTGCGGGCATTGATATACTCGGTAAGCGCAGCTTCCAGTGTTTTCTTTTTGACTTTCTGCTTCTTCTTTGCTTCCATGACACCGTATTTCATGGCGATATACTTTGCCTTGCATTCTTCTTCTGAGTCAGCAGTGATGGAAATACGCTCGCCGTTGATCATGACGCGGGTATGGGCAGCGCCGGAGGGAAGAACTGTAATCTTAGGAATTTTGATATCCGGGGCTTTTTTCTTTTTTGACATTTGACTTTCCTTTCCGGGACTGCTACTATAAAAGGGTAGACTGCCCCTATGGTAGTGCGTAGTGTGGTGTTCTATATTGTCCCATCTCAGGGGTAGGAGCCTGAGATGGGGCTTTTTTATTTTGCCGCTTCGGAGTAGGAGTTCCGGTGGCGGTGATTACTTATTCGGGGAGTGTGCAAGGTTCGCAGATTGAGTACTTTTCGGCGGCGGATGCCTCCTCATCCTGCTTTATGGAGGCACGTGCAACGGCCAAAACCATTTTACAGTTGGATAGGAAATGCTTTTCAGCATCGGCTGGTACTAGATTATTCCCAAAGACCCAGCGAGAAACGATATACCAAAGAGCCTGCATACCGCTATCAGTACGGGGATCAATTCGCGATCCGTTTAACACTACAGCAAAGTCCTTATAGCTTGATGTGATGATCATCATAGGTTCCATCCCGCGATAGCGCTCGCCCAAGTAGGATTTTGCCTCAGTTGGGAAATATGAATAGATCTGATTGATGATTGACTGATCGCGGAGAGCTTTGGCGAGAACATAAAAATAAGCGGCCCAGAGGTAGGCATGGCTATGCAAAATCAAATTGGAGTCGATATGGGATACAAACAACTTTACGCCGAGCCATATGAAGTGGCATATTTTCTGCGACGTGTTTTCTGACAAGCTCTCTGAAGGGGATGCGTCCATATGATGAGAAGTTTCTCGATGGGGTTGATACACTGAATCGTTAATAATGCTGGATTTCGCAGTCGAAGAAGGAGTGGGAGCTTTTGAAGGAGAAAAAACCACTTTCTTGTGTCGGATATGATAGTCGTCGGTAAAACGCTGGTCGAGTTTTTCGTACTGTACCTCTACGAGCGTGTCAACATAACTGATGTCAGAACACCGCTTAAAAGATTCTTGAATTGCACCATCGTTAGCATATTTTACAAAGAGCCAATAGAAGAGCAAACACACGGCAAGAACGATGGCGCCAAATAAAAAACTCTCGGCTGCGGCGCCAACAAGAATAGAAAGAAAAGGCCCGTAAAACCAACGATTATTGTCAATGAGATAATAGCGGAGTTTACATTCATTAGCGATGACTGCCCACTCATACATGTTTTCATCGAGATAAATTTTTTTACAGTAAGGACAGGTCATGATGGGGGAACCAATACGCTTGGCAGGACCGCCGTGCCCAGCACGAACGACCTGCTTACAGTGAGGACAATGTCCAGTGTATGTCATATTCTCATCTCCGATGGATGGTGATAATTAGTACCTAAACCAGCTGCTTCATACGATACTCGGCCAGTGAGACACTGGTACCCATATAGTCGGCGGCCAGCTGGATCGGGTAATCTGCAAAGAATCGCAGATCCTCATCATCATAGAGAAGATCGACGGCAAAACGGTCCGCTTCGATCTCCTGACGGTTGGTGGGGAAATAGGTATTCGAATCCATGTATATTCTGTTATATCCCCGGTGCATCAGCACGTGGCCAATTTCATGGGCACACACGAAACGGGCAACCGGCTCGGGAAGTGCATCATCAATGAAGATGATGTGCTGCCGTTGGGTGTGGTGCCAGAATCCCCTGATCTCCTGCAGGGAAGTCCGGACTACAACATAGCCCAGCTCCTTTGCAATGCGGAATGGATCTCTGGTTTTATACTTGCGCACCAGGGATTCCGCAATGCGCTTCTGCTTCATGGCGTTATCCCTTTCTGTACTTCTTGGGGGTATAGATTTGTTTGTTCTTCAGCTTCGCTGCCTCAAGACCCAGCTTGAGTGCGGAACGGATGGACTCCTTGGCTTCATCGGACATGGGATCTCCGTCAAACATCAGATCGCCGGAGCCTTCCAGATCGGCCATAATCTTCTCCAGATTTCTTGCAATGTCGCGCTCGTCCTTCGCAGTAAGGGCGGGCGCTTTTTTTGTTTCTTTTCCCAGAAGATAATCTGTCGACACACCAAAGTAATCTGCGATTTTAGAAAGTGTTGCATTTCTGGGTTCGGTGCCATTCTTCCATGCTGTGACACTTCCGGAAGAAGCGCCGATAATCTTTGCCACGGAGTTTGGTGTTTCACCAGCTGCTTTGCATAGCTCTGCATAGCGTTCGAAAAAGATGCTGCCCATAAAAAGACCTCATTTTTGTGAAATTTAGATGGGCGAAGCAGTCTGGAATTAGGCATAATGACAAAATCTCATAAAAATGAGAAATTAGTCTTTACAAACTCATTTTTATGAGATACAATCATGCCAGAAAGACAGAACGCCCGGCGGTATCTCAATGTATTAAGATTGGTGGTACTTTCATAATACGATACCCCGGGAGTTTTGTCAATGATTTTTTCTCATAATTCTGAGAAATGGAGGTGGAATGATTGAGTGTAAAATCTGCCCGGGAGAAACGCGGCATGACACAACAGGATATCGCGGTCGCTTTGGATATAGATCAATCTACAGTTAGCTTATGGGAATGCGGAAAAACAAATCCCAGAGCGAAGCTCCTTCCGAAATTAGCACAGATCCTGGGATGCACTGTGGATGAACTACTTGCTGAAGATCCGATTTCTGCGGCGGGATAAAAGGAGGGGACATAATGGCGAGACTGCGGCAAAACGAAGAGAGGGACACCATGAAGGATTTTGTGACGGAGATCAACGCGCAATGCGGCCGATACGGTTACAAGACGCAAGCGTCGCTGGCCAAAGTTCTGGATGTGTGCCAGCCGACGGTCGGCAATTATCTGAGATCTCCAGAGACAATCCCTCTCGGGACTCTGCGCAAGATTGTGAAGCAACTGAGAATCGATCCGGTTGTGCTGCTGAGAATGTTCGGATACTCAGCAAAGCAGATTCAGAGCATCGGCGTCAAGGCTGCATGCTACGAGCATGATGACAGGCTGCCTGATTGAAACACCAGAGGCAAAAGGAGAACAATATGGCAAAGAGAAATGCCCCGATTATTACGAACACTGAGATTCTGGCGCGGGCGGTCAGTAGCATCGATGCTGAAATGGAGGAGCTTTATAAAACTGCTTCCGAGCTTTCTGCAGAGCAGCGTCAACAGTGGCTTGACCCTAGACTGAAGCCTTTGAAAAGGAAGAGGGAAGCACTGATTATGATTTACCGCATCGAGACCGGTCTGGAGCCCGGTATGGAGCCCGGTATGGAATACGACTGATGAGGTGTGCAGATGGATCAGAATATGAAGGCGGATGTACATATCCTGCTGGAAAAGAAAGCAGGGGAGGCGGAATTCCGAACCGAGCTTCGGGCAGAGGAAGGATGGATGCTGACGCAGGGTCTGGCACTACTGACCATCAAATGCGCGCAGCAGCTGGGATACGGTATCGAGGAAATGGTGGCAAGGCTGGCAACTGTACTGCTGGCACCTGCGGACGGTGAAGGAGAAACGTGACATGAAGCTGACAAGAAGAAGCCTTGGATTAAGCGACGGGTACCGCTCCGACCACGACAAAGGGGAGTTGACACAGAAGCTGGGCGCCATCGAGCATGAGGCGGGAGATCTGGCGGAGGAAGTGTGCGAGAGCTGCTGTAAGTACCGCAAGAAGCTGCCTGCAGCTGAACTGGAAATGCGGTGCGCCGGATGTCCCATGGCGCGGCTGATGGAGCTGATCGAGTAAACGGGCAGAATCCCAAACGATTGGGGAGGTTTTGCCGCCAGCAACGGCGGCGATACGGACGGAAAGCATTGCAGGTGATGCACCCGTGAGCACAGCGGGAGAAGCGAAGTTCGAATCTCGCTCCGTCCTCCAGCGGCATTGCCCAAGTGCCGCAATACCTCCTTTTTTGCCGGATTGTCCGGCCGCGCCGGAGAAGGGAAGACTCCGGCGCGTGTATGGGGCGGCAGGGGGCGCTACATCCACACAGGATGAGGCGGCCGGTTCGAGTCCGGTGCGTCCCACCAGCGGCGCCTGGGAATCGCCGCAAGCCATTATGTAGACCTCTATTTCAAAAGCTGACAGCAGGGAAAGACCGCCCGCCGGGAATGGCAACACCCGGCGGTTATATGGGGCAGCAAAGGGGTGACTTCCAGCTCACGGGAGCGCCGGTTCGAATCCGGCCTGTCCCACCAGCACAGCTTGGACAACTGTGCATCTATGGTTTAGCACTCTAGCTGACAGCCGGGAAAGACCGGCGACATGGATCTGTACCTCAGTGGCCTAGAGGGCTGGGCTCATAATCCACGATACTTCGGTTCGAATCCGAACAGATCCACCAAGCCCACTCAGGGTGCTTTTAACATACCTGAGAATGAAACCGTGTAAGTGGCTAAGCGTCGTCGGGTGGAACAGCCGACCTTTTGCCGGGCAAAGGAAAAATACCCCGGCGACACGGGGATATGGCCAAGCGGTAAGGCACGGGAATTTGACTCCCGGACACGGTGGTTCGAATCCATCTGTCCCTGCCAGTCCTCATGGACTGCTCAAGAATGCTGCCAGAGTGTGAAAGGCAGCGCACCTCTCGCCGGTGCCGCTCCCTATACGCCCCTACGCGACAGAGCCGGATCGCGACCGGCGGGGGCGATGAGTGTGGCGGGCAGGAAATTTGGCTGCCCAGCACCGCAAAGGAGTGGATGGGCCTGCGGTGCAATGGAGTGATAATGGCGATGGGAAGGAGGGAAGTGTACTTGTGAAGGCATGGATCTTCATAACAATCCTGGCACTGCTGCCGGTAGACAAAATTACAATCATATGGTCTTGGATTTGTTTGCTTCGCGAATGCCGGCACTGTGGCGGGATGGTACCGTGGTACACCTCGGGATTTACCTAGTTACAGGAGCCGTAGAAGACCATTACATATTTTTTCAACACAATAAACCCGACCTGCCCGTCGGGTTTATATGGGGCAGCGGGGGATGGCAACCCAGCCAGCGTCTGACGCGGTAAATTGCCGGTTCGAATCCGGCCTGTCCCACTATCAGAGCGTGCCTGCTCTTTCGTCCTTTCTGGCAGGCGGGAGCGAGCCGTAATAACGGCACAGCGGACAGCCGACGGCGGGGTCGGCTGGACAAAATGAACAACGGCGCACCCATGGGTAGCGCCGATTATCATCAAAAAATGGAGGTATTAAGGTATGAACAATAATTGTCAGAAATCAACGCAGCAGGAAGAGATCTTCGATGAGGAACTGCAGGCTATGGGAATTCCTTTTGAGGATGAGACGGAGCCCAAGGAAATGCCCCGGATGGAGCCTGACGCCAGCGCTGATGCGGCCAAGGCAAAGTGCAAGCAGGTGTGCCAGGAAGGCCAGGGACAGGCAAAAAATACGAACTGGTATCCCATGGAGAAGCGGAACACGAGTCTGCAGGATCGGCTTGTCGGCTGCGTGAAATGGATGGGCATCTGCGGCGGTATTTCAATGCTGCTGTGGTGGTTCCAGATCAATGACCTGATGGCCATGCAGGCGGCATATCCGTGCATCGTAGCCTGCGGTATCCTTGGTGGTTTCGGTGTGGGCAAGAACGCAGTGAAATGAGGAAGGGCTATGAGTAAACCCAGAGTATTGGACCCGCAGGAGGAGCGGATTTGCAGGGAAAACGGCATTGCTACAGACCATGTGTCGGTAGAATACCGGAGCGATGACTGCATCGTTCTCCTCAACCACAGAACCCGCGACAATATTACGATTAGAAAGGGGGACAGAAGATGGTTGTAAATGAGAAGGCGCTGGCGAAACAGATGAAGGAAGCCTATAAGCTCCAGGGTTACACTGTGGCGGTGCAGGATGATCTGATGATGATCAACTCCGGATACTGGCTGGTGCAGATCGACATGGAGAATGTGCCCAATGAAATTCTTTCGCTGATCGCATTACATATGCGCCTGATTCCGGAGGATGGTACCGCATACAAGGTGGTCAAGGGTGACGATGGTCCATTCGTTCAGAGCAAGCTGATTTCCGATGCTCTGGGTGGTTTGGAACAGCTGACTAAAGAGCTGAAGGAATACGGAACAAAGTATAGCATGAAGAAAACTTCCCTCCGGTTTGATGGCAACAGCGTTTGGCAGACAACGGCGGGAAACACCATTTATCTGATCGATCCCCGGTATGAGGTTTTGATCACCGGTAAATCCGAAGTGAGCATGGTAGGTAACGGCATTTATGCCAAAGGAGAAACCAGCGAGGTTTGGGTTCTGCGGGTGGTGCCTCCCGGAGGAGATGCAGACGGGGTGCAGCATCTGGCGGAGTATCGATGGGTGCAGGCATAAAAAAGCGCGGTACCCAAGCCGACCAAAGCGAGGTACCGCACAATTTGAAATATGAGCCACATGGGGCTGTATGAACATTATAGCATACGGCCCCATTTTCGGCAAGTAGAAATTGGAGGTTAATATGACGGTTTTTGAAAAAATCGAAGTCCAGCGTGCGGGCAAGGAAAATACTCCGGTCTGGATGGTCGGGCAGCAATTGATGGATATCTGCAGAGCGCATGATTCGTGCGCAAGGATCGTTTCCGAGGACTTGGAAAACGAGGCTATGGGGATCAAAGCTGCTGCCAAGAAAATAAAGGACTGGGCAGATGAGCAGCACAAAAAGCAGAAGGGGAACTGCGTGTGCGTTCCGCCGGATGTGGCGGAGAGGATCATTCGGGAATTCTACGGCCTGCCGGCTGCCGGCAGCGAAAAAGAAGACCCAGTTGGCGAGCAGGCGCACGCAGAAGCAGACGAATTTGATCTCAGCAGCTTCTTTTGAGGTGAGATATGGACAGAGAATTGATGGCGCGATTGCTGCCAGAGTCACCGCCGGATGGCTATGAAGAATGGGCTGAAGTGGAGATGTGTCAGGATCTGGATGTGGAGCTGATGCTGTTCAGCGCGGAGAGAATCAAAGTCTATCCACCGCTGCCGATGGAAGTGACACCGGAAACAAAAAGGAAGCCGAAAACGATCTGGGCCAGCCGGTGTACCTGCACCAGCTGCGGCGAGGATTTTTACACCCAGCATGTGGGGGACGGCGCAAAGGGCTTTCTGATGTATCAAGGAGAAGATGGCTGCCTTTATGCGGTTGACCCGGAAGGAAGCGGAGAACCGCAGGCGGACGAGATCGAGGATTTTGGATATGACAACAGCTACATCCAGATCGGAGAAATGGACGGCCTAACATGCCCGCTTTGTTTTGCGAATGTGGAAGCAATGCATAGGTCAAAGCTTCATGGAGAAAGAAAAAAACAGGCTCTGGGCTGCAGTGTTCAGAATGTCGGGAAATATACGGCAGTTATTTACTGGCTGACCGCAAATTACATCTACGATGACGGAAGTCATACCTACGAAACATACCCAAGGGATGCATATGTGATCACGGAACGGGGAGCAATCGCACATTTTCGACATACGAAAGGTGCTGCAGCAGGTTTCTCCAGTGAGCGGAGGCTGCGATGTTGGGAGAACGTAAGTGAGGTTGGTGAGGAAAGCTCCGTGCGGCTGTATCACAGCTGGGGCGCTATCAATAATCGGGCATGCGGAAGCTACGTCTATGGGAAAATGCCGTGCTTGGATGGATGCACCGGGGAGAAGACCGGGATCGATGATTACATAAGAGGTGGCGGCGGATACCCCGTAACTTACCTGAAAATATGGCAGAAAAACAGAAACGTTGAGAATCTGATTCGCGCCGGATGGGTGGAATTGATTGAGAGTAATATCACCAGATATACACCCTACGATGCCAGACGGATTCTGGCGGATGTAAATGGGGTGGACTTTAGCAAAAAGAAACCACATGAAATGCTGCGGATCAGCAAACCGGAGTTCAAGGCACTGAGCCTCACGAAGAATACACTATCAAAACAAAAATTTGATGATTGGACGGAGTACCATCTGTGTGGCGGTGGCTGCAGGATCCTTGAATTCCTGCAGTATTACGAAACCTTCCGCGAAGAGGGTGTCGGGGCCGTGATCGCCATGCGTGAGGATGATGACGAGATAGATCTGCCAAAGGTAGCACAGTATCTCGATAAACAGGGAGTGCCGCACCGGGAAGCAGGACTGCTGCTGGATGCCAGAAAAATGGCGGAGGAACTACACCCGGATATTCCGCTTGCCCGCGCGGAGTTGTGGCCAAGGCATCTGCGGGCGGTGCATGACGAGTTGGATCGGCTCCAGAGAATAAACAGAAGCGAAAAGAAGAGCAGAAAACTGGATGAGGGCTTTGCCAAAATCAAGGAAATGTTCGGGCCGCTGGAATGGACGGATGGAAACCTTCGGATCCTGCTGCCGCTGCGAAATGAGGATCTGATTATCGAGGGCGCAAAGCTGAATCACTGCGTGGGTAGATACGGCGAAGGTCATGCATCCGGAGAAAGTATGATTTTCTTCGTTCGAAAGTACAGAAGACCGGAGCGGAGCTACTACACGCTGAACATCGGAACATCGAACGGTGTGCCGAAAGAAATTCAATTGCATGGCTATGGTAACGAACGTCACGGTCCGAATAACCAATATACACACAGCATTCCAAAAGAGGTTCGAGCTTTTGTGGACCGCTGGAAGAAAGAAGTTTTGATGCCGTTCTGGCTCGAATGGATGAATAAGGAGGAGAAAACAGCATGAGTGAGATTATTACTGCCCGGGATATTGAGATCGTCACCGGGGAAATCAAATATGTGCAGCGGCGGGCGGCGCGGCAGCTGCTGAGCGATCTGATCGAGATCGGGCGCCTGCTGGTGGAAGCCAAGAGCATGGTGCCCTACGGCGAGTGGGGCAAGTACTTACAGGAGCGGGTGGAGTATTCCACCTCTCAGGCCAATAACCTGATGCGCCTCTATAACGAGTACGGTGACAATCAGGAATCCTTCTTTGCAACACTGCAGAATTCCAAACAGTTTGGGAATCTGACCTACACCCAGGCGCTGGCGCTGGTGGCACTGCCGCCGGAGGATCGGGCAGAGTTTGCGGAAAAGCACGATGTAGAGAATATGTCCACCCGTGAGCTGGAACGGGCTATCCGTGAGGAACTGGCCGCTGCCCAGAAGGAACGGGACGAAGCCAGGGAGGAACTGGATGAGGTGCGCTGCGGTAAGAATGCTGCCGAGCAGCGCGTGGGTGATCTGCAGGAGGAACTGGCGGAAGCACACCGGCAGGAGCATGCCCAGCAGGAAGCCGCCCAGATGGCCCGGGATGAAGTGAACCGTCTGAACAGTGAACTGGAAAAGGCCCGGAAGCAGGCAGAGCGGAAGGAAAAGGAAGCTGAGAAAATGCGCAAGCAGCTGGAATCCGCTCAGAAATCCGAAAAGAGCACCCAGGAACAGCTGGAGCAGCTGAAAGCAAATCCCAAGATCCCGGCGGCCATGATGCAGCAGCTGCAGCTGGAAGCAGAGCAGGAGGCGGCGCGCAAGGCAACCGTGGATCTGCGGAAGCAGCTGGATGCGGCCGTAGCGGAAAAGACTGCTGCCGAGAATAAGAGTAAGGAACTGGAGGCGAAGATCGCCGCCATGGAAAAGGATACGAAGCTTTCTGACCCTGACATTGCCAAATTCCTGACACTGTGCGAGCAGCTGCAGGAGGATCACAACCGCATCAAGGGCCTGTACACCAAGACCAAGCTGACAGATGAGACCAAGGCCGGATCCATGAAGAAGGCGGCTCTGGCGCTGATCGAAGAGCTGCGCAAGGGGTGGGCGTGATGGCACTGAGTGAAGCTGTTGCGAAGTTGATGATACTGTTACGAACGGCTGTGCTTTGGGACAGAGCAAACCGTGCGTATAGTCGTGCAATCAGGCATATCGAGCGTGGACTGGCATTAAAAGAGAAGGGCGATATGTTCAGTGCGCGGGCTACGGCAATTGAAGATGAATGTAGGAGCGTGTGCTGATGGCCGAATACGTTATCAATTATCGGAAGATTCACGGGAGGAAGGACTACCTCGCAATTGTGGCGGGAGAAGACAAGCTGATCAAGTGGATCGAGAAGAATGCCAATAAATGCGACACGGTACATATCAGAAGGGTGGAGAGCTGATGAAAGTTTTTCCCAAAAAAGAGATGGACGAGCTGATCCACGGGATACGGGAATGGCGGGCGGACGAGGGAAACACCTCCGTCCATAAGCCTATGACGGCAGCGCACAAACTCGGAAAAGAGACCGGCGTTGCGGCCATCAAATGGCTGAATCTGATCGACGCGATCTGCTCCGGTGTGGCGGTGGATGCAGCGGATGAGACCATTTACGAAGTACTGCGGCTGCTCGGCTGGGAGCCGGATACAGGCGGTAAGAAAGGATTGAAACTATGACGTTCAAACAAAGAGTTGTGGCGGCACTGGAGGAACACTTGAAGGGCACCAGCGGCGTTGTAAAGGCCACGATCATGGACTGCCTGACAATCGTCAGGCAGACACCGGAAAAGGAAAACAATACCTTCGCCTGCACCGGGGAGAAATGCCCCATTAAGATTGCTGACCAGATTGGCGGACAAGTCACAAGGTGTACGGCACATCATTGTGAGTACCGGACACCACCGGAGGAGGAAAGCTGATGATCACGATTATTGCGACGATTAAGCCGGAATATCTTGGAAATATTCGTCGGGGTATCAAAAAGTTTGAGATGCGCAAGACCTGCCCTAAGGAGACGCCTTTTCGGGTACTGTGCTGCGAGAGCGGTAGCGGTGGGCAGATTAAGGCTGAATTTACCTGTCGGTATATTTACACCGACGAAAAAGTTCGGCAAGCTGCTGGATTGGTTAAGGACAGCTGCGTGACGATGGATCAAGCTGAAGCATATGCAAGGGAAAAGCCTGTGCATTTCTGGCATGTTTCAGAAGTGATCGATTACTGCAAAACAAAGGGTCGGCGGATACGGAATGTATCTGAATTCGGATTGACGCGGGCGCCCCAGAGCTGGTGCTATGTGAAGGAGAACGAGGGATGACGAAATGTGTTGTGATCGTCGGTGAAGGTGCCGGAAAAATAAAAGAGAAGCTTCGGGAGACGTTCCGGGCAACTGAAATCGGAAAGGATACGATGCTCTTCGAAGAACCTTCACTGGTAGAAGAGGAAAAGGAATTCCAGCGATTCATGGAAATGCAACGGAGGTTCTGCGAGGAAGTGGGTGTTGCTTCTGTGACATCAGAGAAGGAAATCACCGCGCGGCAAATGGCGGAGGCAGTAGAGCGGATGCGGGAGCTGCACATAAAACCGGTGGAACCGTTGAAGCTCCGACTGCAGACACAAGATGAAATCGCGGAGATGGTCGATAAAGGTTTTCTTCCGATGTACGAGCCGGTGTTCGAGCCGAGAATCATACCCTATGATCCTCCGCCGTATAAGAGCTTTTATGATGAATACCGTATGGCTACCCTGCTGGGAAGATTCGAAGCAGAGCAAGCGCTGGTGATCAAAAATCTGAAAATCTGCCCGAAATGCGGATGCCCCATGCAAAAAACGGATACTTGCCCGGATTGCGGCAATACCGAAATGGAGGAGAAAACAGATGTTTAACTGGCTGAAGCGTCTGTTTTGCAGACATGAGTATGAGGAAGAGTATCTGGCCGGATTTTTGGTAGTGGACGGCTGGTTGGTGCAGGCCAAGCAGTACCGCTGCAAGAAATGTGGCAAGGTGAAAGAGGTAAAAGGGAAAGGTAAAGGATAAGCAGATCTCGCTGAATGGGGCCAGAAGATTTATGGAAGCAAACTGGCCCAATGACCCGCTGCTGAAGCAGATCGTGCTGAACCTGCTGGAGCAGCTGCCGGAGACGGGCGGAGAGGAGGTGCAGGCCATGTTTGACGTGGTACATCTGGAAACGAAGAAAACCTGCAAGGTATACGCAGTGGAGGGGACGATGTTCCTGATCTACATTGAAGAGCCGCAGGACTGCCGCTGGGAGTGGCGGGATATGAGCGAATTCAAGCCGGTGCAGCATACCGGCCAAAATCAAGATAACACAAGGAGGAACTGACAATGAGCAGTGCAGACAACCACAGAAAACGCAGCAGCCGCGGCTACGCGAAAAAGCGGGGCGCTTTCGGCTCCATGGCCCGCAGACCCCACATCTCGGCCAATAAGATGATGAAGCGTATGACCATCGTGGACCTGTTCCGCGCCATGCGCGGCAGCCGCAGCCGCGAAAGCCGGGCAGGGCAGCAGGAAACGGCAGAGGAGGAATAAGGCATGATCTACGTATGGATCGTGATCGCTGCAGCGGTTGGTGTTGTGGGTACATGGGTATTCCTTGACGAGTTCGGCCAGCGGGAGATGAAGAATCTGCGACAGGAAAATGAGCAACTGCGCAACAGGATGAGGCTTTTTGGCCAAGAACAGGTAAAATTCACGAGTACTGATGTGCCGGTGCAGAAGATTTTCTATGAAACGTATATTGACATGGAGGATCTGGACAATCCCAAAAAAGTTGCAGAGTACATAGAACGGGGTTTTCAAAGGAAAATAGGCGAAGCGGTCTTAAGATTCTGCGAGATTGATACGCGTGTAGAACCAGTTATGCAGCAGCTAATTGTGCGTGCAAGGCTTCGTGTGGTGCCGTGTGAGGAAAGCAAGGACATATACACCGTGCTTAAGCAGTACATAGCGGAAACGGCTGGAAGTACCAGAATCGGTATGACTGATTTTATCGCAGGAAATCCCGGTGCTGCGAGATTTGTCACGGAAGCTTATGCGAAAAATGCGGTGCGCGCAGAGAACGGTTTCCTGAGAATGCTTTCCATAGGTGTGGTAGGAGACAAGCTGTACATGCTTTGGAACGACTGCTGCGGGTGTGACACGGTGCTTGCCATGGCGGCGATGAATGTATTTGCTGAGGATGAAATCCTGCGGCATATCAACTATGAACAGGGGCGGGGTATTCCGTTCACTGATGAAGAAAAGGAGAGATTGAGCTATGAATGAAAAGGTTTTGTCAAACTTTGCAAGGAAACCGTGGCGGCATATGCCAACGAACACCTGGATAAGACGGACGGTAAGCAGATTTCCGAGGAGGATGTGTTCATTGTCTGGATGTGTAAGACGCTGAAGAACAGCAAGGCGATGGTCAGCACCACCCTTTTCGACGGTATGTACTACGAACTGACGTACAACGGCGAGAAGAAAGAGCTGTATCTTGATGCCTACAAGAAGTTTGAAAACCGCTGCATTCCCTGCAGCTGATGAGGAGGAATTACATATGAGTAAATATATTGGAACGAAGATCGTGGATGCGGTGCCGGGCATGATGGTCAATGGCTGTTACTGGCCGGAGAACCTGCCCCTGCCGAAGGTCGAGGAAATCCATGATGCATGCGAAGCGAACTGCTGCAGTCCCAGAACTGTGATCGAGGAAGGCTATTTCTACATATCTGATAACGGATACAACTGCTGGGCAAGTAAGGAGGACTTCGAGCGTCAATTCCATCTTGCGGAGGACATGAGCTTCGGACAGGCAATCGAAGCGGCGAAGCAGGGCAAGCAGATCGCCCGCCGGGGCTGGAATGGCAAGGGACAGTATGTGGAATTGGCATCGTGTATTGCATACATCGATCCCTATGGGTACAAGGTGAATGCAGACCATGATGCCGCCGGAAACAGGGCGTTTGCCTTCGTGGGTACTTCCGGTGTGCAGCTGGGCTGGCTTGCATCACAGGCGGATATGCTGGCGGAAGACTGGTATATCGTGGAGTTTGACCATGGCGGCGAAGCTGAGTGAGGATTACCCCATCGATGCGCTGGCGCTGGAAGCTGACCGCAGAGCCAAGAAACTCGGCAGGCGGTACAGTTACGGGATGCTGATCGCGGACACGACTCCGCTGGAGCGGCAGGAAATCAGCGACCAATACAGAAGCAGGAAGCTGCGAAGCGGAGATTCGACGAAGTATCACCGCAGCAGTGGCAAGGAAGATATGCAGCGGCTGAAGCAGAAAATCGCTGCGCAAGGCGACAAGGAACCGGCCGGGGAGTAAGTCCCCGGCCTTGGGCGCACACCGGAGAGGAGGACGGCATGGCAACGGTATTTCGGTATAAGCGGGAAGCGAATGTCAGCTATGAGGATCAGGGATATATCTATTTCCTGTCCCAGCGCTACAAGCAGCTGAATGCAGAAAAGAAAAACATGATACGCCAGGCCTGCCGTGACGCCGCCGGAAGTTCTCAGAAGGCAGTTCTGGAATATGTGACCACGGACTGCGACAGCACGTTTATCTGTGCCAGACACGCACTGAGCGAGTCGACACTGGAAAGAATGGTGCGCCGGTATTACCGGATCATGGCAGAACGGATCTGATTTTGCATAGATCCCATGGGTGCACCATGGGATGTCTGGAACATCATATCCATTTGATTATTCGCGCGCGCACGCGCGTTTGCGGGCTAGGTTTGAGCCTAAGTAATCAACCATTTTAGATAGAAGGGCAGGAGAGGGTAACATGAAGGAAGGCTATTTCGTGATCAGCACCTATGAGGCGGGCGATGTCGGGGAAAAGACGAAGTTCTTTGTACCCGGCAAGAGACCCGAGAATGGAAAGCTCTCCCGCAGACAGAAGAATGCGGTGAAGAAGCAGGAGCAGAATGAGTACTCCTCCCAGAAGAGACTGGCCAGAGAAATCAACGCGAACTTCAAAGCAGGGGACCTGCTTCTTGGACTGGACTACAGCGACGAGGGGCTGGATCGGATCCTGAGGTGGGGACGTGAGCATGGGTTGCCCGTGGACTCTGCGGATGATGCCGAGAGACAGAATGCTATCTGGGAAGCAGCTGCTCATGAACTGGACATTGCGCTGCGCAGGGTCAAACGCAAGCTGGAAAAAGAGAGCATCGAACTGAAGGCTATTTACTGCACCTCAGACATGGACGGTGACACCGAAGAAATCGTGCGTGTTCACCATCACTTGATCGTGCAGGCAGGAACAGAGAATGCTTTCCTTTCTGCCTGGGAGAAGTACGGCCTTGGCAGCGTCGATTATACCCGCTTGTGGGAGAACCAGATCGACCGGACCCCAATCGCCGAGTACATCATCAAGCAGGTACGCCGGATCCCTGATGCCAAGAAATACCGCTCCACACGCAACTTGATCAGACCGGTACCGACTCGCCGCATCGTGGCCACCGATAACGAGCTGTTGGTGCCCAGAGGCGGCAAGCTGATCTTCCGCCAGGAGTACCGCAACAACGTGGGCGACCGGGACGATTACCGCAACTACAAGAGCCAGTACATACGCTACATCACACCGAAGTGCTTGAAGCGGAAAGATGCTGAGCGGGAAGCTGCCCAGTACGCATAAGGCCATATTTACGTCCTTGTCACCGGCAAGGGCGCCTTTGGCATAAGCAGGCGCCGGAAAGACACAAAATAGTCAAAAATGGGAAAATCTAATATTTCGATTTACAAGACAGGCTATTACGGCCTGTCTTTTTTGCCTTTTAGAACAAAAGCGCCAAAAAAAGTTGACGGTTCGGCGTGGTTTTTTTCAGATAGCATAAATACACAGGAAGGAGGGACCGCCATGGGAGCCCCGAAAAAGTACAACGAAAAGCAGCTTGAATCGGCCGTGAAGCGGTACTTCCGGTCGATCAGTAGGGAAGTGGAAGTCACTGAAAAGAAACCCACAGGAGAAAAGGACAAGATGGGACACGTGATCTACGAGGATGTGGTGGTCCTGAATGCTCTGGGCAAGCCTGTGAAAGTGACAGAGTATCTGGTACCGCCGACGGTTGGCGGACTGGCTGAGTTTCTCGGTATCCACAGGGATACGTGGAATGACTACTGCGACCACGAAAAGCACCCTGAGTTTTCCGACACGACAACGTACGCGCAGGGGCGCATGCACGCATATCTGGAGCGCGAGAGCCTGACAAGATCCGGTAAGGATCTGAAGGGTGTGCTGTTCAACCTCGAAAACAACTTTGGCTACAAAGAGCGCATGGAACTGACCAACGATACGGTGGAGGGCTTCCTTCAGCGGCAGCTGGAAGCAGAGGGCAGCGGTGAGAAAGGATTATGAACATCCTGCTGAACTGCCTGGCATATATCGTTCATTTCCTGAAAATCCGTGACAAGGACGGCCATGTGATCCCGTTCGTGCTGAATCAGCCGCAGAAACGGCTGTACAAGGTGATCAAGGAGCAATGGGATGCAGGCAAACCCATCCGTGTCATTATCCTGAAAGCCCGTCAGATGGGCTTCTCTACGCTGACAGAGGCGATAATCTTCTGGCTGACGGCGACGTCATTCAACGTGGAGACCATGATCGTTGCCCACAAGGACGAGGCAACAAAGAACCTGTTCCTGATGTCCAAGCGGTTCTACGATCATCTGCCGGACAAAATTAAGCCCATGATGCGGGCATCCAACGCGCAGGAGCTGGTGTTTGACCGGCCCAGCAGGTACAAGGGTGCCGCGAAGGGACTCGGCAGCCGGATCCGGTGCGCTACCGCAGGCGGCGAGGGCATCGGCCGAAGTTACACACTGCGGGCACTGCACCTTTCGGAGTTTGCATTCTGGCCGGGCGACAAGCGCGAAACGCTGGCCGGTCTGATGCAGGCAGTGCCGGATAGAGCGGGCACGATGGTCATCATCGAGAGCACTGCAAACGGTTACGACGAATTCAAGCAGCGGTGGGATGCCGCCGTGAAGGCCCAGCAGGAAGGACGGGAAGGTTTCATTCCCGTGTTCTTCGCCTGGTACGAAATGGACGAGTACCGCCGCGAGGTGCCGCCGGGATTCCAACGGACGGAGGAAGAAGAGGAACTTTCCCAAACGTTTGGCTTGGATGACGAGCAATTGGCATGGCGCCGCTGGTGCATTGAAAACAACTGTGGCGGCGACTTGAACCTTTTCAAGCAGGAATATCCCGCAACACCGGATGAAGCATTCATTGCAACCGGTCAATGTGTTTTTAACAAAGAACAAATTGTACTGCGGCGCAAGCGGGTGCAGGAGGAAAGCTGGGAGCGCGGCGCTTTCCGCATACAAAAAGACAATGCGGGAAATATTACGGAATTTACATGGGAGCTTGACAAGAGCGGCCCGATCCGTATTCGGAAGAAGCCGGAGGCAGGTGTGCCGTATGTGCTGGGCGCGGATACCGCCGGTACCGGCAGTGACTTCTTTGCAGCTCACGTGCTGGATAACCGCACGGGCGATCAGGTGGCGGTGGTACACCACAAGTTCGGTGAGCGATTCTTTGCAGAACAGATCTACTGCCTTGGCCATTACTACAACGAGGCGCTGATCGGTATTGAAACCAACTACTCCACATTCCCGGAGGAATGCATCGAGAGTCTGGGTTATACGAATCTGTTTGTCAGAAAGCGGGTGGACACGTTCACCGGCGCACTAGCTGACAGCTTCGGATTTGAAACCACGACAAAGACACGCCCGTTGATCATTGACGGCCTGAAGGATGTGGCAAAGCAGGCCATTGAGACCATTCACGACTTCGACACGCTGGGCGAGATGCTGACCTTTGTGTACGCGGAGAACTGGAAGCCGCAGGCGGAAAACGGCGAGCATGACGATCTGGTCATGAGCCTTGCAATCGCTCATTTCATCCGCTGCCAGCAGAGCACCAGCGTGGATGCGGAAGCGGCCGGCGAGGAAAGCGTTTGGACTGAGGATATGTGGGAGGACTACAACCGGGCAAGTCCCAGGGAACAGGAGATGCTGATCCAAATGTGGGGCCAGCCGAAACGATAACAAGGAGCGAGAAGGATGAGTAAGAACAGCAAAAGAAAGCGGCGCAGAGCTGCGCAGTCCCGGCCGCAGAAACAGGCAGGTAGCCACAAAAGCGGAAAGCTGCAGCTGTGGCAGGAGAGACTTCGGCTGAGTGATCTGGAATGGGCACCGCTGGTGAGCAAGATGGATCACCGGGAGGAGCTGTACAACGGAGAAGAAAAGCTGAAACCCATGATCGAAGGGGACAAGCCTACCGAGAAGACTCCGCACGTGCGCAACATCATTTTCGAGAATATCGAAAGCAAGGTGTCATCCTCAATCCCGCAGCCGAAGGTAACAGCGGTGCGGCAGCAGGATGAGCAGCTGGCGGAGATTATAGAAAATCACCTGCGCAATGAGCTGAACCGGATGGAGTCCGAGAAGAACAACGATATGGCTGAACGGACGGTGCCCATCCAGGGCGGTGTGTTGTGGCTGACAGAGTGGAATGAGGGCACGAAGGGTTTTGGAAGCAAGGGCGCTCTGGAAGTGAGCCTGATCCACCCGAAGCAGCTTGCTCCGCAGCCCGGTATCTACACCGGCCTGAAGGACATGGACTGGGTGATCATTAAGAAACCCACGACCAAGGCAACGATCAAACGTGCTTATGGCATCGATGTGCGCAGCGAGACCGAATCCGAGCCGGAAATCAGAAATATTCATGGTGAATCCATCAATGATGAAGCGCTGACCCAGTACATCGGCTTTGAGCGAAACGAGAACGGTGGAATCGACCGCTACAGCTGGGTCAATGACATCGAGCTGGAAGACCTTGTGAACTATCAGGCACGGCGGCAGCCGGTATGCAGCCGGTGCGGACGGGTACGGCCCTTGCCCGGTCAGGTTGTTTCCAGCAATGTGCAGCGCACAGACCTTGACGGCATGAATGACCACGACCTTGCGGCCCGGATGATGGCTGGACATGAGATGGCGCGCAGCATTGCTGACGGAATGATGCTGCCTGACAAGGGCGGTGACGCGTTCCTGAGCGGCATTGAGACGGAACAGGGTGCTGTGGCCGACATCGAATATGACGGCGGTGCGTGCCCGTGGTGCGGCTGTGAGGACTGGGAAACGCAGGAAATGGAGTATGAGCAGATCATTCTCCCCATCAGAACTTCTGCAGGAAATGAGATTCCCGGTGAGCATTTTGAGCACGATGCGAACGATGTGGCGGTGATGGTGCCGACACTGGTTCCGTTCTATAAACCTGACTGCCTGCCGCTGGTGCTGCAGGTGAGCGTGAGTGTATTCGGCCAGCTGCTGGGCAACTCTGACGTGGATGTGATCGAGGACCAGCAGAACACCACAAACCGCATCGAAAAGAAGATTATTGACCGGCTGCTGAAGGCGGGCACGCGCGTGACACTGCCCATTGATACCAAGTTCCGGATCGATTCCAAGGATTTTGAAAAGTGGTATGTGCCGAATCAGGCAACGAAAAATCAGATCGGTGTGTACGAGTTCAGCGGAAATTTGCAGTATGAACTGACCTACTTAAGTCAGGTATACGAGGAAGCCCGCCAGATACTGGGTATTACAGATTCTTTTCAAGGCCGAAAGGACACGACTGCAACCTCTGGCAAAGCAAAGGAATACTCCGCTGCACAGGCAGCAGGCCGCATGGAAAGCCAACGCGTGATGAAGCAGGCGGCTTATGCACAGCTGTTTGAGGTCTGGTTCAAGTTCCTGTTAGCCTATGCGGACGAGCCTCGGCCTGTTACATACAAGAACTTCAAGGGCGAACCGGTGTACCGGGAATTCAATCGCTACGATTTCCTTGAACAGGATGAAAGCGGCCAGTGGCACTGGAATGACCGGTTCCTGTTCAGCTGTGACACTTCGGCGCCGCTGGCAAACAACCGTGAGGCCATGTGGCAGGAAACCAGAATGAACCTCGAAACCGGTGCATTCGGCAATCCGCAGGCTACAGAGACACTGATTCTCTTCTGGGGCAAGATGGAGCTGCTGCACTATCCCGGTGCGGGCGATACCAAAAAGTATCTGGAAGAACGGCTGAAACGGGAACAGGCGCAGCAGATGCAGATGATGCAGATGCAAATGCACCTGCAAGCCACACAAATGCAGAGTATGGCACCCGGCACGGGACAGCTGCCTGCAGTGGCGGGCAATACGGTATCTACCGCCGTGTAGGGCGGAGGATATAGAAAATTTGTGAGAAAGGAGGCAAACGCAATGAGCAATAAGAGCGGCTATATCGGCAAGATCAAGAACGGCGGCACCCAGATGGTGAAGGCTCCCAATCAGGTCAAGGATCTGAAGAAGGGCACCGTCAAGACGGGTAATGACCTCCGCACGGGCAAGAAGTAAGGCTTGCCCACTCGCAGCGCCGTCACTGTGGCGGCAACAAACACCCATGGAACAGGGAACAAATCCAAAAGACTACCCACGGAATAGGGGAAAAATCCAAACGCTTGTGAAAGCGGAAATGAGGAATTATGAGCGAAATTACAGAAGCAAAGCTTTACGAAGCATTCGGCCTGACTCCCACGGAGCAAGGCGCGCAAGAGCAGGAGACCGCCGAACCTGCGGCCGAAACGAGCAGCGAGACCGGTAATGGCGCACAAGAGCAGGAGATCGCCGAACCTGCGGAGCCGGAAACTGACACCGGTACCGGTGACGAAGCCGAACCTGACACGGATAGTGAGGATCCCGATGAAGAGGATCACCAAACGGATGAGGTCACCGGGGCGGACAAGACACCCCTGACACCCGAGCAGCGCAGAGCAAATGCTGCCCGCAGGCGTGAGCAGGAACAGCAGGCGGCCATTCAGAAAGCGGTTGCAGAAGCTGTTCAGGCGGAGCAGCAGAAAAGTAAGCAGATGCTGGAAGAAGTACTCGCACTGGCAGGTATCAAGAATACCAGCACCGGCGAGGCCATTACCAGCCTTGAGGATCTCCGGAAATGGAGCAAGGAGGTTGCAGACGCGCGGCTGCAGAAGGACCTGAAAGCCGGCAAGCTGACGAAGGAAGTGCTTGATCAGCTGATCTCGGCACATCCCGCTGTTCAGCAGGCACAACAGATCCAGCAGCAGGCGCAGGCCCAACAGAGCCAGCAGAGAGCGGAGGCGGAACGCGCCCGCATCGATGAGCAGTTTACCAAGATCGCGGAACTGAACCCCGCTATCAAGGGCCTTTCTGACATTCTGGCTATGGACACTGCCCCTGCTTTCCGCGAGAACGTGGCCAAGGGCATGGATTTCTACGATGCATACCGCCTGGCCAATATGGATGCTATGGCGCAGGACAAGGCACGGCGTGCCGTGCAGGCCAGCCAGAGCAATGCAAGGGGCAAGGAACATCTGATCGCGACGGGCAATGCCAGGGGCAGCGGAGCAGCTTCTGTACCGCAGGACCAAATGAAGCTTTACCGGATGATGAATCCGAACATGACCGATGCGCAGATTCAGGCGCATTACAACCAATATCTGAAACGAGGAGGATAACAAATGTTTTTGCCTTATTCGCATGATAAGGGTGCGCTGCAGCCCTGGGAATACCTCGAAGCAGCAGCCAGCACCTATGAGATTGGCCAGCTGCTGGATGTGAGCGGCGGCAAGCTGACCGCCATTACCGAAGCCAAGACCACCACCCCTGCCTATGTGTGCATGGCCAAGCGCACCGTGGAGGAGGGCCAGACCCTGCCCGTCCAGCGCGTGTGCAAGGACGTAATTTACGAAACCAAGCTGAGTGCAGCGGCTGCATCTGCAACCGTCGGCACCAAGCTGCAGGTAAGCAAGGGCGGCCTGCTGGCCGATGGCGCAGCAGCCGGTACCTTTGAGGTCGTTTACATCGAAGGCACCGCAGCGGACAGCGTTGTACGCGGCCGCTTTAACTAAGAAGAAAGGAGCATGAATTATGGCTGGTATTATTTTCTCCGAAGGCTCCGGTGTCAATGAGTCCATTTATGGCAATTGTCAGGCGCCTGTTCGGATGTTCGTTGAGAACTACACCGAGGAGTGCGAGAAGAACAGCGCACTGAAATATCTGTTCAAGATGGGCACCTCCGAGAACTACGGTGACCTGCTGACCGAGCTGACCGGTATGGACGGCTTCGATCCTGTGGGTGAAAACGGTGCATATCCCGAAGACAATATGCAGGAAGGCAACCAGAAGCTGCTGGTCTATCAGACCTGGAAGGACAGCTTCTCCATTTCCGAGGAGATGGTGGAGGACTCCAAGCTGATGGATCTGACTGCGAAACCCCGTCAGTTTGTTACCGCCTACAACCGTACCCGCGAGAAGTTCGGCGCAGCACTGTTTGCCGGTGCGATCAGCGGCCAGAAGGTGATCAATTACCGCGGCAAGAAGTTCGATGTCACCGGCGCGGACAAGCTGCCCGTATTCCACACCCAGCACAAGCCTATCCTGAAGGGCGCAACCCAGGCCAACCTGTTCAGCAATCCCTTCAGTCTGGATGCACTGGACCGCATGGAGGCAGCAATGCACCTGTTTAAGGGTGAGAATGACGAGATCCTGGATGTGGCTCCCGACACCATCCTGATCCCTGAATACGCGACTTTGAAGCGTGAAGTGTTTGCTGCTGTGGGCAGTGATCAGGACTCCGTTTCCAGCACCCACGCATTCAACTTCCAGTACGGCCGCTGGAATATCATCATGTGGCCCTACCTGAACCAGTTCCTTGCCAAGGGCCTGCGCCCCTGGATCATGCTGGACAGCCAGTTCAACGAGAACTACGGCGGTGCGGTTTGGAATGACCGCATCAAGCTGAAGGTGAAGTCCATCATCGACGAGAACACCGATGCCAACCGCTGGAAGGGTCGCAGCCGTTTCAATGCCTGCTTCAACAACTGGCGCTTTGCTGCCTGTGGCGGCATGGAGGGCGGCGTGGACCTGACCAAGCTGGATCTGTAAGAGAACCAAGTACATAATCACGCAGGGGCATGGGCGGTTGCCCATGCCTTTGTTGCTCGCGAGGTGAGATAATGAGCACTTTTAAAGAAATCATTGCCCGCGTGAATGAAATGAAACCGAATGCTTTCTCGCAGAGAACAAAGCTGAGTTGGCTGACAAGTCTCAACGGCAAGCTTGCGGCGGATATTTTCCTAATGAATATCGCTGAGATCCGGTCGCTGCCGCAGGGCGATATGGCTCTGGAGTGCGAGCCGCTGGTGGGCTTTCCGCACGAGGAAATATACGAAGAGTACCTGATCGCCAAGATCGATGCAGCCAACGGAGAAGCAAGAGAATACCAGAACCGGATTCAGTTGTACGATTCCTACTACGGTAACTTCGTAGCATGGTTCAAGTCCACCTACGATCCGGTGCAGGGAGACCCCGCGTGCCACGGACTTCGGCCGAAACTGCCGACGTATTATATCACAGCCTACGGCATGGCTGTGATGTGCGGCTATCAGGGAACAATCCAGCAGTGGCTGGCTTCACTGAAGGGCGAGCCGGGCGTTTCGCCCAGCATCAGTGTCGTGGAGATTCCCGGTGGTCACCAGGTGACAGTGACAAGCGCTGGGAGCGCGGAGACGTTTAACGTGATGAATGGCAATGGCGCGGTATCGAGTGTCAATGGTGTTCTCCCCATGGGAAATGGCAACGTGGTGCTTGCTGCTGAGAATGTGGGTGCCAGAGCAGATGATTGGATGCCGACTGCGGAAGAAGTGGGTGCCAGAGCAGATGATTGGATGCCAACCACTGAGGAAATCGAAAAGCTGGGCGCAACTGCTGCGGCAGCAAAAAAGCTGGAGACTGCTCGAAGCATTCAGGTGAATCTGGGCAGCGAAAACTGCCAAGACTTTGATGGAAGTATGGATATCCAACCCGGTGTGCGTGGCACCTTGCCGATAACACACGGCGGCCATGGTGCTACGGATGCTGCAGGCGCAAGGAAAAATCTGGGTGCGCAGGCGCAGAACAAGTCTGTAATGATAGTGCTTCCTGCCAGCGGCTGGGTGGACCTGACACAGACCGTCGCTGTTGGTGGTGTGACAGAAGACAATGACGTGGATGTCATGCCCGCACCGGTGAGTCATACGGTCTACTGTGAAACAGGAATCTACTGCACGACACAGGAAAATGGCAGCTTGACCTTTACATGCGAGGACATTCCGACAGAAAATGTGACGGTGAATATCCGTATCTGGGACTGAGAGGTGGTACAAAAATGATCTTTAATATGACAGGCGGCGTAGGTGCTGCACTGAATTTTAAGGTCGTAGGCGGTACGGAACAGCCCGGTGCGGTGAAGGATACTTTGATGTTTGATGGCAGCGTTTTGGGCAGAATTACGGTTGACGACAACTGGGTGAAAGTGTCGGACATCGTGCCGACTGTCGAGGATTTTATAAGCGGATATACGGTGGGTTCCGGAACCGGTACCACTGAATATACCCAGAGCGACCTGAAAGTGGAGCATGGATTCTTCTACGGCAATATGTTTATCGTGATACAGAACGTGGAAGAGGCGAAGCAGACTTACGGCCTCGACTGGACAGAACCCGGAATTTACTTTGAGTATGTCAGCGATATCACATCACTGACCATACACGGCTATACGGGCTTCATTGTTCCGATCAAGGAAAACACCATCTGGGTCAACACGGATGTGGGGATCACAGGCTGGGAGTTTTCTGTAAAAGCACCTGCGGATCCAATCGGGGGTATGGTCTGGATTGCTACCGGAATATCTAGCAAGGTGCCATTCAACGCACTGAAAAAAGGATGTGTGCGGGTTTATCCTTACGACTGCAAGCAGTACATTTCCGGAGCATGGATATACAAGGATGCCATGAGCTATATCGGCGACACATGGGTGGGGTGGGGCAAGTGGCTGATCAAGGACGGTCTGACTACACACACCATCAAAACTGCATGTAAGCCATATGCGGCCAGCTACTCCGCAATGACCAGCCTGTCGGTATCCAAGGGTGATGGGCGTATCTTCCTGAAGGGTACCTTCGGTGACGGTATGGCCTATATTGCAAAGGTTGACCTGACGAATTTTGACAAGTTGCACATCAAAGGTAATTTTAGCCAACTCAGCTCCACCGCGCAGAATAATCTGGTCATATGGTCTTCTGTGAGCGGAAGTTACACGAACAGCAACGTGTCCAAAAAAACGGCACTGACAAGCACGGGCGCAACACTGGATGTGTCGACCAGAGCCGGTGAATATTATGTCGGTGTGATGATGGACTTTGAAGAGTCGGATACGTGGGCGATTACAGATTTCTACCTTGAGTAAATGAGGTGACGAATTCATGACGATCATGCAGGGTGATTCTTACCCGATCTATGTCGAACTTGCACAGGACGGTGTCCCTCTGACTCCGGAGATGGTAGAGGAGCTGGAAGTATGTGTTGGTGATCAACTCCGCAAACTCTATTCTAAAGGCGAGGTGCTTTTCGAAGCAAACACTAACCAATGGTCTTTCAATCCCCAGCAGAGTGAAACATTGGACCTATCGGTAGGCTCTTATGCCGTTGATATCCGAATCAAGTATAAGGACTCGGGTAGTGGGGAGGTTTTCGGCTTTAGAATCGGAAAAATTCATGTGACCGACAGCAACAGTGAGGAGGTTATCTGATGGCTTATGAAGATAGTGAACTCAATGTCAAATTGAGCAGGAAGAATAAGACATTGAAGGGAAATATTATGATCCCAGGCCCTCAGGGAAGGCCCGGTGAGGACGGATTTTCTCCCACGGTAACTGTTAAGCAGAATGAAAATGGGGCAGAAATCACCATCACAGACAGGAACGGAACAACAACCGTAACTATTACAAATGGTAAATCCGGTGCTCAGGGCCCACAGGGTGAGAAGGGTGAACCCGGCAAGGACGGTGCGCCCGGTGTAGATGGTTACACACCTGTAAAGGGAGTGGACTATTGGACGGAGGAAGACAAATCCGAGATCGAGGATTATGTCAATACCGCAGTGTCCGAGAGTGGCGGTGTCTCTAGCTGGAAAGACCTGACGGACAAGCCGTTCTATGAGGAAGACGGAAAGCTTCATATTTTACCGGAACAGGATATTGCATTCGCAGAAAACCTAGACTATGGAAACTACGCATCCTTGGTAAGCGGTGTTACATTGACTCTCGGTGAAACATACTTCGTGGTGTGGGATTCCGTTGAATGCCAGTTCACTGCTGTGAATTATGAAAGCCTTGGCGGTGTGGGCATTGGCAATCCGGGCATTTTGGGTCTGGGTGCAGACTCTGGTGAAACATTCTGCATTGGTTGCATTGGCAATAATCTGTATTTGTTCTCAAGTGAGAATACAAGTTCCCACAGAGTATCTATTTATCAAAAAGTCACATTTGTTAAGCCGCTGGATGAAAAATTCCTGCCCATGGATGCTATCAATGACCGGGTTAATGAGCTTATCAGCGAAGCACTAGAGGCTTTACCCAATGCAGAGGAGGCGAGCTTCTGATGGCCGATACTGTAATTTTAGCGGAAACCAAATACGAGGGATTTGTGGACGGACAGCTACAGATTGCGCCTGCCCCCTTCACATTGGCGGCGGGTGAAAAATACACCGTTGTTTGGGACGGTGTGGAGCATGAGTGCGAGTGCGTTTTAATGGATGGCTCGCCTGTGGTTACGGATGTAGTACCGGACGAAAGTGGCGAAGCTATATTAGAAGGAACTTTTGCGATAATATACGGTTCCTCCGAAGCTGTTGGAGCAGATTACGATGTTGTGATGTTGATGGCCTATGATGTATCTGAGGGAATGCTTGACACCGACACAGAACACACCGTAGCTATCTACCAAGGTGCCGAGGAAGATGCCGACGATATGGAGTATCTAATCAAGGGTTCTACCCTGACCGCCATTGCCGACGCGATTCGGGCCAAAACCGGGAAAGCGGATGCGATTCCTGTCCCCGATATGCCCTCTGAAATTGCCGGCATTACCGCCGGGGGCGGCGGTTCTTCCGCTGATGTGCGGTATGTCACGTTCATGTCTTATGACGGTTCGGTGGAATACGGCAAAAAGGCTGTTGCAGTCGGCGACGATTGCGCAGACCCGATTGCAAGAGGATTGTTCAGCACACCCACAAGGGAAAGTACAGCGCAGTACAGTTACGCGTTCTACGGCTGGGCAACGACTCCCAACGGTGGCGCGGATGCGAACTGGTACATGTCCATCACTGAGGACAAGACGGTATATGCAAACTTCGCTTCTGCGGTGCGGTACTACACCATCACCTACTATGACGGTGAAACGATTCTGAAAACCGAAAGCTTGGCCTATGGTGTCACACCGGAGTACACAGTCGTAAAGGCTGGCTATAATTTCTTAGGCTGGTCTCCGAAGCTTACTTCTGTGGTTGGTAATGCGGATTACTATGCTCAGTGGGAAGAAATTAACGGTTTTAGCAGTGTTCTTACAATGGCCGAAGCTGATTTGCCAACCAGCGCCAGCGGTCTTAAATACGGCAAAGTCGCAATCAATAATGCAGGCACACTGTTAGCTCTTGCCTTCGGCAGTAGGCAGGCATCCGGTACGGCTCCAAATATTTATAATATTATCGGTGATGCACCTGCTAAATTATCAGGACCCGCTATCGGAGTTGCATCAAATATTGCGTTTAATTACGATGACACTAAGCTCGTTGTAGAGGGATATAACACGTCTGATTATAAACACTATATTGCAGAATTAAGCATAGATGACCTTACGAGCTGTTCGGCGTCGGGCAAAATCTCTAACACCCTCTCTAACGCTAATATAGCGTGTTCTCCTGTGGCTGATATGTATGGATATCCTAGACAAATATCAGGTACGAATTATAGTTTCGTCCAATCAAATGACGCAAGTATTGCATTTGGCAACACGATAAGCTACGCTGCCTATAGCCCGGATGGGGAACATGTAGCACTAGTGGGTAGCTCCACAGTTGGTGCAAAAATCTACAATATTAACGGAGAATTGGTTGCAGATGCTTCGAAATTCACCAGTAAGTATGTCAATAAGGTATCCTACAACTCAGACGGAAGTTTGCTCGCTGTTTCTTATAGTGCAGCACCGTGGCTTGAAGTATATGAAACGACAAATTATACGAAAGTCTGCGACCTGTCCGATATTGTCAGTGCGTCCAGCTTTGCGGAATTTATGGGTGTTGACACACTTGTGGTTGGTACAGGCACATCTGTCGTGGTTCGAACTATCACAGAAACTGGACATAAAGCCTTTGAATACAATGTTCCTGAATACGAAGAATCCGGCGACATTGTAAACATTGTGAAAAACCACAACGGAACAAGGGTGGTAATCCAGTCTACCGCTAAAGCCACCGTTTGGGCATTAATGTAAGGCTTCTGTATCTAATTATAAGCACCATCCGACCGGGTGGTGCTGCACAGCAAAGGAGGAAAAACCTATGGCAGTAAGAATCGGCCACGCATCCGGTGATGAGCGTGGCAAGGCCAGCGGCGGCAAGGCCGGCGATCAGACGGGAAAAGAGTTAAGAACTCAGAACTGGTACACAAAGGGCTGGAACGTCCTGCTGCGTCCCAGGAGCGCCGCTCTGGCAGAGAAAAGCGCGCTGTCCTGCGAGGCAGCGTGCGCAAATCCCAATATCGGATATGACCAGGGCGCCCGTAACACCCTGAATGCAAGGGCAGCTGAAGTCGGCTATGATCTGGCAAGAATCGAAAACGGCTGCGAGTGCGACTGCTCCAGCCTGATGCACGTTTGCGCCATCGCTGGCGGTGCAAACCTGCACTACGAATCCAACGGCCACACCACACGTACTATGGTTCAGGCCTACGTTGCATCCGGCGACTACGAGAAGCTGACGGACAGAAAGTATCTTACCTCGGACAAGTACCTGCGGCGCGGCGATATCCTCGTCAAAGAGGGCAGCCATACCGCCATGGTCCTAACTGACGGTGAACTGGCGGAGAATGCCGTACATACTCAGAAACCGGATATTGTGACCGTCTATTACAGTGTCCGCCTGCCGCTGCTGGCCAAGGGCATGGAAAGCGACACGGTCAAGGCAATGCAGCAGCTGCTGATGGCCAGAGGCTACGAGCTGCCCCGCTACGGCGCTGACGGTGAATTCGGAACTGAAACGGAAAATGCCCTCCTGCTGTTCCAGGAGGACATGAGTCTGGAGCCTGATGCCAAGTGCGGCCCCAAAACATGGAGCGCCCTGCTGGGCCTGACGGGAGTGGGGTGATAACGATGGAGAGCGTATGGGTCGCTCTGATCGAGGGCGGACTGACATTTCTGGGAATCTGTGTCACTGTTTACTTTTCACAGAAAAAAGCAAACAAGAAACTGGAAGACAAGGTGGACAAGCTGGTGGAGCACGATGAGGATCAATACTTGTCAATCCTTCGGCTGACCATCATGAACAGCGAGATGCCAATCTCAGAGCGTATCATTGCCGGCGACAAATATGTCAAAAAAGGCGGCAATGGTGAGGTTAAGAAGTATTATCAACAAATGCTCAAAGAGCACACAAAATAAGGAGGAGAAACTATGTTTACTGAAATCATCATCGAAATGTCCGTGAAGATCGCCGTCACGCTGCTGATCGCTCTGATCGGCGGACTGGGCGCCTGGCTCACCGCCAAGATTGGTAAGCGTAATGAGCTGGCCAGTATCGCTGCTGCCACCAACGAGGTGACCGATGCTGCGCAGCGTGTCGTTCTGGATCTGGAACAGACCGTTGTGGGCAAGCTGAAGGATGCCAGCGAAGACGGCAAGCTGAGTGAAGCGGAAATCAAGGAACTGGGTGCTCTGTTACTGGAAAAGGCGCTGGCACAGATCTCCACACCTGCCAAGGATTTGCTTAAAGCTGCAGGCAAGGATGTCTGTGCGATCATCGAGAGCGCCGGCGAGGCGCTGATCCTGAGCCTGAGGAAAGGCTGAGGAAGAAGGGTAAAGTGAAGAAACAGGGGCTGGCTGGTTTTCCGGCCAGCCCCGGATTTATTTGCATAAGGAGGTGGGCTTATGCCGCATCCATGGGCTATGGTGGATAACAGTTTCCCCACATTCCGCGAGGGAGAGAGCCCGCAGAAACAGATTGCTGCCCTGGTGGATTACATGATGATCTTGACGGAAGCACTGAAATACCAATTGGAAAATCTGGATACGAACAACTGGAATACGGCAGCACTGGATAGTTTCCAGATCGACACAACAAAGGACGTAGGCCAGCAGGTCGAGGCAGTTACCCGGCAAGTGAGGATCGTGACCGACGAGGTGGCCGCCATAAAAACTCGCCTGAGTTCGGCTGAAAGCCAGCTGGGGTATCTGGAAATACGGCAGGATAGTACCGGGATGGAGCTCGAAGAACTGCGGGAGCAGCTTGGCAATGCACAGGCTGATATCGACGAGTTGCAGCAACTTGTGAAGTTGGACGAGGATGGAAACATTGTGATCGGCGCAGAGGGGAAAACCGTTTATCTATATGGGAATGTCTACATTAACGGTGTACTGATGGAGTAAGGGAGTGGAGCAATGAGACTGCAGGATATGAAATATGCCGACGGGATCACCAAGACAACACAGGTGAAATTTGCCGGGCTGAACCACAGCTTAAGCGCAGCTGACGGAGAAATCTGGGACATGGAGAACATGACCGGAGATCTCTGGCCGCTGCTGGCTGTCAGAAAACCACGGTTACTGTACAGGACACTGGAACAGCCAGGCGGCATTTACTGCTGGAACAGGCTGTGCTGGGTGGACGGTACCGAATTCTACTATGATGGAGTACTGAAAGGGAAGGTGGCGGCAGGACAGAAGCGATTTGCCGCCATGGGGCCGTATGTCATCATCATGCCCGACAAGTGCTACTACAACGTGGAAACGGGTTCTTTCGGAAGTTTGGAGTCACGATGGAGCGGGGGAAGTTTGACCTTTTGCAATGGCACACTTTTCGGCGAGACGGCAGAAGCCAATACCATCCGGTGCGAGGGCGTGGACTGGGCTGCATGGTTCCGAGACGGCGATGCCGTGACCATCAGCGGCTGCACAATCCACCCCGAAAACAACAAGACACCCATCATCCGGGAGATTCACGGGGATACGCTTACGTTCTATGAGAACGTGTTTGCGCTGGAAGACGGTGCAGAATATGCGGAAGCGGGGGAACTTCACATTGCAAGAACGGTACCGGATCTGGAATTCATGTGTGAGAACGAAAACCGGCTGTGGGGCTGTGACGGATCCATGATCTACGCTTCCAAGTGGGGTGATCCGTTTAACTGGAATGTGTTTGACGGACTGGAGAGCGATGCTTTCAGCGTGAAACCGACCGCCCGCGGCAACTTCAGCGGCGGTATCAGCTACAAGGGCTTTGCGATCTTCTCCAAGGAAGAACGAATCTACAAGGTGTACGGTTCTATCCCATCCAGCTTTAAGGCTGTGGACAGCGCCAGTATCGGTGTGGCGGAGGGCAGCGGCGACAGCATGGCGATTGCCGGAGAAATGCTGTTTTACCTGAGCCGGAACGGTGTTATGGCATATTCCGGAGGTATCCCCCAGAATGTGAGCCAGGCATTTGGTATGGAACACTTCAGGAATGCTGTGGGCGGCAGTGACGGCATGAAATACTATGTGAGTATGCAGCGAGATGACGGTGTATGGGGACTGTACATATACGACACCCGGACAGGGCTGTGGCACAAGGAAGACCAACTGCAGGTGACGCATTTTGCCCGGTGTGGCGGAAACCTCTATATGCTGAGCAGCACCGGTGAGATTTGGATAGATGGCAATGCACAGGATGCGCCGGAGGAGGCAACGGAGGAGGAAACTGTACACTGGATGGTGGAGTTTGCGGACTTTACTGAAGAAGACCCTAACAAGAAGAATGTGAGGAAAATACAGCTGCGGCTGGAACTGGAGGAAGGATCAAGTGCTACTATCTGTATCCAGTTTGACAGCGACGGCTTCTGGCATGAAATAAGCACGCTGTTCTGCGACGGGCCGAAGCGGAGCTTTATACTGCCCATCGTACCGCGGCGGTGCGACCACTACCGGCTGAAAATCGAAGGCACCGGCGGCGGACAGATCCATTCGCTGTCGCGGGTATACAGCACAGGATCGGAATTCAGATCGAGATCAGGGAGGAACTGAAATGGCATACACATATGACGACTTTGTGACGGCGGCAACCGGTGCGGGACTGCTGGAAAAATTCACAGATGATGACCTGAACATTGCCAAAAGCAACCCAGAATACGGCTTGTCGGCACTGAAGCTGCAGCAAGATCTGCAGGGCGCGAAGACTACTGAGCAGCAGCTGCTGGCACAGGAGGCAATCAACCAGTTGCGCACCAGCTACGGCAATATGAACAAGCAGGCCGGCACCTCTTTCCAGTATGACGGCCAGACGGAATATCAGAAGCTGCTGGATGAAGTGGCGAACATTGGAAGCTTCAGTTACGATGCACAGAATGACCCCAGCTATGGCTCGCTGAAAAAGAGCTACCTGAGAGAGGGTGAACGTGCGCGGGCGGACACGCTGGCCAAGGTGAGTGCTGCCACAGGCGGTGCGCCGTCCAGCTATGCGGTGACAGCGGCGCAGCAGGCGGGTGATTACTACAATACCCAGTTTGCAGATCTGGTGCCTACATTGGAACAGAACGCGTACCAGCGGTATCTGAATGATTTCAGCACAAAGCTTAGCCAACTTGGGGCCATGGATACCGACCGGGAATTTGACTTCAATGCTTATCTGCAGAGCTATGATCAGCAGCAGGAGGCTTATAACAAGCTCGTTGCGCTGATGACCAACTATAACTATAAGCCTACTGATGAGGAGCTGGCGGCGGCCGGTATGAGCGAAAAGCAGATGAAGGCGATCCTGGGCCTGGGCAAGAAGAAAAAGAAATCCACGGGCAGTGTGAATGTAAATACTGATAAGGGTGGGTCAGGCGATGCGGACACACTCGAACTCCAAAAGCAGCTTCAGGCCGCCGGATATTACAGTGGCCCGCTGGACGGTGTTATGACGAAGCTGGTCCAAGATGCCTACGATAAGTGGAATCGGGATAACAACAAGCATTTGACTAACGCGGCAACGGGATCCGCAGGCGGTTCTGCAACGATGGTTATCAAGTGAGGGATGCAATATGGCAAACAGCAGAATTGATCAGGCTAACAGCAAAGCGATGCTTGCTCACATGCAGGAAGTGGAGGCCGGAAAGCAGCAGAAACAGAATGGGGGACAAGCTACCCAGACGGGAAAGCCGGATGTCAAGTCGATGCTTGCCCGTATGCAGGAAGTTGAGAAACGGAAAAACCAGAAGCAGGAAAACCGGGGGCTGATTGCCCCCGGCGGAATGATACCCAGAACAAAAACGGATGCATCGCATGGTCAGAAAAGTGACTCCGGAATTGTAGCGTCTGGAACTACTCATGCTACTTACAGCGATCTGGCAGCACAGGCACAAAAAGAATATGATGATTATCTTGCGTCCGATGAATACAAGGTGGGGCAGCAGACCAGGATGCAACAGTATATGGAAAACCACAGGTGGGACGGCCTGATCGCCGGACTGACCGGCGGCAGCACTGTGCCCAGTGCGGCAGCTGTGCAGGAGCTGACAGATACCAGGGCCGAGGAGCTGAAAGCAAAAGCCGAGTACTACAAGAACATGGCCGAGCAGGAAGCAAATCAAAAGGTTATGGATGCTGCACTGGCGGAGCTGGAAAGCTGGAGCGACGAGGATAAGCGGAATCTGGCAGACTACGTGGCACAGCGCAACAGTACCCAAATCGCAAATATGTTCGGTGCGCAGCAGTTCGATACATACAACATGAACCCCATCGTGCAGAAGTACGGAATCGGTAAGGTGCGGCAGATGGCCGAAGCCTTTGAGCGGCAGCAGAACGAGAAACTGGCCAAACAGGTGGAGGAAACCTCCAGAGCGGCTGTCGACGGCGGATTCTGGAACGGTGCCGGACACAGCGCTGCTTCCGTGGGTGCGAATCTGATTGGCTCCATGACAGCGGTACCCGGAAGAATACTGGAGCTGCAGAACCGGACAGGACAGTTTCCAACTTTACAGAAGTATACGCCCTATGATATGCCGAGCCTATATGCCGGCACGGTGCGCGAGCAGGTGGCAGAGAATATCAGCGGCGACAAGTACGACGAGCAGGGTAACAAGGTCGGTGACGGCGGAGGAGTGCGGCAGGCCGCTGCATATGCATACCAAGGCTTGATGTCATCTGCTGACAGTTTGGCCAGAGCAGCACTGGGCGGCGGAAGCAAGGCTATTTCCCTAGGACTTGCGGCAACCGGCAGCTTCGGCCAGACAATGAGTGATGCATCTGAACGGGGCGCGACACCGGGACAGGCAGTCCTGCTTGGTGTTATCAATGGCGGCCTGGAGGTTGCAACCGAATACCTGCCTCTGGATGAAATCCTGAAGGTGGCGAAGGGAAGTCCTGTTTCAGGAAAGCAGCTGCTGAAAAATGTATTTAAGCAGGCCGCAATTGAAGTGACCGAAGAGGAAGTGAGCTTCCTTGGGTCGCTCCTTGCAGAAGCTGTCGTGCTGCAGGAAAAATCCGGCTACCGGCAGAAAATTGCTGAAGCAGTTGCAGGCGGCGCAACCTATGAAGATGCGCGGGATAAAGCAAACTGGGATATTCTCCTTGAGGCTGCTGAGACAGCTATCACATCCGCATTCTCCGGTGGTATTTCCGCAGGTGTCAGTTCCGGTGCTGCAAATATTAACAACCGTGCAGCTGAGAAAGCTGCTCAGCAGAATCCTATCAATCCCGATGCGCACGTGGAACTGGCAGATCCAATGGTAGACTTTGAAAAGGAAACGTGGGATCTGTGCGACCGGCTGGCAAAGGCGACGGGCCGGAACATCAAGCTGTACCAGAATTACGGTGCCGAAGAGGGAATTGACAATGGCTATTATGAGGATGGCGTTATCTACGTAAACACGGAAAGCACAGATCCTGTGGCGCAGATCATCAGCCATGAGCTGACTCATAGTGTGGAGTTTGCGCAGGAATACAAGGAGCTTTCACGGCTGGTGCTGGGTAGGATCGAGGCTATGGGCGGCGATCTTAAGCAGCTGCGGCAGGATAAAGCAGATCTTTATTCAAAGAACGGACACCCTCTGAACAGCCAAGCGGAGATCGATCAGGAAATCGTGGCGGAATATGTGGCAAAGAATCTGCTGACCAATGAGCAGCAGATCATGGATGCGGCACGGCAGAACCGGACACTGATCGAGAAGATCAAGGCTTGGGTTGACAAGCTGCTGGGGGTACTGGGCAACAAGGATGCAGCGGAGCGGGCATATCTGACCAATGTACAGAATCTGTATTCTAAGGCGCTGCAGCAGACCCAGAATGCCACCGCACAGATAGCAACGCAGACAGTGCCTGCGGCGGTACAGACACAGGGTATCGGTATGCAGGAACAGGGAGCGGCACAGGAAAGCGCTGAGGAATTGGAGGATGATGAGGCACCCAATTGGGATGACCCGGTGCAGGTTCGAACCTGGGCGCAGAACATGCTGAGTTCCGGCCAAATCACAAATGAGGAATTCAATGGCTACATTGACCTGGCAGAACAGCTGGCGGAGGAAAAGGCCGGGCGGGAGAATTTCGCGGGAGACAACGACCGGAAATTCAGCATTTCCAATATATCCGGTGAGAAGGCAGATTACGGAAAAGGTGTTATTCTCGACACAGACATTTTTGACGGCGTAAAACCGCGGGCATGGGGTAATGTGCTGAGTAATTACGTCTATAATAATCTGGCCGGAAAAGAGCTGACTGTGTACGATGAAAATGGAAACCCGGAAACCATTTATCTGGCAAAGAAAAATGACCGTGTCAGAAAGGACGGCGCGAAGAACAGCCATAAGGTGCTGGATAAACTGGCAGGATATCGTGGTGATCAAATTCGTGCACAGGCAATTGTGCAGCTGTCTGAGGTTTTGGAGACGTCCAGATATGAAAAAAACACTGATGATCATAGTCACCAGTGGTTGGATGAGAACGGATGGATATTCAGAAAAGTCTATCTTCAGACCAAAGATGGGAAGATATATGAAGCAACACTGAATATTGCAGATGGCAGAAATCAAAAGACACTGTATGAAGTAAATCAGATTCATCAGATTGACAAAAAAGAAACCCCTGCGAGCATACCATCAACTGACAATAATCAGCGTTCTCGTTACCAAGAACCGAGGATGGGTGGTACTCAATCAGAGGTTACAGGTGAAATGATAGCAGACAATGGCAAAACTGTCAAGCGGCAATATTCCTTCGCGGGTCCCGGCGCGAGAACAGCAAATTCCCAAACGCTTGCGGAAGCAAAAGCACTGGACGAAGCAGGAGCAGCCAATGAGACCATCCGGCAACAGACGGGATGGTTCAAGGGCATGGACGGCAAGTGGCGGTTCGAGGTGGATGACAGCACTAGCCGAATCAATGAGAACATTTCGAACTACATGACACTGGGAGATCTGCTGCAGAATGCGGAAATCCTTGAGGCTTATCCGAATATGGAGGATGTCAGTGTTGTGTTCCAGAGTCTTCCGGATGGTGTGAATGCTTCTTATAGTCCGCAGTTTGACAGCATCGATGTGAGCAACAAACTGAAAGGAGATCCGGAAGCGATCCGCGCAGCAGTTCTGCACGAGGTACAGCATGTGATCCAGCAATGGGAAGGTTTTACGAAAGGATCAAATGTGGGTAGCTGGGAGCGAAAGATCAAGGCCGGATTCGATTCCCGTCGCGGTGCGGACATCCGCAAGGCGCGGGAAACGGAGCAGGAACTACGGCGGGTTCAGCAGGAGGAACCGGAATTCTACCGCGATATGATGGAACTGGATGCCATGACACCGGAGGACCCGCGCGGTGAGGTGGATTGGAATACGCTGGAAAAGATCACGGAAGATCCTCCGGAATGGCAGGCCTTTGATGCACGGCGGGATCAGCTGGAGGAAACCTACGGTGATATGAAGGTATGGGACTTCATGGACCTTCTGCATCAGCAGGAAAAGGCAGCGAAGAACGAGGGAAGATCTGCGACTGAGCTTTACTGGGATACCGCAGGCGAGATCGAGGCACGGAATGTGGCGGGTCGGAGAAACCTGACCGCCGAAGAGCGAAAAAATACGCCGCCTATATTGGGCGACGAGGATACCGTGTTTGCAATAGAAAGAGAAGTAACGCCCTTCATCACCGGGACCCAGAATCTGGGCGCTCCCGGAGGCGCTACTTCTACCACCAGTATAATCAGAAAAATACTTGATGTCAAGGAAAAGAATGCGGAGAGCATTGCTGAAAACCTTGATTTGCAACCTGTTCGGATAACAGAAAAAAAGACAGATGCAGCGATAGCCGCGAACCCGTCACCGGGAGCCGACAGAAACACTGTACCTATCTTTGAAAACAGCGTACCACAGGACAGTCAGAATGTCAAGCGGCAAATGAGTATCAGCCCGACGGTGAACCGTAAAAATGTTGCAGATGATCTTCGTGGTATTCTCAGCCGTGGCGGTGATGTATCCGAACTGCGGCGGTACATCAATCAACTGGAACGAAGCGGCGGAAATACGGAACGAAGCGACCGGAATGCGAACCAAAAGGGCGCTTCGGCGGAACAAAGTGGTGCCCAGCGAATCATTCAGGCTGCAAAGCGCAGCGGAATCAGCGTGGAGGAATATCTGCGGCAGAACTGGGAGCAGTACGACGTAGACGGCCAGTGGAACGAAGAGGCCCGCGCTGCGCTGGAGCAGGAGCGCCGGGGGAGAAGATATTCCGTCAGTGAAACTGAGGAGCAGATCGAGAAGAAAACGGCGGAGCAGATCCGACAGGAGATGCCGACTAAGGCGAGAAATTACCTGGAGGGTGCCCAGAGAAAGCTGCTGAATGAACTGCAGAACAGGCTGGGCGTCAACAAGTTTACCAACCGGGAAGATCTGCAGAAAATCGTGGAGGAAGTCGCAGATGCTTATCTCACCACAGGAACCGTGGAAGACGGAAAAATGGGAGAGCTGTTTGACCGGGCCTATGCCGGAGGTATCATCCGAGATGCGGAATTCTATGAGCAGTACAAAGAAATCAAAACCCATCTTCGGAAGACAGCAGTTACCATCAGCGAGGGCGACAGCCATGACATTGCAGACTTCCAGGACTTCAAGCGCAGAAGCTGGGGTACGCTCCGCATCGTCAAGGAAGGCGGACTGCCGGTGGACAGCGCTTATCATGAGCTGAACGAGATGGCACCTGAACTGTTCCCGGAAAGCATTACGCACCCGGCGGATCAGCTGGTGCGGATGGCAGAGGTTGGACGCAGCATCCAGGTAAGCGAAAAGAATCTGGATGAATACTATGGCGATGACCGTGAAAATTTCCGTAAGTTTGCCCGGAATGATTTTGAAAATGCTGTGGCGGATGTGATGGGAGATCTTCGGCAGGTAAAGCGTTACATTGATGAGGAAAGCGATCAGGCAGAAACTGCTCCGACAACTCCGGAGGAAGCGGCAGAGTATTATAGGCAGCTGAAGGATGCAAGACGCGCATACGAGAAGGTGCAGGCAAAGAATTTGCTGACACCCCATGATGAAATGCAGGTGGGAAGACTCCTGAAGGGGGAAATCCTGCCGGAGCATCTGGATCCTGAAAAGGACTTTGTCAAGGGAATTACTGCAGTCTACGAGGCAAAGAAAGAGTACGACCGACT
>JAZNFH010000095.1:0-6406 GCA_045589055.1 Faecousia sp. | reverse complement strand
CCAGCTCCATGCACTGACTGCAGGTGCTGTGTAAGACAAGACAGAACACAGAACCAACACCAACGCGAGAATGCGTTTTACGCTCGCTTTCATAAAGGTTCCTCCCAATTGTTGTTTTTTTGTCTGTAAAACAGACTGTACGATTCTTCTGTTTTAGAGAATATTACCATACAATGCAATAATATCACGATTACCAAAAAATAGCAAGAACAAAGAGTGTCTTTTTGCCTTCTCATTGTAACACCTACTAAAATAAACATATAACAAAGAATAAACCTCTTGTTTTGTAAGAGGTAGTATTGTATAATGACCAATATAATAAATGTATTATAGGTTTTTTATACCCATAAAGAGAATATTATGAAAAAGGAGGGCGCGGTATATGACGGATAAAGAGTTTAAGCGACTTAATCGCGCCCAGCTGATCGATATTATTTATCAGCTTCAGCTGCAATTGGATAGCTTAACAGAACAAAACCAAAATTTAGAAGCTGCCTTGGCAGACAGGCGTTTGCGTATCAGCAATGCCGGTAATATTGCCGAAGCCGCCCTTGAAATTAACGATTGTTTCCGCAGCGCGCAAAACGCAGCCGAGCAATACTTGAATGAAATCGAAGCCATGCGCGAAGAAACGATCCAATCCCGCGCGCAGATCTTAGCTGCTGCCCGGGCAGAAGCTGCACAGATCATTGCCGATGCTAAAACCATCCGGGGCGATGCAGACGCTGTTATTGAAATGATCCTGAAAGAATATGGACAAAGCGCCACAGAAAACGGGTGATCGGATATGATACACAAACAGAAAAAAGAAGTGTCCATCCCCTCCAAAGCGCAGGTGGAAAAAGAAAGAAAGCGTTATCGCAGACAAAAAGCCTATAACAAGGCCCTGTGGGGCACAGTGTATGTTTTAACGATCGTAGCGGCCGCTGCAGTGTTGATCGCAACCCTTGTTTTACCCGTCCTGCAAATTGAAGGCACCAGTATGGAGCCAACGCTGACAAGCGGTGACATCGTGCTGCTTACCAAAACACCCCGCTTTGAACGAGGCGATCTTTGCGGATTTACCTGGAACAACAAGCTTCTGATAAAGCGCGTGATCGGTCTTCCCGGCGACTGGATCGAGATTGATACTGTCGGAAATATCTATCTCAATGGCGAGAAACTGGATGAGCCCTATGTGCAGCAAAAAGCTTTGGGAGAATGTGATTTGGAATTTCCCTTCCAAGTGCCCCCGGGGCTGTATTTCGTGGCGGGAGATATGCGAGAAAGCTCTATCGATTCGCGCAACTCACTGATCGGATGTATTGCAAAAGATCAGATCGTCGGAAAAGTTTTCTTTAGAATATGGCCGTTTAAGAGCATTCAATTATTTTAAACAAACAGAGTGTAAGTATCAAAAGGACAGGCGTTTATGAGTTTCATTGAACAATATCTGTTACAAATGAATACCCAAAAACGACGGTGGCAGTATGCTGTAGTAATTCTAACAGTCCTGTCACTAATCGTCGCGCTTGTCACCGTATGGAATCTGCGCATGACAGGCGTTACCATTGCCAATAGCGCAACCTGTGGCTATGAAGAGCATCAGCATACTGAGCAATGCATGGCAGAGGCTGCGTTAATATGCGGATATAACTTACAAGAAACATCGGCTGAGGAAATCGTCCCAGATGCAACAAAGGAAACGGATCCGGAGTCAATGCATACCCACACCGATGCTTGTTATGCCGCCGGGTATACCTGCGGTTTGGAAGAGCACATCCATAAGATTGCTTGCTATAGCGACCCATCAGCAGATGTGGAAACTGCTGAGATCTGGGAGGCGACCTTGCCGAAGTTGACCGGAAAAACAGGGGACGATATCCTTCTGATCGCCCAGTCACAGTTGGGCTATCGAGAAAGTGAGCGAAACTTCGTTTTGGCGGAGGATGGCGAGAGCAAAGCTGGCATTACCCGCTATGGTCAGTGGTACGGCAACCCTTACGGAGATTGGGCAAATATGTTCACCTCCTTCTGTTTGCGGTATGCCGGACTTTCTGATTCCTTCCTGAATTCCGGCGGCGAGGTTATGCAACAGGCCTGGGAGGCAGAAAACCGATACCGCGGCGTTGGCAGCTATCTGCCTGCAGTGGGAGACATTGTCTTCCTTGATAAGAACAAAAACGGCGCGGTGGAGACTACTGCTGTGGTCGTTTCCTGTGCAGACGGTGTTCTTACTGTTATTGAAGGCAATGTGGATAACGGGGTAGTCGAGAATACATACCCGGCGATGGACAGTGTTGTGATCGGCTACGGTGTTAGCGCTCCCGAAAATCGCTTGATGATGTTTGCTGCTTCACCCAAGGCGACAGGCACCGTAATTGGCAACACCGCCACTTACAGCACGAATCTGCTGTCACAGGGCGGAAACTTCATCATTTATACCGCAGCCGCTGATGGTAAATATTACGCGCTTGAGGGCAACGGAAAAGCAATTGAAATACAGATCGATGCATCCGGCGCAATTTATGCTGATGTTTCCGATCAAAATTCCCTTTACTGGACCTTTGAAAAAACAAATAACTATGATAATAATCCAGCATATTACATTAAGAATGTAGCCACCGGCAAGCACTTGCACCCCAACAGAGATAATAGCACCTATGGTCCGATCCATCCCGACAGGTGGGAGGCAGCGCTTTATACCAATGGAAGCGGTGTAAGGATACGAGGCGCCAGACAGGATGCCTATGTACAGCTTTCAGGTTCTGTATATACGATTTCTAATACCCAGAACAACGGCTCTACCATGTATTTTGGCAAAGCGCCGTCCTCTGTTAATCTTTGGCTGGATGGTACAAACGGCAATCTTATGAGTTACCGCGGCTCGGATAACACCAAGCATACGGTTTATTCCGCAGTGCCATATCAGCTTCCGTCTCAGTGGAAAAGCCCCGCAAAATATAGCTATACGCTGGCGGGGTGGGTGAACATAGAAACAGGAGATTACTATCTGCCCGGAGCGAATATCACGGTAGCAGAAGACACCGTGCTGTATGCGGATTGGGTGGCAACTACTTATGATATTGGTCAGTACAATTCCTATGTTACAAACACGATAAGCACCAAAGATTTTATCACCACAAAAGTGTTCGATTACAGTTCGCTGATCAACCTGCTTTCCTCCAAGGTATCAGTGAATGTGTCCGGAAGCAGTCATAGCGAAACCTGGTCTCATGTGGCAAGCGGCAGTGTTTCCTACAAAGGACAGCCAACATTGAACTTTTCCTTTAATGACCACGATGGTGGCGGTTCGCTTAGCAACCTGAACAATCTGAACAACCCCAATAAATACACGGGCGGTACAGGTGTTTATTCCGGAATTTACAACACGACGCTAGGTGAAGCATTATTCTCAACGGACAACCTTTTTAATCCCGAAACGGGAGAAGGTATTGTGGGTAAGCATTATTTGGGCGAAGGCGACCACCTTTTCCAAATTAACACAGACCCATCCAGCGAATACTATGGTTATTACTATTACGATGCCAAACTGAACGCGGCATCCTACAACCAAACTGACCAGAGATTCTATGTTTACGATTATTTGGCGCGAACATCCGACTCTGCAAATAACAACGATGCAGGTAAGTATTCCGACTTCCTGCCGCTGAACTCTCCTTACGCCAACACCAACGGACAAACTGTGAAGACCTATAACTATGACGGCGATCATGGAGAGTATTCGGGTGTATCGCACTATGCTTATGATGCCCGCTATAATTCCGACGGAAGTGCCACCAACCAGAACAGGGCGAATCTATGGTTCGGTATGCGGGTGGATGTGCAGTTCGGTCTGCCGGATACGCCCGGTGAAAAGTTATCCAATGGCGAGTACGGCAATAAGGACATCTACGGCAACGATATGCACTTTAAGTTCACCGGTGACGATGATGTTTGGATCCTGGTGGACGGCAAGGTTGCACTGGACTTGGGTGGCATCCACCAGGCAGCGGAAGGTGACATTAACTTCTCCACTGGAGAGGTGCGCGTAAACGGAAAGAGTGCAGGTACGCTTAGTGGGATCGACGCCGGTGAACACACTCTTACAATCCTCTATTTGGAGCGCGGCAGCTCCATGTCCAACTGCGCTATTTACTTTAACCTGGCACCTCGATTCTCTCTGACACTGGAAAAGGAAGATGTGCTGACACAGGAAATTTTGAATGGCGCGCAGTTTGCCGTATATAACGATCTGGCCTGCACAGACCCTTGTGACCTGTGGCCCAGCCAGCAATCCTATAAAAACGGAGAAGAACCTACCAATATCTTCACCATTCAAAGAGGACAGGCTTATATTTGGGGTCTCAGCCCCTCCCGTACTTATTACATCCGGGAGGTCGCGCCGCCAAATGCAGCCGGCTATACACCGGCATCCGGTGTGATCCAGCTGACTCTGGATAAAAACGGTCTGAACTCCCATAGCGCCACAATTCTGGAGGGCACAGATCAAAACGGTAATAAAGAATCTGTTTCCCATGGCTTTACCATCCACGGCTTCCGGATCGATGAAGAAAATCAGGCAGCCTACATTGTGATCACCAACGCCCGGGATTGGGTCACCCAGACCACCTCCGTATATGTGGAAAAACGATGGAACGATTCAGAGGATCATACCGCAGATGCGGTAACGGTTTACTTGAATGTTACCGATCCTGACGGCACAGTCCGCAGACTTCGCGAGATAAGCCTCAGTGAGGAAAACGACTGGAAATACACCTGGACAAATCTGCCCAAATATCTTCTGGATGCTGAAACCATGACGGAAAGTGATGTTCCGGTACAATACGGCGTATCGGAAGCCTACATTCCCGGCTACATGAATCAGATCCAGGAGCTGGAAAGCGGTACTTACACAGAAGTGACCTGGCAGGAATCCACAAGATTCACTAACGGTGAAACCTATATTCTAAAGACCAAAAATGGTTGCCTTTCTGCTGTAGCCGAAGGCAAGGACACCTTGCAATTTGTGGATGAAGCCACCGCAAAGAATTCCCCCTTGGCTCTTTGGAAGGCAACGGTCAGCTCCGGTGTGGTAAAGCTCACAAACCAAGCCGGACAAAGCCTGAACTATTATGGCTCCGGCAGCACCCGGTACTTTAATGTGACCACCAACTCTTCCAGCAGCCAGAACCTGACGCCTACAGAGCAGGGAAATGGCTTCCGCCTGGCCTATAAATCCGGCAGAACATCCTATTACCTCACTACGACCCTGAATAACAAGGGCTATATCGATGCAAAGTCCCAAACCAATGCAGCGCTGACAGTAAATCTGATCACCAAGACCGTCACCACCACTACCCTGGAGATCGACGGCTACGGCTTTGCCATTACTAACACGCCCCTGTCCACAGAGACCTCTTTGAAGGTCACCAAGCGGTGGGATTACCCCGCTGGAGATGCCGCCTTCTATGAAAAAGAGCAGGTAACTATCCGGCTGCTGGCAAACGGGGTGGACACAGGACGAACAGAAACTGTAAGCCTGAAGAGCAACTGGACGGCGATCTTCAACGGCCTGCCCTATCTGGACGAAGAGGATAACCCCATTGTGTATACGGTGGTGGAAAGCTGGGACAATATGGACTGGATTCCGATCTATGGACCAATTACCGCTACCGGCGGTGACATTCCTACTTATGAAACCACCATTACGAACACATACCGTTGGACAGGCTCTTTTGAGTTGCCCGGTACCGGCGGTATCGGAATCCCCATTTATATACTATGCGGACTGGTATTTATACTTGGCCCATTTGTATATGGATTCAGCTTGAGGTGCAGATACGGAAGGAGGTCAAAGCATTAGGCCTCCGCACTTGGCGTAAGATTAAGCGCCTGACTGATTCCAATTCTATTGAAAAATTATTTTAAGAAAGGAAATACATCATGAAAAAGTTTCTATCCATCCTTATGGTGCTGGCAATGGTTCTTTCTCTCGGTATTACTGCTTTTGCAACCGAAAGCACCGGCTCCATCACCATCACCAACGCAACCATTGGTCAGACCTACCGCGTGTATAAGATCTTTGACGCAACCATGAAGGCAAATACTGATGGTACTTCTGCAGAGGCTGTTGCTTACTCCATCCAAGAAAACAGCCAGTTCTTCGCACCCTTGTTCGAAGCAGCAACACCCAACCCCTATTTTGCTTACAACCCCACTACCGGTGCTGTAACCAAGAAGGAAGGTGTCAACGATTCCGCGCTGACCAAGTACCTGTCTGATATGGTTGCTGGCGACACCTACGATACCGCAGCTGATCTCATTGTAGCTACTTCCGAGACCGTAGAGTTCGAGGATCTGCCCTATGGCTACTATCTGATCACCAGCTCCCTGGGTTCCACCGTTACGATCAACTCCAACACCC
>JAZNFH010000094.1:0-13461 GCA_045589055.1 Faecousia sp. | reverse complement strand
AGGACCATGCAGCGTCTTCGAATGCGATGGGCTGAATGCCCTTAACGATCTCATAGGGATCGAAGCCGGCTTCCTTGCACAGCTCACGGCAGCCTTCAACGGACTCCAGACCGTACTGAGCCAGGACGCCGTTGATCTTGTCGATTTTTCTTTCGTAACCTTCAAACAGAGCCATTGTCGCGTCCTCCTCTTATTCGTGGCGGGGGTCGATGTACTTAGCGGCATCTGCGAAGCGGCCGTAGGAACCCTTAGCCTTCTTCAGAGCCTCGTTAGCATCGTCGCCCTTCTTGATGAAGTCCATCATCTTGCCCAGGTTGATGAACTCGTAACCGGTGATCAGGTCTTCCTCGTCCAGAGCAATGCGGGTAACGTAACCCTCAGCCATCTCCAGGTAACGGGGACCCTTAGCCTTGGTTGCGAACATGGTACCAACCTGAGAGCGCAGGCCCTTGCCCAGGTCTTCCAGGGAAGCGCCAACAGCCAGACCGTCCTCGCAGAATGCGGACTGGGTACGGCCGTAAACGATCTGCAGGAACAGTTCACGCATAGCGGTGTTAATAGCATCGCACACCAGGTCGGTGTTCAGTGCTTCCAGAATGGTCTTGCCGATCAGAATCTCGGAAGCCATAGCTGCGGAGTGGGTCATGCCGGAGCAGCCCAGAGTCTCAACCAGAGCTTCTTCGATGATGCCTTCCTTAACATTCAGGGTCAGTTTGCAGCAGCCCTGCTGGGGAGCACACCAGCCGATACCGTGGGTGAAACCACTGATGTCGGAGATCTGCTTGGCCTGTACCCACTTGCCCTCTTCGGGAATGGGAGCGGGGCCATGGTAAGCGCCCTTACCGACGGAGCACATATGCTGTACTTCTGCACTATAAATCATGGCAAATTTTCCTTTCTTTCAAAAGACGGTTGTTCGTCCTTGGATATAAATTACGGAGATTCAAATTCTCCCGAGTTATTATACAAAGCTGTACTTAAAAAGTCAATTCCCCGCGCAAAAAAAGACAGCTATGGGAGAAAAAATGGAAATCATTTCCTTCATATTTTGCGTTTTCACGCAAATACTAGCTTCGAATCTACAAAAAGGAGGAAATGAATATGAGCTGCCATGCCAACAAATGCATTGAATGCACTGTTTCCCAGTGCGTCCATCACTGTGAGGATGCAAACTACTGCTCTCTGGAGCGGATTCTGGTAGGAACCCATGAGGAGAATCCTGCCATGGATCAGTGCACTGACTGCAAGTCCTTCCGTAAAAAGTAATCTGCGGGGCGGCGGGTTTGACCGCCGCCTTTTTATAAGAAATGCTTGACGGTTGCGAAAAAAGTGAGTATCATGAAAATGTTATTGAAACAAAACACTTTTACAGATTAATTCAAATTTCGTTGAGATATCGTACATACTTTTTTCATACTTGGAATGTATGTTGTTACCAGACAGAACGGAAATGGAGGACATAGAATGGACATCCACGAGAACCAGAATCCCGAAGAGGAAAAGGAAGTAACTTTTGAGGACGCTGCACAGACTGAGCAGGAACCTGTTGCACAAGAAAGTGAGAACACGCCTGAAGAAACAGATGAAGTGGTTATGGAAGAACCGAGGCCTGCAAAAAAGGTTTCTCCGTATGCGGACTCTCCCTATGTAATGAATCAGCCGGTGCAAGAACCGGTTCGTGTAAAGGCTGCCAAGGGAAAGAAGGGTGGTTTTTGGAAAAAAGCTGTCTGCGCGATTCTTGCGCTTGCTCTTGTTGCCGGTGCCTGCGCTGCTACCGGTATCGTAGTCAACGACCTGTGGGAAGCGCGTGTGGAAAGCCTTGAGGAGTCCTTTGAAGACCGCATTGAAGAGCTGGAGAAGAAGCTGAAAGGTGTCAGCGCAGGTGTGTATCTTCCCGGCAGCACGGTGTCTTATGAGGGCGCCTTGACACCGGCTCAGGTTTATGCCATGAATGTCAACTCCGTTGTGCTGATTCAAAATGAGGTTACCGCAAAGTATAACGGTCAGACCAGTGTTGGTGTGTCTTCCGGTTCCGGCTTTATCCTGACAGAAGACGGCTATGTGGTCACCAACCACCATGTGGTGGATGGTAACGGTACGCTCCGCGTTGTCACCTATGATGGAACAGAATACGAAGCCAGACTCATTGGTTCGGATAAGACGAATGATGTGGCATTGCTAAAGGTGGAAGCAGCGGGCTTGCAGGCCGCAAAGCTGGGAAGCAGCGATGAATTGATCGTTGGCGATCAGGTAGTGGCAATCGGTAATCCCCTGGGAGAACTGACATCCACGCTCACCGTCGGCTATGTCAGCGCGAAGGAGCGGGATGTTAATACAGATGGATTTGCTATTAATATGCTCCAGACGGACGCAGCAATCAACTCCGGTAATTCCGGCGGCCCGCTGTTCAACATGCGTGGTGAAGTCATTGGTATTACAACAGCCAAATACTCCGGAACCTCCGGTGGTGGTGCTTCTATTGAGGGTGTTGGCTTTGCAATCCCCATTGACGATGTAAGCGACCTCCTGTCTGATTTGGCGACTTACGGGTATGCAACGGGTGCCTATTTGGGTGTCAGCGTCAGCGATATGGATCCGGACGCAGCCAACTATTACGGTATGCCTGTGGGCGCATATGTCCAACAGGTGGAGAAAGGTCATGCTGCAGACCGTGCAGGAATTCAGCCGAAGGATATTATTACAAAGCTTGGGGGTACCGTGATTAAAACGGTCAATGATCTTACCCGGGCACTGCGCAGCTTTGAAGCAGGTGAGGGAACCGTAATAACGGTATACCGTGGAGGCCGGGCAATGGAATTAAAAATCACGCTGGATGAAAAGCCTGTGAGTGGGCAGGAAGGGACGATCCCTCCCGGTTGATCTTGACTTATACAAATAATCTGTTCATGATTTGTGGTCTGCCTGCTTGTGGGCAGACCACGGTCGTTTGATCGGATTTGTTGCATTGCAGTATACAAGCAGATGGATGAAATTGTATTTATAAAATGGTGGAATTATACAGCTTTTGTCGAAAAAAACATATTTTTATAGGAATATTAGCACTAGAATTTCTGATTCAAGTGTTGTATAATATCGCGTTGTAGAAGGGGTTCCGTTACAATTGATTGTCTGAATGATTAGAATACATAGAGGTGTATTATGAAAAACGATGATAAAAAGATTTCCTGGAGGCGCGTAGCGCTGACCATTACCTGCGTAGTTCTTGCCATTGTCCTGGTTCTGATTGTTATTGCCGCTGTATTCATGGATCGGCTGCTGGGCAGTATTAACCGTGTGCCCAATGGACAGGAGACGCTGTCTTCCTCCGATATTGCGCAGTTGCTGCAACCGTCGGAAACCAGAGGCGAGGACTTTACCGGACCTGCATTCAATGCTTCCGATGTGACGATGCCCACAGAAGATGCACAGGTTGTGAAAAATGAGGAAGTTGTGAATATTCTTCTGCTTGGCCAGGACCGTCGGGGCGGTACAAGAAACAGCTTAACCGATGTAATGATGCTTTGCAGCATTAATAAGGAAACGAAGACCTTGACGATGACATCCTTCCTTCGGGATATATATGTGAAAATCCCGGGGCATTACCGGAATGACAAGCTGAATGTTGCATATCCTGTTGGTGGTTTTAAAATGATTGATGATACGCTGGAAGTGAATTTTGGCGTAAAGGTTGATGGTAATGTGGAGGTTGATTTCTCCCAATTTACCAAGATCATTGACCTGCTTGGCGGCGTGGATATTGAACTGACAGGTGCTGAAGCAAAAGACATGAATACTGACTATGACTTTGGTGTCAGATCCGGAATGAACCGTTTAAACGGAGAGGAAGCCCTTGCGTATGCCCGGATTCGGTACATTGACTCTGATTTTAATCGTACCAACCGTCAGAGAAATGTTGTGACTGCTATTGTCAACCAGTTCCGGAATGCCAGCCTCGGTCAGATAACGGACGCACTGACTGCTGTGCTGCAGATGATTACGACGGACATGACGGATGCGGAAATCATGAAGTATGCAATGGAACTTGCACCGTTGCTGAAGGACCTGAAGATCGTATCTCAACATATCCCTTCGGAGGGAACCTACTATTACGGAGATGTGAAAGACCAGAACATTGTTGACTGCATTTTTATCAAGGACTTTGAAGCCAACCGCAAGCTGATTGCTGATGCTCTGGACGGCTAATTATCTATGGGCAAAAGACTTGCATTGAAAATTCTATGTGTCCTCCTGGCGCTGATCCTGGTGGGCTTGGTTTTTGCGTATGTATATATTGAAAGACTGCTTGGCTTGATTGCAAAACAGCCTGAGATGCAGGAAACACTCTCTTCCTCTGAAATTCATGAAATTGAGAATCAGACAGATCCGGAGGATGGGAGCTTTACCGGCCCGGTCATTGATCCAACGGATATCACTTGGTCCACGGAACCAGTCGAAGTTTTAGAGGAAGCGCATCTTCTCAATATTCTGCTGATCGGACAGGATCGCAGACCCGGTCAGGGTCGCCAACGGTCCGATGCAATGATCCTTTGTACACTGAACACGGAAAAGAAAACACTGACGATGACATCCTTTTTGCGGGATTTGTATGTACAGATTCCGGGTTATCAGGATAATCGCCTGAATGTACCCTACGCACTGGGCGGGATGGAACTGCTTAAAAAAACCCTCAAGCATAATTTTGGCATTCATGTGGATGGCTGTGTAGAAGTGGATTTTTCACAATTTGAGAAGATTATTGATTTAATGGGCGGTGTGGATATTTCTCTGACCAGAGCTGAGGTGGCTCATTTGCACCGATATCATGGTTTTATGTTGAAAGAGGGAACGAACCATTTGAACGGTCAGCAAGCCTTGGCATATTCACGAATCCGCTACATTGGTACAGACTTTGGCCGCACCAACCGGCAGCGTACTGTGTTAGCTGCGTTGCTGTCAAAGTGTAAGGATCTGAATGTTGCACAGATGCACAGCCTGCTGGAAGGGATACTGCAACTGATTACCACAGATATGTCAAATGGACAGATCATGGAATTGGCGGTTACCGGATTTCCAATGCTTTCCGGGCTGCAGATAAAGAACCAATATATCCCAGCGGAAGGCACTTATCAGTTTGCAAGCATACGGGGGATGTCTGTTATTGTTGCGGACATGAAAAAAAACCGGCAGATTTTGGCGGAATCCATAATGGAATAATAAAACCGGCTCTGATCAGATTTTAAACCGATCAGAGCCGGTTTGACCAATATGGTAAAAATTGTATCTTAAATCATAATTGAAAGTTGTCGAAATGCTAGATAAATAGAAAAAATGAATAAAAAGAAAGAATAAAAGGCTTCCTTTTTTTACAAATACAGAATTGACAAAATGTTCCAATGACTTTATAATGAGTCCATCTTTTGGGAGGTGAGGTCTTGGAATTAACGAGAAGTGAAATGGAGATCATGGATGTTCTCTGGGGGGCTCGGGAGCCGCTGTCCCGTTCAGACCTTCTGATGCGTTCTGCGGACAAGTCATGGAAGGATAGTTCTATCCATATTTTGCTCAATGGCCTGCTTCAAAAACAGATCATTCAGGAAGCGGGGTTTGTGAAACGGAGTAAAACCTATGGCCGTACCTTTGTTCCCACCATGACACGGGAACAGTATTTTGCAGAAACCATATTTTCCCATCGCTATAAGCCGGAGATTGTTGGTCTAATTTCAGCGCTTCTGCAGCGACCGGATATTCAACCTGCAGAAATGGAAGCAATTAAGACTTTGATTAATCAAAAATAAGATGGAGAGGACAGCACAGCTGTCCTCTTTTTTACGATTTTGGAAAATCTTTGTAACGGTTCTCTGCTGTTTTACGACTATTGGGGTATAAAGACAAAAGCAAGGAGGAATGAATATGAAAGGAAAACGCATAGCAGCATTTTTGCTGGTGGTTACCGTTCTGGCGGGCATTGCCGGATGCAGTGCAAACGCAAAAGCAGAGTCCATGGGTAATGCCGATGCGGGAATCTTATATGACAGCATCTATGGAACGCCTGGCGAATCTGCCGACGATGCCCTGCTTCAGCAAAATAAAACCCAAGCAGGCACAGTTGTCTCAAATCAAAAACTTGTGAGGAAGATGACTGTAGAGGCGGAAACAAATGATTTGGATGCTCTGCTTGCGGAATTAAACAGCAGAGTTGCTTCCCTGGAGGGATATATCGAGAAGCGATCCGTGCGGAATGGAAGTACCACGGCAACACGCCGCTACCGCCACGCAGACTTGACCATTCGTATTCCGGCGGATATGCTGGATGCATTTATTGAACATATCAGCGGTAAAACCAATGTTGTATTTCTTACGGAAAGCGCGGATGATATTACACTGCGCTATGTTGCAACGCAGAGTAGAATAACTGCCTTGGAAACAGAGCAGCAGCGGCTGTTGGAGCTGCTTGCAAAAGCGGAGAATATGACCGATTTACTGTTGATCGAAGAACGCTTGACAAATGTTCGTACAGAACTGGAGGAAGTAACCAGCCAGATGCGGATTTTTGACAATATGGTGGATTATGCTACGGTTCAGTTGACTGTAACAGAAGTGCAGGAATACACTGCGGTAGAAGAGCAATCTGTCTGGCAAAAAATCGGAAGCGGAATCTCCGAGAATTGGCGGAATTTGTGCGACGGCGCAGAAGCGGTGTTTGTATTTCTCATTACTTCGCTGCCATATTTGATTCCCATCGGCGGTGCTGTTGTGATTACACTCATTGCGGTTAAATTGGCAATGCGGAAAATCAAGAAAAACAGCCCTCCGGCGACGGAAGAGTAGAATATACATGGGCGGTTGCATGCGAAGGCTTGCAACCGCCCGTTTGTTGTATAAAGAAAACCACCAGCACGGTGAAGTTGTAAGATAAAGGTAAACTACATGGTGGTTTTCCATGTGTCTACATTTGTCTTACAACTTAACACGGCCGGTGGTTATGATTTTTTAATTTGTGAGATTATTCCTGATCCCAGTTGTGCCAGATATTCTGCACATCGTCATCATCTTCCATGATTTCAATGAGCTTTTCCATCAGCTTGATATGCTCTTCGTTATCCAACTTCTGGTAGTTCTGGGGAACCATTTCAATCTGAGCGGAAGCAAAGGTGTACTTGCTCAGATTTGCAACCACATCGTTGAAATCATCGGGCATGGTGTAGATGGTGAAGCAATCCTCTTCGGCTTCGAAATCATCGGCACCGGCATCCATGGCATCCATCATGACTTCTTCCTCGTCATAGTCGCCATCCTCATTGTCGATGACCAGTACGCCCTTCTTGTCGAAGCTCCAGCTGACACAGCCGGAAGCACCCAGATTACCACCGAACTTATCGAAGTGGTGACGCATAGAGCCTGCGGTACGGTTACGGTTGCCAGCCATGGTCTCTACGATAACGGCAACCCCGCCGGGACCGTAGCCTTCGTAGGTGATGCTTTCGTAGCTGTCACCGCCGCCGGCGCCGGCAGCCTTTTCCAGGCAGCGCTTAATGTTGTCGTTGGGCATGTTGGCGGCCTTAGCCTTGGTGATAACCGTAGCCAGACGGGAATTGTTGGCAGGGTCGGTAATGCCGCCGCCTTCCTTGACGGCAACGATCAGTTCTTTTGCGATTTTAGTAAAGGCAGCAGCGCGCTTGGCGTCCTGTGCGCCTTTGGTCTTTTGAATGTTATGCCATTTGGAATGTCCGGACATATCTATTTCTTCCCTTCAAGGTAGTATAAAAATTAGCCTATCTATTTTAGCACCTGTTTTCGCAAAAATCAATAGAATTTCATGCAATCTGTGTGTGTTTTGGAAATATTTACTTTAATATTCGGGAAGGCCTTTGCAATTATGTTTGCAAGTACTGCCACCACCGGGTTTTCTGTGTAGAAGTGACCGGCATCGATCAGATTCATACCCAGATCTTGCGCATCCCAGAATTGATTGTATTTCACATCGGCAGTAACAAAGGTATCACAGCCTGCATGGAACGCATCGACCAGCGCTCCGCCGCAGGAACCACCGCCTACGGCAACTTTGTGAACAGGCCGTCCACCGTCGGCATACCGCAGTGCCGGTGTACCGAGTTTGGCTTTTACATGATCTAAGAAGGGGAGAAGATCTGCTGAGAAGCTGCCGACCCGCAATAGTCCCCAAGGATTCCCGTCTTCGTCGATACCACTGGGCTGCATGACGGAAATATCCTGCAATTCCAAAATTTGTGCCAGAACATCATTAACACCACCGGGGGAGCAGTCCAGATTGGTATGGGCATTGATGGCGCTGATACCGTGACGGCACAGGTAGAGAATGCTTCTGCCAACACTGGTTTGGGTGGTAACAGACTTAGATGCCTGGAAAATCAAGGGATGATGGGTAACGATTAGATCAGCACCCAGATCCTTTGCTTCCCGGCAGACATGCTCAAAGGGATCCAGCGCCACAAGAACCTTCTTGACCTCTTGATCGGGATCGCCGCACAGAAGACCCACATTGTCCCAGCTTTCTTTCATGTAAGGGGGGGCAAATTGCTCTACTGCCTTTAGAATGTCGTTTACGGTAGTCATTGAGATTCCTCCTTCAGCCATGCCAGCGCCGGCGTTTCTGCCAGAGCGATCAATTCTTCCAGTATACGGTTCTTGTCAGAATCAGCTTGGTGTGTTGTGGTGATGCGTAGTCCTTCTATTACACGGCGGTAATATGCTGCGGTGTATTTCGATGGATTTTCCAGCAGCGCAGGAGGGAAGTAGCATTCTCCGGGGCTCAGCCTGGGATAATCCGGCTGATAGTACACTTCCATAACAGTGTATAGGAACCGGCCGTCTTTTAATGTGCTTTCCTCAGTGATCCGCCATCCGTTGTCTGAAAGGTATTTGCGAAGCAAAGGCGTTTTGGATTGGCATTGCAAAACCATGCGGTATCGGGAATCTTGCATCCACGGAGCGGCAGACAGGATAGAAACCATGGTGTCTCCACCCATGCCGGCACATACCATGACACTGAAATCCCGGGGGACAGACTGCAGACCATCAGAAAGATAAAATTCCATCCTATTGCAGATCTCGTATTTTTCTGCATTGGCTTTGGCTGCAGAGAGCGGGCCGGGGACAATATCCGCGGCAATCACAGAACTGGCAATTCCTTGCTGCAGCAGCCAGATACCCAGATATCCATGATCGGTGCCGATATCTGTCACCCGGTCACCGGGTACTATAAAATTGCAGCAGGCTTGAAGCCTCTGAGATAAGGGTACTTTCATATATGCCTCCATAAAAATTGCCGCCGGATATATCCCGGCGGCAATCAGGATCAGTTTTTCTCTGCCTGATCAGCCTCGTAGGCTTCCAGGAAGTGGTTCAGCTGGGTCAGGAATGCATCACAGTCAATGCCATGAACCATGCAGGCTTCCTCAACGGTCTCACCCCGGGAAGAGGGACAGCCGAGGCAATGCATGCCGATGGCGAAGAACAGAGGAGCAGCATGGGGTGCAATGTCCAGAACATCACCGATAATGGTTTCTTTTTCAATCTTAACAGCCATAATATGACCTCCTATTTCAATCTCCGTGTATTATAACCGCTGCTTGACAAAAAAACAAGAGGGAAGATAGGAAAATGTCGCGCTATTTCGATTCGCTCAGACCAGAGGTGGCAAGAATGGCATCGGCAGACTGTCCGCAGAATCGAATATATGCTTCCGGCAGCCGCCGGTTTTTGGGATACAGATTCCGGCTCACAGATTTGCTTATCCAGCTATTTCATTAGGCGGATAATTTGTGCTTCGTCTATCTGCGTAAGCCTCAACCGGTTGTAAGTTATCTGGTATAACCGATGTTAAATATTTGCAGAAAGTATAAAACAAGGGTGTCCGCTGATATTGTTTTTTTAGCTGGATTTCTTCCACCATCAGCATTTGTTCCTTTGTGTAGTCCTGTATATAGCCGGCAAGTTCTCCACAGATAAAACACATAGTTTACTCCCTGTACAATCTTTATAGAAAGTATTATAGCATGATTAGGGAATAGGTAAAGAATGAGATTAAACATGGAACGGTAGGGTGGCAAAAGGGACTCGTTTGCAATTTTTCGTTGGAGGATGAATGGCTGCCAACAGGCATTCTGCCTGCAGTCATCCATTCATGGACTCTCCCACGGGCTAAAAAAATGCCACCGGCATGTTTTTACACCAGTGTGCGCACTGGTGCCGCCCTTTCGAGTCCCTTAGCATACAAAAAACCAGATACCCGGATGGGTATCTGGTTTTTTGGTACGGCAAAAGGGACTCGAACCCCCGACCTACTGATTCGTAGTCAGTCACTCTATCCAACTGAGCTATTGCCGCGTGCATGCGTCCTGTGACGTGCCAAAGTATATTAGCACATCTTATCAGAAAATGCAAGCACTTTTTTTATTATTTTTAAAATTTTTTCGCATACTTTCCGGGACGCTTTTTTTTCGACTGTTTCCGGAAAATGAGAATGATGATGAGCAGAGTAACAAGAATGCCGGACACACTCACGGCGGTCATCAGACGCACTCTCTTGGCTTCCGCAGCCAACTGCTCCTGCCGCTGCTTTTCCAATCGTTCCTTTTCAAGCCGCTCCTTCTCTAACCGTTCTTTTTCAAGGCGTTCCTGTTCTAACCGTTCTTTTTCAAGCCGCTCTTGTTCCAGTCGTTCCTGTTCAAGGCGCTCCTGTTCTAACCGTTCCTGCTCCAACCGTTCCTGCTCCAACCGTTCCTGTTCCAGACGGATCTGTTCTTCGTAAGTAATGATATTTTCCAGAAAATCATTTTTCTTTACATCCGGGCCGATGGTGCTGCGGTATAGACCGAACTTACACGGACTATACACTTTGATATCTGTTGCCTTTGTAAGCTCCCCTTCGAGGTCGGTGTACCAAAGGGAGAAGGTGCTGTAATATTTTTGAGATACATGACAGGGCAGACCATATTTTTGGGTTACTTGGAAAGCCGTAAGTCCATTAAAATGATCCAACGCAATATCATAGTTAAGCGCAATGGGGTTATCCTCCAGAAGATGCAGGTAGGTCTTGGGAACATCCCAAAGGCCGTATTTTTGCGCTGACTCTGGGTAGCTTTCCGGATTATTAGAAATCTCAATGCCTTTCATGATGATATCCGCGTAGACCTTATGCATAGCGTGACCATATTCGCCATTGATGTCATGTCCTACAACCACCTGCGGTTTAAATCTGCGGAATTGCTCTACCGCAAAACCGATCAGCTGATCTTTTGATATACCGTACTTGGCATAGAGATCATAGGCATCTTTCAGCCCGTTGCCGGGCGTCATGAAGTCCAGACGGGAAGCAAAAACAGGATAATTCTCAACACCGGAGACCCAAAGACCGTTGATTATTTCGTGGATACGCACATTGGTATAGCAGCGGTGGTCTGTAAGGTACGCAACCTGCACTGCACAGTCCAACTCACCGGCATAGTATGGGAAAAGACCTGCAAAAAACAGTTGGTCGTCATCGCCATGAGTGGGCATTACCAGAATATCGGCCTTGCCGTCCAAAGGCGGTTCCCACTTTTGGACAAAGCTGGGCGTTTCTCCTGTGGAGAAAACATAAATCTCACTTAACTGCACGCCACCGTTGGCAAAATCCACCGTTATGGAAGTGGGCGCATACCCGAAGCCTGATTCCAAATCCGCAAATTCGTGGAGGAACCCATATGTACCAGCGCTGATCACTTTTTCACTGTTGTTGTCACGAATGGCATATTCACCGTATTCGTAGTCAAATATCAGATACAAAGAACCGATTCCGGCAGGATTTTCCAGTGTAATGGCTGCATTGCCGTTGGATCTACGGTAGCTGAGGTCATCTTTGTCGATTAAGAAACTGAAACTGGCATAACCGGTTCCCGAGAAGGTTGTTCCGCTGCTGATGTCTGTTGCCTGTTCAGGCTCGTCGGCGTTGACACTTATAGCAAGAGAAAACAGTAAGATAACAGATAGTATCCAGATTAATAATTTTTTCATGGAGATTCCCCCTAACGATTACACATAGTATACCAGATACTACAGTCCTTGTCAAAAAATAGATTGTTGTATGGTCCGTTGACACACATGGTTTTCTTGTTGTACAATAATAAAAACGAGGTGAATCCATGAAAGGCATACTTGCAAAACTACCCGGTACTCTGCTGCCATGGTATCAAGAAAATAAACGGGATCTTCCGTGGAGGAAAGATAACCTACCGTACCATGTATGGCTGTCGGAGATCATGCTGCAGCAAACCCGGGTGGAGGCTGTGAAAGGCTATTATACGAGGTTTCTTGCCGCATTGCCCACAGTGGCGGCACTGGCTGCTGCGGATGATGATTTGCTCTATAAGCTCTGGGAGGGACTGGGATATTACAGCCGTGTGCGGAATCTGAAAAAGGCTGCGCAGGTGATCGTTGACAAATATAACGGTGTTTTTCCACAGGATTACAGCAACATTTTGGCCCTGCCGGGAATCGGGGAATATACCGCCGGCGCTATTTGCTCCATCTGCTTTGGTTTGCAGACTCCGGCGGTGGACGGAAATGTTCTGCGTGTAATTGCCAGAATCACGGATGATCAAACACCCATTGACCTCCCTGTGTATAAAAAGCAGGTGCGGGAGTCCCTCACGGAAGTTTATCCCGCGCAAGCCGGGGATTTTACACAGGCGCTGATGGAATTGGGCGCCACGGTCTGCGGCCCGAACCGGAAACCGGACTGTGAAAGCTGTCCCTGCAAGAAATTTTGCTTAGGTCATCGAAACGGTACGGCAGAGAATTTGCCGGTAAAGCAGCCAAAGAAAGAACGGCGGTCAGAGGAATGGACGGTGTTTGTCCTCTCCTGCAATGGCCGGTACGCAGTGGAAAAACGGGGGAATCGGGGCCTTTTGGCTGGGCTGTGGCAATTTCCCAACTTGAGGGGGAAACTGGACGTGCAGCAGGCTTTGGATGCTGCTGAGAAAATGGGGCTTCCACCCAGACAGATCCTGCGGTCATTGGAGCGGCAGCATATCTTTACCCATGTGGTGTGGGATATGCGTGGGTATTATCTGGAGGTGTCAGAGCCAAAGGGCAGTTATCATTGGCTGACCCCGGAAGAAATTGAGAAAGAGGCAGCACTTCCCACGGCTTTCCGCCAGTTTTGGGAGACCCGGGAGCAATAATAAAATCGTGCAATACCAAAGAAGGTACTGCACGATTTTTACATGGGGTGATTATTTATTCGTTGCAGGCAATTTTGGAAACTCTTCCGTATAGCAAATACGCAGCCCATAGAACAGACAGCGGATTCTCCTGCACAGACCGGGATTTGTTGCATAAACTGTCCTATAAGCGTGTCAGCTTATTGCCAACGAATTTGAATCGGGAGGTATTACCATGTCAGATAATTGCCGGGAGCCGGTACGCTGCGGTCCGGAGGAC
>JAZNFH010000093.1:0-2130 GCA_045589055.1 Faecousia sp. | reverse complement strand
TGCAGATTTGGATTCCGGTTTGGGGAAATCTCTGGCTTTTGGGTATTGCAGCTATGCTGGTTTATACGGCAGTCAGCTATATTCTGCTGCGGCGCAAGGTCGCCACCGCTGTGCTGCGCAAAGAGAATATCTATCAGAGCGAGAATGTGGACTCTCCCTTTGTGCTGGGTATCCTCAAGCCGAAGATCTATCTGCCCTTCCGGCTGGACAGTCAAAATCTGGAGCATGTCATTGCCCATGAGCAGTCCCACATCCGCCGGAAAGACCATTGGTGGAAGCCATTGGGATTTTTGCTTCTGGCAATCCACTGGTTTAATCCGCTGGTTTGGATTGGATATATCCTGCTGTGCCGAGATATCGAACTGGCTTGCGATGAAAAGGTCATCCGGGAAATGGACAACGAAACAAAGGCCGGCTATACGGAGGCGTTGGTGGCCTGCAGTGTGAACCGCCGCAGTATTGCGGCCTGCCCGCTGGCCTTTGGAGAAGTGGGCGTAAAAGCCCGGGTCAAATCCATTATGAATTACCGCAAGCCTGCATTTTGGGTGATGATTGCTGCGCTGCTTCTTTGCGCGGTAGTGGCAGTGTGCTTTCTGACAGATCCGGTTGCTGTGGCCGGCAATCAGGATACCGTGTGGGCTGCCGGTGAGCCTTACGGCGTTGCGCAGGTGGTTTACGAAGCGCCTTATTTCAGCTTTGCTATGACACCGCAGGTGAATACACCGGAGTATCGGATGGATGAAGCGGGTCATCTCTTTTCAACGGGGGAGTTTTCTGAGAAGCCCAATTGGATTGATCTGGGGAAAATCAGTGAAATAACCATTACAAAAGATACCTTTGACGCTCTGTTTGCAAGCAACAGCGGTGACGGGTGGTTAATCAAAGAATCCGCTTCCGCAATTCGCAAAAATACCGCAAAGGCGTGGCGTGTGATATACGATCAGGACAGACTGTATTATATTCTGCAGCAGAAAAACGGAGATTTGTATCTGGCCTGTGGCTACTACGACTACGCGGAAAAAGATGACCCCGGTTCTGATGATACCTGCATCCATCGTCTGTTCCTGCTGGCAAGACAGACTGTGATGGTGCCAACAGACACCAATCTCCGAGGACTGCATGCCGGTATTCTGCTCCTGCCAATTGACGGAAAAACCTACCGCTATGATCTGACGGACAATGGACAGGAAGATGTTACAGCAGACAAGCTTCTGTACAAATTCAAGGAACCGGATGTTCTTCAGAAAAGCAATGAATGGGAAGTATATTCCCTAAAAGAATATCCGGACAGAGCGGTTGTGCTGATGCGTTCCGAAACAGCTGGACAGTGGCTTTGCGTATACAGTCCTCCCCGGAGGTGCTCCGATACCGCCCTTGAAGATACAGTCAAGGCAGGCTATGTGGTGATGGAGGATGGCGCAGCTACCCATGGTCAGGATATATGGAACACATTTTACGATCTGACCCGGAAGGGGAAGGCGGCATCGGTGACAGTTGCCCGTTACCAGACACTGGATCCCACAAGATGCGATTCCGACTATTATGAAGCCTGCAAACAGGATTATCCTTATTTGAATGTATATCAGCTCAGTTTTGATGGGAAGCGCTATACGCTTTCTTTCAATGATGGAGGTAAACAGCATACCAGAGAATTTGAATATCTGATGTGCTATGAGCAGGATAATCTGGCGATCAGCTATACGAAATACGCGGGAATGTACACCCATTATGTGCTGACTCAGGATAATCAGGTTACTTGGGATCAGCTTTGGAAAGGCTTGGCCAGCTCGCAGTCGGGGGCGTATATCGATCATTATTCAATCTATACAGAGAAAAAACCGTAATATAGGATCAGGAATACAAAGGATGATCAGAGAGGTTAAAGTCGCTGCAATGTAACGGCTTTAACCTCTTTACCAATTCTGCCATGGTATATTTTTGGTAATTATGTAAACTAAAACATGAAGACAACAGCTTTGGACTGGTGCGTTGCGCATTTGCTCGTTGACCAAAGCCTGTAAATGATGTAAAATAACATATCCGGATTGCAAACAGTATCCGAAATTATCCACTTTCCCCGTCCTAAAATGGATCAATCAGGAGCAAAAGCATGGAAAAATCAAATGGCAA
>JAZNFH010000092.1:0-2963 GCA_045589055.1 Faecousia sp. | reverse complement strand
CAAGTAATTCGCTCTAGCAAATATACTCAAGAATTTCGTTGGCTGTTAATTCGTTTTCACGAAAACTTAAACAATCCATTAATTGTCCAAGGTGTTTTGTTCGTCTTTGCGTTATTCAATTTACAAGGTACAGTGCTCGCTGACCTCCCGGCTCGGCGCCGTTCATCGGACAGCTTGCATATGATAACACTTCCGGTTCGATTTGTCAATACCTTTTTTTAATTTTTTCAAATAATTTTCCTGTTTTTTCTAATTGGTATTGTTTGTTGTAAAACCCCCTGTTTTTAGGGGTTACCTCCGGGAAACATTGCTTGTAATCTCGCTGAGTGCATCGGTTGCATCGTAAGCACTTTCTTCATTGTTTGCCAGATCTCCCAGGCTGAGCATGCCGCAGAGCTTCCCGCTCTCCACCACAGGCAGACGCCGCACCTGCTGTCTTCCCATGAGGTGTGCTGCCGCGCCTGCATCCATGTCCGGCTGCACCGACTGCACTTGCTGTGTCATGATCTCCCGGATCTGCGTATTCTCAGGCTCCCGGCCTGCCGCCAGACAGCGGGTCACGATATCCCGGTCCGTCACCACACCGCAGATACGACCATCGGTTTCCCGCACCGGCAGCATACCGATATTATAATGTGTCAATGCCCGTGCCGCCACGGACACCGATTCCTCCGGACGGATATCGATAACGCTGTTGGTCATCAGATCTCTAACCTTCATAGAACCACCCTTTCTGTGCTTTTTCTGAAAGTATGGCCACATGCCCATGGAATTATACACGATTACATGCTATTATATTGTAAGATAAGCCTTGCAAACCGGTAGTATATAGGTGAAGGGGGTGCTGAAATGGATGACCGGCACATTATTCAATTATTATTTGACCGGGCAGAAGCCGCCATTGATGCGCTGGCGCAGCGCTTTGGAAAGCGGCTTTATGCCATTGCCATGAATATTCTTTGCTCTTCCCGGGATGCAGAGGAATGTGTCAATGATACCTATTTGGCACTCTGGAATACCATTCCGCCGGCGCGTCCCGATCCCCTTTGCGCCTATACCTATCGCGTCGGCCGCAACACTGCATTGAAAAAGCTTCGGGATGCCACCGCCCAGATCCGAAACAGCACCTATGACCTTTCTCTGGATGAACTGGCCGGCTGTATTCCCGACGACCGGGTATGGGAAACGCTGGATGCCCGGGAGCTGGGACGCAGCATCGACCGGTTCCTCGATACCCAGACAAAAGAAAACCGCGTGATTTTCCTGCGCAGGTATTGGTACGGTGACAGCGTGAAAGCGGTTGCACGGGATATGGGCATGAAGGAAGGCGCAGTATCCGTTCGGCTGAACCGCCTGCGGCGCGCACTGAAGGACTATCTTTGCAAGGAGGGATACGACTTATGAAACGAGAAAAACTGGCACAGGCACTGAACGAAGTCAGTGATTCGCACATTGCAGAAGCTGCTGTTGGGAAAAAGAAGCGGAGGCTCCCATGGCTGGGTGCCGTTGCCGCGGTATTGGCAGTGGTTCTTGTGTTCCGGTTTGTGGATATTCCCATGGCCATTACTGCCAAGGCTGTCAGCATGGCTTCCCCCGCCCGGATCACGGAGCGCCCAGACCGTGATGACTACAAGGACCGGGAAAGCTGGCTGGCAGATTTAGAAAATTGGGAGGCAGAGCGGGAACAGAGGGCTGCTGTCAGCGCAGAAGCACTGGCTGAAATGCGTGGTTTTTTGCAAATCAGCTGCAGCGAATTTCTCTCCGGTTCCCAGAGCAACCGGCTCTACTCCCCCATTAACGCCTACATTGGCCTTGCCATGATGGCGGAGCTGACTTACGGACAGACCCGGCAGCAGATTCTGGATACCTTGGGCACTGCCGATCCGGTTTCCTTGCGGCAGCAGGTCAGTGCTCTGTGGGAGACGGCCTATCAGGACAACGGAAATGAGATCTGCACCCTTGCCAATGCCCTCTGGCTGGATGAAACACTGACCTATCAACAGGAACCTATGGATGTATTGGCGCATCACTACTATGCCTCGGTGTACCAGCAGGATCTTTCCGGTCAGCGGGCCTTGAAAGACATTCAGGCGTGGCTGAATAACAACACCGGCGGACTGTTAAAAGATGCGGTAGACGGCATCCGGCTGCCGACGGAAGCTGTCCTTGCCCTCTATTCCACCATCTATTTTCAAGCCAAATGGCAGGATGAATTCAGCGCTGTCAATAACACATTGGATACCTTCCACGCCCCTGCCGGTGACACCACAGCCACCTTTATGAACAAAAAGCTCTATCAGATGAACTACTACTGGGGAGAGGATTACGGTGCCGTGTCACTGGGATTGAAAAACGGCAGCAGCATGTGGTTCATTCTGCCGGACGCAGGCAAGACTGTTGACGATGTTCTGGCTTCCGGCGAATATCTGGATATGATCGCCGCGCCCTATAACGACTGGGAAAATACCAAATATATGAAGGTCAATATCAGTATTCCCAAATTCGATGTTCAGTCGCAGCAAAACCTGAAGGAAGGCTTTTCCAAAATGGGCATCACCGACCTGTTCCAGTTGGGTTTGGCAGACTTCTCCGAAGCCTTTGACGGGCCGGTATTCATCACCGCCGCCAACCAGGCAGTACGGGTGCAGATCGATGAGCGGGGTGTAAAGGCCGCGGCCTACATCGAATTCCCCGGCGCAGGTGCTGCCGCGCCTCCGGAAGAGATCATTGACTTTGTGCTGGACCGGCCATTCCTCTTTGTCATTGAAGACAGCGGCATTCCCCTGTTCGCCGGTGCGGTAAATCAGCCATAGTTTATAAGATAAATGATCGTTTAGCGCACCAACTATCAAATTTCCGTGTCATCCTGAGCAAGCGAAGCGCGTCGAAGGATCCGCATCCTCAAAACCCTGCAATTACAAAGATTTTCTTATAGGAGAACGGATTCTTCGACTCCGCTACGC
>JAZNFH010000091.1:0-23801 GCA_045589055.1 Faecousia sp. | reverse complement strand
CAATGGAACAAGCAACAACAGCGGTGATGATGATCCAAAAAGCCGGCTTCTTATAATTCATAACACGCTTGATCCTTTCCTTCACACCTACCTCACCAAAGGCAAGAGGACAGGCGGCGATCCGGCGGCGGTGAACACTACAATGAAGCAGCGCGGTGGAGTAGGCACGCATTTCCTCCTTCTCCATATGCTTGATAACCTTTTCGTCGCAGGCTGCTTCAATGTCCCGGCAAAGCAGGATGTATGCAAGCCAAAGTACCGGTTTAAACCAGTGAATGCTTAGCAGAAGGAATCCGATAGGCTTCCACCAGTGATCCTTGCGCTGGATATGAGCCTGCTCGTGAGCAATCACATTCGCCATATCACCGTCGGTAATTTCATATGGCAGATAGATCCTCGGTTTAATAAAACCTAAGACAAATGGCGAATCAACCTGCTCACACTGCCAGATGTTATCCCGGAGCTGGGTGGCTTCCTCCATTCTTTTTCGCAGCAGAAGATAGCTGACGGCAGTATAGGCCAGCATCAGAATCATGCCGGCTACCCAGATCCAGCTTAGAACCGGATATACCGTCTGACCAACTGTTTTGGGTGCCTCTAAAGAATCCTTTTCCGTGACTACATAATAGCCATCGTCCGAGAAGATCGGCTGTCTGCCAGCTTCAATGGCATTGCTGTAACCGGCGTTGCTTTCGTAGATGATATCCACATCACCGATGTATTCGTTACCTACATTGGTGATGATCTGGCCGGTGGCCAATCGATCCGGAACCAGAGATACATTGCTCTCAATAGAAACCGGGCAAATCAGCCGCAGCGCTACTACACCCCAAAGAATGCAGAACAGCCATTTGGGGGCTTTGCGGAATACAAGCCGCACCAGCATAACTGCAGCAGCGAGTAAGGAACCGATCAAACTGAGTTTGACCAATTCAAGAAATACATTTTGCATATCAGCACCTCCTTATCCTTGGATGATGCGCTGGATCTCCTCGATGTCTTTATCGGACAGAGCCTGCCGCTTACCAAAAGCTGCAATAAAGGCAGGAAGAGATCCCTCAAAGGTCTTGGTCATGAATTCGTCCAGCTCTGCCTGCTGGATCTGATCCTTGGAGAACAGAGAAGTAACGATCTTATTCTCTACCTTCAGGACACCTCGCTCCTCCAGTCGCTTCATAACGGTATAGGCAGTGGTCTCCTTCCAGCCAAGTCTTTCCTTGCACAGGCGGACAAGCTCCGGGCTGCGAATCGGCTCATTCTCCCACATAATCAGACAGAATCTATATTCACTCTCGTGGATTTTCGGTGTATCCATAGTAACGCCTCCTTTTCTCTACTGCGGTAGAGGTTTAATATAATTCTACTCCAGTAGAGAAAGAATGTCAATAGGGTTCACGAAAATGTTACAACCGGCGTGTTTCCTCCCCATACTCATTCTCCGGAAACAAATTGGCAGTTTTTCAAAGCATTTACAGATTTTCTATTGACAACTTTCAGCCACAAATGTAGAATAATTATAGAACTACATTTGTAGCGGAGGTGACTTTATGCGTGATACAATCAAACGGCTTCCTGACTCAGAATTGGAGGTGATGCAGGCGGTATGGTGCTGTACTCCCCCTGCATCGAAAGATGATATACGCAACCAGATGGGTGATGCCCATCCAATGGCTGAAACAACACTTTTGACCTTCCTCAGTCGGTTGACAGACAAAGGCTTCCTGAGCGTTGAGCTGAAGCGACGCAAGAAATACTACACACCCTGCGTAAGCCAGGAAGATTATCTGGCTGCCCAAAGCAAGCGTTTTCTTGACCAACTCTGTGGGGGCAGTATTCCTACATTCGCCGCAGCTTTGTGCAACAGTGGACTAACGAAGGAGGAACTGGCCGAACTTCGTGAGATGCTGGAAAGGGGGACACTATGATTATCCTTCGTGCTTTGTGGGCGCTCTTTCTTGCAGGGTTTGTAGCCTACGCATTCCGGCGCACATGGAAATGGGAGCATGGTGCTCCGATGCCGGAGACCATTTGGGGCAGTGATAAGCCCAGAACAAAGGAAACCGCAATATGGTTGGATCCCTCCTTCTTGCCGGTGCTTCTGCTGATTATTTTGTTCATTTTCGTATCAATGGATGAAGAAGGTGGTGTGGAGCGCTTTCTTTCCCTTTCGTTGGATGTAATGTTCATCATCAGCATCTATTTTGTGCTACTAATCTTCCTACTTCCAATCCTGCGTAAACATTTCAGTGCCAGAGCTTGCGCCACCATGTGGATTCTGCCGGTGTACATGTTCTGGATGGCACATATCCTTATCCAAAACACCCCTGCCCCTCTTTTTGTGATCTATATTCCCATGCACATTCTCGATATCCTGTTTCTAATATGGAGCATTGGCTTTGTGGTTGTGTTCGCCGGAAAATTTGTGTCCCATTTCATCTTCCGGCACAGAGTTATGTCTGCTTCGATACCGGTTCGGGATACGGAAATACTGGCTCTATTTGACACCGAATCAAAGAATCTTGAATATTATTTCCCCGTCAAACTGGTAAAAAGCGCAGCCGTAACAGTACCACTATCTATGGGTAGCACAAAACGGACCCGCGTCACAGTCCTGCCGAATCGAGAGTTCACGCAACAGGAACTCCAGTTTATATTCCGTCATGAGATCCACCATCTGCAAAGAGGTGATGTCAACAATAAGATATTCTTCGCCTTCTGCCAGGCCCTTTGCTGGTTCAATCCATTGATTTGGATCGCCACCCGCAAAGCAAGTGATGATCTGGAACTCTCCTGCGATGAAATCGTTCTGGAGGATATGGACGAAGGGGTGCGCCGTCAATACGCGGAGCTTCTCTTAAATACAGCCGGTCATTCCTGGGGATTTACAACTTGTCTGTCTGCCGCAGCGAAAACAATGCGGTACCGGTTAAAAAATGTAGTGACTGTTCGTAAGCGTTGGCCGGGAACCCTTTTGTTAGCTGTTGCCATGTTCCTATGCGTGATGTCCCACGGCGCAATTGCTGTCAGCAATGACAGAGGAACCGTTGCTGAACTAATAACAGAGTATCGTACTGCCGAAGATATCCGATCCGTCTATTATCAGCCCGAGGGTGACACTCGCTATACCGAAATACACGAATGGGATGGTGAAAAGCTCTTTACGTACATCACCACACTTGATATAGAAAAACTCAGTAGCGCCAACGAGATCAATGACATTGGAGGTCAACGGATCTCTATCGTGCTGGACAAGAACGGCACCATGCAAATACAGGTCTATGACAAATTTATCGAATTGTATCGCTATCACAGTGGCGGCTTCCGAGAGTATTACTATCTGCGCAGCACACCGGACTGGGAAACTCTGACCAGTTGTTTAAATTTTGATGCTGAACAGATCAGACTTCGCGCACCGCAACTTCGTGTTCACTTCGATGCCGATGGACTGGATGAACCCCTTGATGCCATACAGAGTTACTATCATGCATGGAATGTCCAAACCGGAGAAACGCTACGATCTACTAGCCATAGCGGTCCGGCTGCTAACCTCTACGGTTGGGCTCCGGTGCAGGCACAGCTGGTATTCGATATGACGGTCGCAGAGATTACTGTCCTAGTCAGCGATTGGGACTCCACTACCCAGACCGAAGTGGAACTGCAAGTGTACGGAGAGGACTTCTTCCTTCCCTTGAAGGATCACTCTGCTCACTATCAGATCGATGTAGTTTTTGATCCTGTCGATGACATACAATACGAAGCCACCTTTGTGTTTGATGTGGAATATCCCGAATCTGAGACAGATTAACGAGATGAAATACAGCCCTGGTGCTTGGAAGATACCTTGCACCAGGGCTATTATTTATCTGCAATTCAACACATACTCTAATGATTTATGCATTGTAGTCGTATTTACAGAATGGGCATTTGGGATAATCAAAATCGTGACGCTTACCGCATTTGGGACACTGCTTCTGCGGCAGGCCTTCTTCTTGTATATCTTCCGCTAAATAGAATTCAAGCTTTCTGCACTTCGGACAACTGTAGATATCGACCTCCATTGATCCAGCGAACAGATTTGGAAGGTCGCCAAGTATCCAGCCTGTCTGGCCTAGCTGTAGCTTCTCAGTTCTAATATGGTTCATCTGCCGACTGCATCGCAAACAATCTATGTTACGTCCCATAAAGACATCTCCTTTGTATCGTGTTTATCCCCAGAGTTCCTTTTCTCCATAGAGCAGATTGCCATTATTGTCATAAATAAGCTCTCCGCCGAATACTGCTTCGGCCACTGCACCATCTTCAGATTGGATCCAGAAGTGAGCTAGGGTCTTGTGAATGTATCCGATAGTATCCTCTGCTATTACATAGATCCTCAGTTCGTCTTCCTGAGACATTTCAAAGGACTTAACATACCGGGTGTTGTAACTGTTACCAGACTTGCGGACTTCATCGGTAATATCCGTTCTGCTGATCTCTTCACCGTTGATTTCTTCAATCATTGTGAAAGAGACAAATGTGATTGGAGAATTATTGCTTGCGGGTTTGGATTCAATGGAGAAACCTGCATCAACCTGCAAGTTGCCGTTTTTCAGAGAGGAGGATGCTGACATGTCTGCGTATAGGGACGGTAAATGACGGGAGAACAAATAAGAAACGTCAATAGCGTCCAGATATTCCGTCTTCGCTCCTTCGGCAGATTTTATTGTAAGCAACGGCCACTGATTGTAGTCTACAAACAAGCCTACATCAACAGATCCCGCAAAACCGCTACCAGTTTTGGTTAACGGAACAGTCTTACCATCTACGGAAATTGAAACCTCCATATCATCGGTCACCAGCTTGGGGACAACAGTAAGTGTCAATTCTACGCTCTTCATATCTTCGCTGATGTCGCCAATTTCAAAATCAACCCCGGAAATAAGGCTTGCCTGTTCTTTAAGCTTTGCATCCACGTTGTTATAGATTGAATGAATGTCATCACGTAATGCCTGTATTCCGTTTGAGAGAGAAGTATTTTCCCTCTGTAGATTTTCCACAGCATCGCTAAGCTCTGCAATTTTGAAGAAACTTATTGCCAATAATACAACTAGCGCAACGGCTATTATTACCTTCCAATTTGTTTTTTTACTAGTCTCATCCATAGTGATGCCTCCTTACTTAACCTTTACGACCATCTTCTCGGTCTTTTGGGTTATGAACTCTCTAAACTCGTTTACGGTGCCACCGGACAGGCTATTCTTATCATAGACCTGAGCATGGCTCGCGCTGAACACGAAAACAAAGTAGCGGTCGGTTTCCGCAATCATAGCGATCTTATCATAGTTGAACTCAGATTTTCCGACTTCAGTTTGGGAAACAAACATATCCTGGTTTTCAGCATCAAAGGTCGCAACCGATTTTTCGGTACCTTTGAGCATCCGCTTTCTGGCAAAGTAACCGTTGATTTTGTCTTCAAACAGCAGAACAATCAGCATCACTGCTGCAGCGATCCAAGTAATCACGGTCTTGAAGGTAATGACAAAGCCTTCATCCCCGGAGGAGAAAGAGAGCAGCAGCGCCAGTGCAATCACGATCCATCCGAAAATATGGCTGCGTTTGCTGTGCTTTGCACGGGCAGTTTTGCGGATACATTTCGCCATCACGGACAGAGCTTTCTGATTATACTCCGTTTCAAACATGAATTTCATAGGCTTTCCTCCTCGTAATTTTCTTAAAAAAGCAGTAACGGCAATCCGGCGCTCTAAAAGTGCCAGATCGCCGTTACGGTGTTCTCTATTCTTATTTTACTGTATACTATTTACATAATCAACAAAAATTTTGCGAACAATTCTATGTGCGGCTTTTCAGCACTATTTCTGCTCGTTAATCACAGAGATGCTCACAACCCGAGCAGTCTGTCCATCGATTGTTCCGCGAAGGTAACATGCACTGATGATGTCCCCAGCTTTATGCTCCACATCTAAATCTGCGGTGGAGAATATGATTTTTTCAGGCAACTTCTTGGACAGGAAACCTGTACTCTGCTCCGTTACGGTTGCGTATGCTATGCCGTCCTCAACTTTGTCAATAATCGCACCGAAGCCGATTTCGCCACCTGCGCGGCCAATAGAGAGGAATCCAATAACACAAACCAATGCCAGGAGCAGCACGATGGAAATACTTAGAATAACTTTCTTCTTCATCTGTTGCACCTCTTTCTGAACTATAGACACGAATGGCGATCCGGCGAAAAGCCAGATCGCCACTGTTAATGGAACGATTAGTTTTTGCGAATTTTTCTAACCTGCATCCAGTAATGATCCTGATTCAGATCCAGGGTTACCTTCGTTACACCGTTATCCAAGTCAAATCCAAAGTTCTGCGCGATGATCTCAATCTCTTCAAATCTGCAAATAGAAGCGGTCTGCTCTGTGAAGGCCAGATTGGAGCCAAGCTTGGTAGCCATATCGAAGCCATCTTTACCCTTATCTTTTCCAACATAGTCCATGCTGGCATCCTTCGGCATACCTGCCTCTACCGTGATACTGCCTCCAGCAGGAATCGTTACATCAAAGGAGAAGTAAATCACACGGCCATCGCTCCACGCCCCGGAGAACATATCCTCCAGTCTGCCGGTATCGTAACGTTCCACAGGCGTTTCACCAATGATGCCGTAGGAGCAAAGCAGCTCAGATGCAAGACCCAGATACAGCTCTTTAAGGGGCATCTGATCTACAGAAACTTTTCCGGTGATCACCGAATCCATCTGGCGGATTCGATCTCCCAGAAAATCCTCCAGCAGTTCATCCATGATTTCTCCCAGAGTCGTTTCGTATCTTGTAATTGTGCAACTAAGGTCATTCAGCTCTTCTCCTTCATCGCAGCCGCCATCCTTATAACCCTGCAAGGTGTAAGAGGTCAAATCCTCACCCAGTAGGATTACATACCCAGCATCCGGGTGCTGCATTTCAGGATCTACATTGGGTCTATACTCAATGCCGCTCTTTCTGCGAGAACAGTATCCGGACTCATAATCCCAGGAAGCCCCGTTCATGCCATAGCTGAAAACTGACGTCTTCTCATAATCCACGTAGAAAGTAAAGCTAAGTGTGGGATTTACATCTTCGGTGGTTTGGCTGTACACATAATCGTGCAGCTGATAGACATATACTTTCTGATCCAGTGCAGGGAATTCATCAAATGCAGAATTCATGTAAGCATCTGTGGAAAGCAACTCTTGGAAGCCCTCAAAGCAGTCAATGGCATCAATGTTGACGGTTCCTGGTTTGTTAGATCCCCAAGCCCCCTCAAAACTGCCGGAATAGGGACCGGGATGCATAGTGGTGATGGTTTCTTCGCCATTTACTGTGATGGAAGGATAAGCTTCCCATCCCTTCATATCACCAATATGAGGATACAGTAAGGTGACCGTTTTGTCCTCACCGGACGCATTTGTGAGCACATAGCTGTCTGTTACATAAGCCTTGTTGTCGTACTTATCGTAGTAAACTGTTTCGCCTTTATTATCCTCATAACTGTTCTGATGGGTATAGTACCCGGAGAAATTGTAATCAACATTTCTTGTGGCTGTGATTCCAGCGGGATCTCCCTGAACCGTCAGAGGCAGCACAGGACCGACATAGTACATATAATGCAAATCGTCGTCTCCACCACTGCCGGCGTTTCCTCCCATGTTGAAAAACATATTCAGGCCGAGTGCCAGGACTAAACAAGCTGCAATGGCAGAAGTCCACTTTGCCCAGCCGGGCGTCTTACTCACTTTTCCTTTTCTTACATCCTGGACATATTCGTCCTTTGCTTCGCCGATGGCATCGAGTAATTCATCGGATCTCATAGGTAACCCTCCTTCTCAAGCTGTCGTCGGAGTTTATTCCGGGTCCGGAATAACATCGACATCACCTTACTCTGGGAGAATCTGAAATGCGTTGCAATCTCCTGAATGGAATCCATATACCAGTACCGTGCTAAAAACACCCGCCGTTCCGGTATGGGGAGCGTATCCAGGAATCGGTTGATTGCCATTGCCAGTTCCTTTTTCTCAATCACCTGTTCTGGTGAATGGCCTCCGGCAACACACTGCTCCAGTTCTTCCAATGCAAGCACTACTTCACCGCCGCCCCGCTTCAAGCGGGTCATAGATCTCCAACGATCAATGGAGATCCGGCGAGTGATCTTCCCAAGGAAAGTGGCCAGAATGGAAGGGCGATGGGGCGGCATGGAGTTCCATGCGTCCATATATGTATCGCTGACACTTTCCTCGGCATCTTCTTTGCTGCGTAATATACCGTAAGCGATGCTATTGCAGTAAGCACCGTACTTGCGGTCAGTTTCGGCTATTGCGCTTTCTGATCTGTCCCAGTAAAGCTGAACGATCAATTCGTCATCCATCCGATCACCTCCTGTCTTTCTTGTAGGGCCCTTCACCCATCTACTCGACGTTTTTTAGATTTCATTGCGGGTTACCTGCAAATATTTTATCATAAAAGTCAATCGGGGTGTAAAGGCGTCGCAACAAAAGTCTCTTTACTTCAAGATTATGTTTTCTGTGGTATAATTCTTTTTGCTATTTCCATGAGAGTATTTCTTTTCTGTTCCGTCTAAGTAAATGAAAGGGCTGAACAGTACCATTCAGAAAGGAGAAAATCAATGGATAACGGTGCAAGTAGCTACCTCCGTTTCCTTGATGGTGATGACAACGCTTTTGTATCAATCATTAGGGACTATAAGGATGGATTGATTCTCTATCTGGATAGCTTTACTCATAACATTTACATAGCGGAAGAATTGATGGAAGACACATTTGTGAAGATTGTCACAAGAAAGCCTACATTTCATCGCGGTTCATCTTTCAAAACCTGGCTTTATGCGATTGCCGGAAACATTGCTCGGGATTGGCTGAGAAAAATGCGAGGTAAGATCACAGTTTCAATAGACGATATCCCTGGTGATCTGATCGCAGAGGATGACTTGGAAAGGCAGTATCTTCAGGAAGAAAGAAAAATAGCAATACGCAGAGCATTAAGAAAAATCAATTCTGACTATGCCCAAGTTCTTTACCTTGTGTATTTCGAGGATTTTACCAATGAACAGGCTGCGAAGGTAATGAAAAAGAGTAAGCGTCAGGTAGAAAATCTGATTTATCGAGCAAAGCAATCTCTCAAAACAGAACTTGGTAAGGAGGGCTTTATTTATGAAGAGTTGTAACGAAGTAGCCAGCACTGTGTTTCTTCGACGGAATGAGTATGAGAACACGCAGAGGCGTAAACAAGATATATATCGTAGAATTTCAACTGTAGTATCTTCTGTCGCAATTGTTTTGGTACTTATGACATCTGTTGGGACCTGTTATGTTCTCGCTGTAAACAATGGACTTATTGACGATTTTCTTGGAATCCTTCAAACTACCGTAATTGAATATCAAGTGAATGAAAATGGTGAAATCATCTATCCTATGCCTGACTGGGGTATTGCCATATCTGCCGCAGATGTGACAACTACAGGAATGACCCTAAATATAGCTCAGTCAGGCGGTGACACTACTAATACACTCATAACAGGACCAGACTTTTATTTAGAAGTACATACTAACAACCGATGGGAGGTTATGCCAGAGAAGGATGGTGGTAATGTCTGGGATTATTATCCGTACTCCATCCCCCTCAATGGCGCTATTGAATTTAAAATTGATTGGAGCAATATTTATGGTGAACTAAGTCCTGGAACATATCGACTCTGTAAGTCTGTGTCAAATCATTTCCCCACGGAGGATGGGCAGAGCTACACATATTCCATTGAATTTACCATAAGCAACCAACAGTCTACGCCATAACAAGTACCCCCCCCACTTGCGAATCTATTTTGCCGCCCGCAGGACGCCCATGAACCTGCGGGCGGCATTGATTCTGTTTACAACGGCAAAAGTTTTAATTACTTATAAAATGAAAAATATTGACATTCTCGATAATCGAGAATATACTATAGATGAAGATACTCGATATTCGAGAATAGGAGGTGTAACTGTGCCAAGAGCGAAATTTCAAACCCTGACAGAGCAGATGTTTTATGTGCTGCTGTGTCTCAAAGAAGAGTGTTATGGCCTGGACATTCTGGATCGGGTGCCTGCCATGACCGGTAACCGCGTCAGCGTTGGCTCCGGTACGCTGTACAATCTTCTGGAGCAATTCCTGGCTGAAGGAATGATCATTGAAACAAAGGTAGAAGGACGCCGTCGCAGCTATATCCTTACTGACAAGGGAAAGGAAATGCTGGACAAGGAATATCAGCGGATCCAGGCGCAGGCTGAGGACTACCGCCGCATCTTCGGGAAGGAGGAAGCGTAATGAAAACCAAGAAACGCCGCGTGGAGTATATCTCCTTCTATAACCATACCGGCCTTGAAGACCACTTTACCAAGATGGCAAAGAAAGGCTGGCTGATTGAAAGCATCTCCAATTTCTACTGGACTTACCGCAAAATCGAACCGAAGGATCTTCACTTCTGTGTGACCTATTATCCCAGAGCTTCTGATTTCGATCCGGGACCTTCCGAGGAGCAGCAGGCCTTCCACGACTTCTGTGCCCACACCGGATGGCAGCTTACTTGCACCTGGCATCAGATGCAGGTGTTCTATAACGAGAAAGAGAACCCTGTTCCCTTGGAAACCGATCCGGTGATGGAAGTAGAGACCTTGCACAAAGCCTGCAAGAAGAATTTCTTACCCAGCTACTTCCTGCTGCTGGCACTTGGGCTGTTAATGGGTGGATATTTCGTGGCCAGGATCTTTGCTGATCCGATTGGCTTGCTATCTGATCCCAGTCATCTGATGACGGGAACCGCATATGTCTGCATGGCAATAATCAGTATCACAGAACTGCTGTCCTACTTCCTGTGGTATGCTAAGGCAAAGCGTGCGGCGCAGAACGGCACTTTTGTGGACACTCCCAGTACCGCAGCATTCCAAAAGGTCATCGTTGTGATTGTGATAGCTGCATTTGCTGCTTGGGTAGCAAATATCCTGCTGTCCGGCAATACCCTTTTGAAGTGGATCGTATTCCTGATGCTTGGATATATGGTTGCAATATTCGCTATCGTGAACGGCATTAAGCAGGGCCTTAAAAAGCTGAAGGCATCCAGAGGTCTAAACAGAGCACTGACCTTTGCTGCATGTTTTATTCTGCCTATGATCATGACTGCTTTGATTGTGAACATCACACTGACTGCGACCCGGTCCGGTGTCCTGGATACTGAGTTCAAAGAGGATGTTACGCCATTGAATCTTTCTGATCTCATGGATGCCAACAATGAGGATGGCCTAACTGAAAACCGATTCCATGAAACAATGCTTCTTGGTTACCGAGTTGTGCATCAGCGTGATTCCAAATTCAGTCTGGACGGCACCTCCTCCGCGCCTGACCTGAAATATACCATTGTGACGGTGAAGGTTCCGTTCCTCTACGATTGGTGTAAGGAGCAGATGTATTACGAACAGGACGAAACCTACAGTGATTGGCCTGTTGGTAATCGGATGATCTACAAAGAGCAGGATCCTGCACCTTGGGGAGCAGACGAAGTCTATCGGTTGTACAGCGAGGAAGGCTGGTGGGCATACACCTATCTTCTCTGCTATGAGGATCAGATCATTGAGATCCGCTTTGATTGGGAACCTACCGCAAAACAAATTGCAATTGTCCATCAGAAATTGAATCCTTAAAATGAAGACTGCCCGGAATGCAAATCCGGGCAGTCTCTTTTAATCTTCGATTGTATATGACCATTCTTCAACCCTGGTTGTACCGGAGTTAACATCGATCCGGAATAGAATGGTTGAACCAATAATAATAATTAGCTGTAGTAAAACAGCACCGATCAGTATGACTGCGATTGTTGTCCAAATCCGTTTTGCACGTCGGTTTTTGATAACAAGCTGCTCATTGATACGGGCCAGTTGCTCTGCCAGAGCATCTGGCTGGGAATCCGGTTCAATAGGTCCACCCAAGAGCTGGCTTACGGGGACCTCGAAAATCTCTGCTAATCTTACCAGCATCTCTGAATCCGGAACAGACTGACCTCTCTCCCATTTGGATACGGTCTGACGGACCACATTCAGCCTGGCCGCCAGTTCCTCCTGGGTGAAGCCTTTGTTCTTGCGAAGAGTTTTTAGATTCTCACCAAACACATAAACGCCTCCTTTGTGCCGCCATTATAGCACAAAGGAGGCAGTTGCCTCAAGCAATGCATATTAACATTGCAGATTACTTGCTAACTTGGCCCTCCACCCATTAAGAATCCAATGACAAGGAGTAGCTCAAACAGGATAGGCAATGACAACAGCACTAAACCTATAACAAGGGATGTTTTCCACGGAAGTTTTCTCAGATGATGATGAATGGAGATCACAATCAAGCACACACCGGCAACAAGTCCAAACAAGGGCAAGAAGATGCCTACCAATCCCAATGCTCCCAAATTATCAAACAAAAGGATCAGCGCAATTAGGGCCGCACAGACACCTGCAGCGATATAAACGCGTCTTCTCTCGATGCGCTTTTTCTCCACCTCACTAAGAACATCCTTGATCACTTCCGCAGTTTCCTGCTTGGATAGTGTATCCTCAATGATTTCAGCCTTCATCACCTCTGCCAGACTCACCTTCAGCGCATCTGAGAGAGGCTCAATCGTGTTGATATCCGGCAGGCCAATTCCACGCTCCCACCTTGAAATAGCCTTATCGGTCACATGGAGCCGTTCGGCCAAATCTGCCTGTGTCATATTAAGGTTTTTTCTTCGTTGTGCAATAAATGCACCCAGTTTTTTAGCATCCATATTGGGCACCTCCTTGCCAAAACCTTAGCATGAAACCCGCCGGCAGTCAACCGATGCTCCGTTTACATGGTTTGTTTTTGCGATCTATGCCGCATTGAGCAAATCAGGCGGGTGGAAAATACCAAGGCTGCAACAAGGAAGCTCTCCCGGACAGCACCAAACACAGAGGAAATCAGGCTAAAGGTTCTAATCATTTCAACATCAATCTCCGGGTTGTACATGGGTAGTGCCAGGAAGACCCAGATGAGTATATAACCCACCCAAAAAGCTGCAGTACAAATGACATTTTTGCGCAGCGAACCAGCTGGCGGATTCTTGAATCGCAGAACAGTTGCCATAGTGAGACCCACAAAGCAAAGCAGCCAGATCCAAGCCATGATCAGATGGATTGTCCAGCCTCCTTTATAGGCGAAGAGTTGGAATACAAAGCCCCAATGCGTGCCGGTAGCAAATCGAAAATAAAGATCCAAAAAAGCATAGATTACCCACAGACACCACAGGCCAACATTCTTATGTACAAACAGGCAGATCAATCCGCAGGCGACAAAGGGAGATGCCAATACGAGTCCAGCAAGGATATCACCAAAGAGTGATACCAATAGCCAAACAAGTGCAGCAAAACACAGTAACACAACACCCACAGTCTTATGTGTAGATCTCGGTACCTGCCGTTCCACATAAATCACCTTCGGCTCCGGCTCGACGGTTCGTTCCGTCTGCTTCTTATCGAGAATCAGTTCATCTAAAGAAACACCGAAGATCTCGCTCAGTTTAACCAGCTTGTCCAGTTCCGGAACAGAGCCGTTTGTCTCCCATTTGGAAATAGACTGTCGGGACACCTCCAAGGCTTCTGCCAGATCACCTTGAGACATTTCTTTCTCGGTCCGGAGCTTGTAGATTCTCTCACCTAAACTCATAGCCATACCTCCTTGCTCATTTGCCATAAGTATAGCAGTTGAGACCCCAAAAGTCCACCAAGCCGACTTGGAAATATTAGCAACTGACAGTTGCACACGAGCAAATTGCCTTTCTGTATGAAAAGGAACCGCATTTCTGCGGTGCCTTCAAACGAATAGAGGTAGTGTCTTTGATTGGTCTGCTTAAAGCCTGTCTTCCTCGATCTTATGAATCTTTCGGGTAAGAAGTGCGCCCTGAACCACAAGACCAGCAACCAAAAGAACACAGAGGACGATAAGTACGATAGTGCCTGTACTCATCTTTTCCTTTTCTTCCTCTTGTTGGAGTTCCACTTCTGGGATGGGTTCATCCACTGTCAGGTTCACGTCCAGAGTCTGAGAAAAGGAATTTCCATAGGCATCTTCACAGGTGATGATCACGGTGCCGGAATGCGTGCCAATGGAGTCTAGCTTCGGAATGAAGGTCAGCTTCGCCTGCTTCGTCTCCCCGGCAGCCATGGAGCCGACCAAGACACTTTGTGCATCCAGCACCCCCTCCATTTCAAGCTTCACCAGGACATTGCGCAATTCGCCCTTGCCCATGTTCATGAGCGGCAGGGTCATATTGGATAGTTCACCGGCGATAGCTGTGGGAAGTTGCACGCCTCCCTGTTCCAGACGAATGGCCTGGGTCACAGGAACTGTAAAGGTTTCTTTCCACTCCGCATCCTGTCCCAGCACTTTATAACTGAACGTGACTTCCAAGGTGTGCTGACTAATCGATGCATTGCCCTTCACGGTCATGGGGATGGTCACCATTTCGGACTTACCGGGAAGGATCTCGTTTACCTTTACTCGGTTGGAGCCGGACATAAGAATCTCGCCGCTGGAATCCGTTACAGTGATCTCGCCATCCATAATGGACTGGGTGGTGGTAGGGTTTGTGATGGTCAGACTCAAGTTGCCATCGCTTCCCACATTCAAATCGCCAACAACTTCTGTGATGATCGGTTTCATCGTTTCATGACTGCCGTAGCCATCCCGGATGCGGATCACAAAGGGAATGGTTTCCACGATCTCCTTGCCAGATTTGTCGCTTCCCTTGATGGTAATAGTCGCCGGGAAGTCCCCGTTACGGCGGTAGCGTTCCAGCGCCAGGGACAGCTTCACAGGATAGATTCCAGCCTTGGGAGAAACGGTTACTGTCTTGGGCTCGCTGGCAAGTAGGAACACATTAGGGTCATCCAGCGCAATGGATACGGTGATATCCCCAGTATTGTTCTCTGCCCAGATTGGCAGGCAAAGGGTCATCGTATGATAGCTGATGGTAGGCTCATAGCCCTGATACCAAGACTGGGTCATGCCATCGATTTCTGCGTGCTGATCAATCTCAAATTCCGCTGCAAAAGCCGTCACACTCATAGACAGCACCAGAACCACGGCTAAAAGAATACCAATTAGTCTTTTCATAATCACAACTCCCGGATGTTGTCAATGATGCTCTTATTGACAATCGCCCGAATCCGGAATCGCAGCAGGACTTTACAGATCACAAGGCAGAGCAGCGCCATCGCGCAAATGGTTGCGCCAATCAGCAGAAAAATGAGCACTTCTTTTCTGGTGTATCCGTACTGGTATTTCATTCCGTCGATAACAGAGCCAACCACATACAGAAGCAGTAATCCCAGACTAATGCCTACACCGCCAATCATGCTGGCGCTAAGCTGACCACTGTAAGAGCCAAGAATCGTTTTTTCATCAGCACCAACTGCACGGAGCATGCCAATGGTACGCCCCTCACTGTTTAGCTGCCGCGTGACAGAGGAAACGATCATACCTACTGCTATTGCAAAGAACACCGTTACAACAGAAATATACAGCATAAGTTCCTGCTGTTTGGCCTGCTGGCGCTGACGGTAGTTTTCCATCCAGTTGAACACCGAGTAGCCTTCACTGCGGCGGGTAATTGCTGTCAACCGTCGCTCTAAGCGGGTTTCCTCATCAATGGACAATTCTCCATCCAAATAGATGTCCACAGTTTGTAGTCCCTCCATCCGCAGTCCCATGTTTTCCAATCCCTGTTCAGTGGTGATAATGGTGCAATGTTCCCAACTGCTATAAGGCAGGTCTCCAAGGCTGTCAACAATACCACCGACCTGTACCTGCGTATCGTTTCGGATAACGGTTTTGAAATCATCCCCTTCTGTGTTGAAATCGCCGCCTTCACTGTATAGCTGCGTTAAGGGCAGAGTTTGTCCTGTAAAGAACGCATTATTCCATGCGGCCAGGGTGGCTCCGTCCTTTATGAATTCATCAAAATCAGGATGTTGGGAGGTGGAGGTATAGATATCACCTACCGTATTGCGTTTCACCCAGACTTCCGGAGCGAGGACCAATACCTGCATTCCGGCATTTATGGCATCTGCATCGATGCTTCCATCTGTTAGATATTCTTTCAAAATCGCAATATTTTCCTTGGTCAGGTCTACTGTCATAATAGGCAACTGAAAAGCCTCGTGTTCAAAACCATAGGTTTCACGCAGGTGCTGATATTCTTCCCGGTACTGATCCTTATCTTTTTCGAAAAAGCTCCGGTTATTTCCCTTGTATTCAATGGCTTCCTCAAACATGGCATCATCCAGCATTCCAAACTGTTCAAACATACCTGATGATAGCTTGGCATATTGGGGAACCTCATCCAGTTGCGCGATAATATGCATTTTACGACTCACCAAAATGGATTCCACATGATCCAATGTTTTTATCTGCCGGATACTCTGCGCATTCAAAGGCACTATATCATAAAGCTGTACACCCTTCTGAGAGGTGAAGGCATAGTGCCGGTTAATAGAAAATGCAGCTTGATCCGCCAAAGAAATATCGGTGTAGCTATAAACTAATGCGCTCAGCATACCAGAACCCAAGAGCATAAAAGCTACCAACAAAGCAGCACCGATCTGCCGGGTAGGATTGAATCGTATTTGTCTGGATGCTATGAGCCGGGTAACCGAGAACACCTTCCTGGATTTGATATGTTTACTCCGGCGCAGCATGGCAGTATCCCGAATGACGCTCATAGGCATCAGTTTTGAAGCGCGTTCTAAGGGTAAATATCCGGAAATCAGAATTACAATAGTGCTGAACAGAACAATAGGGCCGATCAGCCACGGCTCCGATGCATATATCAGACTTCCCGGCAACAATTGGGACAGAACCCACACAGCACCCATGCTCATTAGAATAGATAGGGGAGAAATAAACAAGCCAAGAATTAGATTTTCCCGACCAAACATTCTTCTGATCTGCCGCCGGGTGGCACCCAATGCGCGCAGCACCCCAATTTCCTCTTGCCGCTTGGAAAGGACTCCCTCCATGGCACCGGAAATACCAATGCCGCAGCTCAAAACTAGAGATCCCGCCAAGACACATGCTATGAACATGAGTGAAAACATTTCCTCGTCCGCATCTAACATATAACCCAGACCCGAATAGTATATCTGTTCGCCAGTGGTACTCAAACCAAAAAAGCTGTTAATTACGCTTGTTTCAATCACTTTCTGATAGAAAGCATCCCATATTGCTGAAATAGCTTGATCCAGCGTAACATGCTTGGCAAGACTCATAAGATAATGGATGCCCAATCTGCCAACATCAAATTCCGGTTCATCCGCACTGGTAATAATTGCCGGGAATTGGCTAAGGCCACTGCGGTCAATGATAGAAAGGTATTCCGACCGTTCCGGCAAAAAACCAACCACTGTGAAATTTCGTGTTTCTTCGGTTCCGTCAACCGGAACAATGGAAATTGCTACCGTTTCGCCCAACTGCCAGTCAACATCCAGGATATCCATTGCGGATTTTTCCAGTGCTATCTCCCCGGGAGCTTCCGGCAGATGGCCCTCGATGGGATTTAGATTCATCAAGAAAATACCAATTTCATCATAATAGCCCATATACACATTACAGTTTGTGACAATGCCAGATATATAGACTTGACCAATTGTGTCAAATAAATTCAGTGATTCAATGGTATCATCGGCAATACCGTCATTGTCCAAAATGACCATATCCAGGTAGCCTACTTTGTCGTAGCGCTTTTGCAGTTGTGCCTGATAGATACCCCAAACACTTAACACCAATGTGCTGACCATGAAAATTGATAGAAAAATACCGAGTATCAGACTCAAATACTGGCGTTCATTAGCCCGCAGACGGGCCAATGCCATTGCGGAATAGGTCAGCTTTTTCATAAGCTCACCCCGCTGTCAGCGGCGATCTTGCCATCGGAAAGCTGGATAATGCGGGCAGCTTGCTCCGCTACCTTCATATCGTGGGTCACCAGCACTAATGTTATGCCCAATTCGTGGCTGACCGTTCTAAGAAGCGTCATCACTTCCCTGCCTGCCTTGCCGTCTAGATTGCCGGTTGGCTCGTCTGCAAAGAGGATCGCAGGCTTATTCGCCAATGCTCGTGCGATGGAGAATCTCTGCTGCTGACCGCCGGACATAGCGCCGGGCAGATGGGACAGGCGGTCACCAATACCCAACATTTCGATAATCTTGTTTAAATAGGCTTCGTCCGGCTTCTTGCTGTCCAGCATCACCGGCAGGAGCATATTCTCATAGCCGGTCAATTCCTTGACCAAGTTGTAGCTTTGAAAAACGAATCCAAAGCGGCGGCGCCGCAGGACGGAAAGCTGATTATCATTGTACTTATAGAGGTCTTTATCCCTGTAAGTAACCGTGCCCTTTGTAGGCTTGTCCAGGCCGCTAAGCAAGTGCAATAAAGTAGACTTACCGCTGCCGCTCGGACCGGTAATGGCCACGAAACTGCCCTCTTCAATGCCAAGGGTAACATCATCCAGGGCATAAACTGCCGATTCGCCCGTCTGATAGATCTTACTGAGGTTTGATGCTTTCAAAATTTCCATAGTAATTACCTCCTTATGCATCTATCGTAACAGGCGAATCTTTCTTTTATCTTACTTTTACCTTACGAGTTCGTAAGGTTGCGATCCAGCATGGGCATAGAAATGGTCATCTTCAGGCCATACTTTCCGTTCTCGGCAGTGATACTACCGTGGTGCCGCTGGATGATTTCTTTGACAATGGCGAGGCCAATACCTGCACCATTCTTATTCTGATGTTCCACCCGATAGAAGCGCTGAAATAGCTTGGGCAGGTCATCCGGGGCAACGCCTCCTCCATTATCCTCAATGATACAGAAGAACGCTGCTTCTGTGCGCTCTAGCTGGACACGGATCACACCGTCTTCTTCCGTATGCTCACAGGCATTTTTCAGCAGGTTCAGGAACGCTTCTCCCAGCCAGTTTTCATCGCAGCGAATCTGAGCAGAACCATTTACAATCAGCTTTTTTTTAGGCCAGATTGTCTGCAGACCCTGCCACTGTTCCCATATGATGTTTTCCGCATCCGCCTGGGCAAAATTGAAAGCATAGCCATCCGCGCAGAGCCGTTCCAAGCGCAGTAACGATTGAATCAAGTTCTCCATTCGCTGGATCTGCTCCAAGCTTGCCTCCATGTGCGGGGCATTATCCAATTCCGTATAGAGCCGCAATGTAGTCAACGGTGTTTTCAGCTGATGGGAGATATCGGCGGTCAGCTGACTTGTCCGATTACACTCCTCGACATTAAGCTGTCTTGCACGAACCAACGCCAGTTGAGAATCTGCAATGCCATTGTGCAGCTGAGCCAGCTTATCCTCCCGCAAAGCAACATCCAGCATTTCTGCAGTTCCGGAGTTAAAACCATCAACTTGTTCGCTCAGCTTTCTTATGCGGCGATGCAAAGCAACCTTCTGAATAATCAACACAATACAGAGGATACACAAAGCAGTACAGGCTATCATCAATCCACCCATTGATATCCCACCCCTCGAATGGTTTTGATATGGCTGCCGCCAACCTTTTCCCGCAGGCGGCTGATATGGACAGATAATGTGTTGTCATCCACGAACCGGCTGTCAACATCCCACAGAGCATCTAACAGTGCAGCTCGCGTAATGATGGATCGTTCAGAAATCAGCTTGGCAAGAATCTTGTATTCTGTAACGGTCAGAAGCAGAACTTCTCCATCCCGGCTGGCCTGAAGCTTTGCTGTATCCAAAATAATCCCGCTCCTGCTGACGGTAGCATCTTTCTGATTTCTGCGGAGTAATGCTCGGATGCGGCTCAGTAACTCCTGCATCCGGAACGGCTTGGTTACATAGTCATTACCGCCCGCATCCAGGCCACGGACCACATCCAGTTCTTCATCCTTTGCTGTCAGGAACAGAATGGGTGTCTGCACACCTTCGCTGCGCCACTGCTTGCAAAGACTTACACCATCTCCATCCGGCAAACCCACATCAAGCATAACCAAGTCAATTTCAAAACGCATTGCCGCTTTTGCAGAGTGGACATTAGAGGTCTTGACCACATCATATCCTTCCCGGGTCAGCAGTTCTTCCAACGCACTTCGCAGGGCGCTATCATCCTCAACAAGTAATATCTTCACAGGGCATTCTCCCTTCATTTTCTGAGAAAACTATACCATAACCGCACTTCCTCGTATAATAAGATTTGCAGATAGTTAAGTGCATCTGCTTAGTTCACTTTAATTAGATCAGCAGGCTTTGAGATGCCCGTGATACAATAGCTGTAGGACAGCAGGGTCAAGTTCTTTCACTTCCAGTTGAACCGAAAGGTTACTTCATAGAAAGTCCGTTCCCCTGAGCCGGAAGTTAGCTGCATACTCATTAGCTGTTTTCCGGGATGGTGGACCGCCCTCTTAGCAGTGGGGGATGTCGCATTGGTCTGCCCCGGTCGAGATTCTAATAGCGAGGTGGCGGATGCTCCGGTTATCATGGGTATCTCGAAGCCTGCTGACCTGAAAATCACCACACGAGGAGGTGAAATCAATGAATCCACTTTTTGTTGGCATTGATGTGAGCAGCAAGAATAATGTTGTCTGTCTCATGAAACCGGACGGAACCAAACTCAGTACATTTTCTGTACAAAACAACCTGGGCGGTGCTAGAATACTTTCAGAGAGAATTGTGTTGGCACTGGACAAGCTTCAGCTTAGCGAAGTGACCATCGGTATGGAGGCTACCTCCATCTATGGTGACAGCCTGGTCTACGCCCTCCGGGAGGATGGCAAGCTGGGCCGCTTCCCACGGAAGATCCATGTCCTCAATCCCAAGCAGGTCCGCAAATTCAAGGATGCTTACCCGGATCTGCCCAAGAATGACTATGTGGATGCCTTCGTCATTGCCGACCATCTCAGATTCGGCAGAATTGCTTCGGAGGTCTACATGGACGACTACCGCTACCGTTCTCTGCAAACTCTGACCAGAGCCAGATTTGACACCGTTCAGAATCTCACAAGAGAGAAACAGCGTTTTGCAAACTATCTGTTCCTCAAATGCTCCGGTATTGCTCAAAACAAGGACATACCCAATACCAGCGCCACCACTTTAGCCTTAATGGAAGCTTTTGAAACTGTGGATGAGCTGGCAAACTGTGACATTGAGACCCTGACTGCTTTTGTATCTGCGGCAGGGCGTGGCCGATTTGCTGACCCGGAAGCAACAGCAAAGGCTGTACAAGCAGCTGCTAAAGGTTCCTATAGGCTCCCTAAAACTGTCAATGACTCTATCAACCAGGCCATGTCTGTGTCCATTGCCTCTATGAGAGCGCTGGAGGGTCAGATCAAGGTGCTGGAGAAAGCCATTGAACAGCAATTCCAGATCATTCCCAACACCCTGACCTCTATCCCAGGTATTGGTCCGGTCTACTCTGCCGGTATCATCGCTGAGATCGGCGATATCCACCGCTTTGAATCTCAGGCTTCTGTTGCCAAGTACGCGGGCTTAGTTTGGACGCAACACCAGTCCGGTGACTTTGAAGCACAGAATACAAGGATGATTAAATCCGGCAATCGTTACCTTCGCTACTACCTGCTGGAAGCCGCCAACTCCGTGAGAAGATGCGACTCCGAGTTCCGGCGTTACTATGACCTCAAATACCATGAGGTCAATAAGTTCCAGCATAAACGCGCACTCGCTTTAACTGCCAGAAAACTGGTCCGTGTTGTCTTTCGACTGCTGAAGGACAACCGCCTGTATATTGTGCCGGAGAGCTGATTGCAGCAGCTTCCCCGGTAAAGACAGGCCCTGTTGAAAAACACAGTCGGCAGGGCTTTGGTTAGTGCACGCATTTTTGCTGGTTCTGGCCGGTTTGGGACATTAATTGGCGAAAAATCTTTTTATTCGTCTATTGACATCACACCATTAGACTTTGCCCCTATTCTATCACATCCAGTAAAGAGCGAAAAGACTTTTCTTTGTTTATAGCGGTGCAAATGGCGGCATTCTCCGCATAAACTGCTTGTATCATACCGGCGAGGTGAGACTATGAAACAATGGTCAATTCTTTGGCAGGCAGCAGGTTTTGCGGCGGTTACCTTCGGCGGAACGATCCTGCACTTTTTATACGATTGGACAGGCGGGAACATCCTGGTTTCGCCCTTTTCCGGGGTGAACGAATCCACCTGGGAGCATATGAAGCTGCTGTTTTGGCCCCTGTTTCTCTTTGCGCTGGTTCAGCGATTGTTTTTCAGGGATCAGGAAAACTACTGGTGCGTCAAGCTGGCAGAAATACTGCTGGGGCTTGTACTGATCCCGGTGCTGTTTTACACCTATAACGGTGCGTTCGACAAGTCGCCGGATTGGATCAACATTGCCATCTTTTATATCACTGCGCTACTTGTCTTTCTCTTTGAATGGTGGGCATTCAAAAATGATAGACTGCAATGCAAACACCCACGGCTTGCTTTCGCCGCAATCTGCCTGATTGGTGTGCTGTTCGTGGTGTTTACTTTCGCACCACCACAGATCCCACTATTCCAAGATCCGCTCACTGGGACTTATGGAGTTTGACATCCGATTTTTTTGAGAAAGGACTTGCAATATCCGCACTTCCAAGGTAACATCACACAAACTTTTTTGGAGGTGTTATCTTGCAATTCTTTGCCGAAGCATTGAAAGCCTACACACGCGACCATCCCTTTGATTCCGGGAACGGCGATGCTGAAACCGTTCTCGACCAACTTTACCAGGCTTATGCCGAATCCCACGAAGCCGATCCACCAGAGATCAGCGAGGGCTTCAAGGAACTGGAGTGTTTTCTGGAAACCTTGCCCCTAGACGATAACAATGCCGTCTTCAACCTCTGCTGCCGCCTCTGCACCGCCTACGAGGAAAAAGCCTTCCGCCACGGCCTGCTCTATGGAGCGCATCTGATGCAGGAGCTTTTCACAAAGGAGGATTCGCAGTGATTATAAAAAACGCTATTCGCTGCAATATCTGCGGTGACGAAATCGAATCCAAAGATCGCCACGATTATGTGCAATGTAAGTGTGGTGCCTGTGCTGTTGACGGCGGCCACGATTACCTGCGAAGGTGTGCTAAAGATGAGAGCTGTTTTACCGACATATCCATAATCAAGCAAAAGAAACAGGATCAAAGATAATAAGATCGTTTCTTTGTTTATAGCAGTGCAATGATTTACGGCGCTGAGAGCCAATTCTCTCAACGCCGTTTTTCTTCGGATAATACTCCTTATGAGAAAATCGGCAATAATGACCCTGTCAGCATTGCCGATGAGTTGCCATTTGAGATTCCTGACTCTTGGGAATGGGTGCGGTTAGGTGACATATTCTGGCACAATACCGGCAAAGCACTTAATTCGACCAATCGTAACGGAACATTACTCAGCTATATCACGACATCGAATCTGTACTGGAGTCGATTCGAGTTAGACTCTTTGCGAGAAATGTATTTTACAGACGAGGAGATTGAGAAGTGTACTGCTACGAAGGGTGATTTGCTTGTCTGCGAGGGCGGAGATATTGGTAGGGCAGCTATTTGGCCCTTTGATTATGAAATTAGAATACAGAACCATATTCATCGTCTGCGCGCATATGCGCCGATTTGTACAGAGTATTATTACTATCTGTTCTACCTTTACAAGCATGTAGGTTGGATTGGAGGAAAAGGCATTGGCATTCAGGGACTTTCCTC
>JAZNFH010000090.1:0-2681 GCA_045589055.1 Faecousia sp. | reverse complement strand
GGAAGAAGGCAGCGGCTCGATCCGCCATGAAGTTCGTAGTGTACAGCAAACTACAGACAAGAAGATCAGCATTTCCATTGACCGAAAAGTACCTGAAGTGGGCACCTCTGATATGGCTGAGTGGCATATCATCCTAGAGCTTAGCCGTGATGTTTTGGTAGAAAACTCTATTGATACCTATTTGTATGTTGATGGACTACCTTCCTATATTGATGATAAGGTTGTTATTCCCCAGACTGAAACAGAGTTCAAGGAGCCTCCCGAAGGAAAGGTTATTACACCTGACGGAGAGGGCGCATTGCGCCTCAGTGGATACCATTGGATCTACTCGTTAGGTAACGGACTTGAGAATGCAACGATCGCGGACCAAGCAGGCAGACCCATTCCCAAGGAAGTGCTTACGCCTGTTATCGTCAGCAGTCAATATGCAGAAACGGTATATGCTCCGGTTCCCGGTACCGATACCTATGCGGCCACGAACTCCTTGGGTTACTTGGTGAAGCTGGCGTGGGAAGAGGAGCCTACCTCCGTAACCTTTGCCTGCTGGCCGGAATCGGTATGGGAAAAGGAAAATGTAAAAGAGGAATCCGTTGTTTCTCAGGACGGTGCGTTCTATGCCAAGCCCAGCGGCTATGTCTATGAGATCGTTGCAACCTGGGATGATACTGGCAAGGGCTATCACGGAAGTGCAAACTACTATGTCTACATTGTTGGCGGAGATGATCACAGCCATCAGGCAGCTGCGACTGCGCAAACTGTAGATGATCCGTTTGTCGGTTACTGCGGCAATACCCAAACTACCCTTCATATTGGGGATAAAGAATACACCTTCATGTACGGTAATTCCGTGACACTGACGGATATCCTTCTCAATCTGAAATACGATCCTATGCGCATTTGCCGCTGCCGCCCAGAATACACGGTTGATACGGAATTTGGCAAAGGCTATGGTATTAACCTCACTGCAGGCTATGCCCGCTGCGATAAGGGCCAAGCAGATCTGACCCAAGAGCAGATCGATACGATTGCTGAAATTATCGAGTGGGCGGAAACAACCAACTGCAAATACCCTATTGATGATTAACCGTCACTCACGATAGAGGAGGTGCTCATATGAAGAAAACAATGCTGGCTTTCTTGAGCCTGCTGTTGGTTTGTGCAATGGCTGTAAATCTTTCCGGTTGCGCTACCACCGTACAGGCCGCCAACCTTATGGAGGGTGTTACCCCCAACAAAGTAACTGCATTAAATGATCTTAGTGATCAGAATGCTGCAATTACCGATTTTGCAATCCGTCTATTCCAGACAAGCGAAGAGAACGGTAAGAACACCCTGGTTTCCCCTTTGTCCGTGCTTTGCGCCTTGGCTATGACCGCAAACGGCGCTGAAGAAGAAACCCTTCAGCAAATGGAAGATGTTCTCGGCATGACCACTGAGGAAATGAACCTCTACCTTTACAGCTATATGCAGGATCTGCCTCAGGACGAGAAGTATAAGCTGAGCCTTGCCAACTCCATTTGGTTTACTGACCATGAGAGATTTACCGTCAATCAAGATTTCCTGCAGACCACTGCCGACTACTATGGGGCGGATATCTACAAGGCACCGTTTAATGAACAGACCTGCAAGGACATCAATAACTGGATAAAAGAAAAGACCGATGGCATGATTCGAAGTGCTTTGGATGAAATACCTGCAGATGCGCTGATGTATCTGATCAACGCTTTGGCCTTTGATGCTGAATGGGCAGATATCTATGAAAAGCATCAGGTCAGAGATGGTGAGTTTACAAAGGAAGACGGAACGAAGCAAGAGTGCGAGTTTATGTATAGCACCGAAAGCAATTATTTCGAGGATGATAAGGCAACCGGCTTCTTGAAGTACTATAAGAGTGGCAAGTATGCCTTTGTCGCGATGCTTCCCAAAGAGGGCGTAACTGTTTCGGAATACATTGCTTCCTTGAACGGTGAGTCCTTAAACGAACTGCTTTCCAACCCGCAGCACACAACCGTTTACACATCTCTTCCCAAGTTTGAAACTTCGTATAGTGTGGAGATGTCAGAGATCCTCAAATCCATGGGAATGACGGAAGCATTTGACGCGGACAATGCTGATTTTGAAGGCCTGGGAACATCTACAGGCGGTAATATCTTCATCTCCCGAGTGATCCACAAGACCTATATCTCTGTGGAAGAAAAAGGCACAAAAGCCGCAGCGGTCACGATTGTGGAGCCGGGCGATGGCGCCGCAATGGAATCTGAACAGCCTAAGGAAGTGTATCTCGACAGACCCTTTGTGTATATGCTGATCGACTGTGAGAACAACATTCCGTTCTTCATTGGTACACTGATGGATGCCGCATAGTTCTTGTCTATCGTCTCTTATAAAAGGCGTCGCTTCGGCGGCGCCTTTGCTATTGGTAGGACCAAAGGCAACCCCCGGTTTTACCGGGGGACAAAAAATAGCTTCTAGCGAGGAGTGAAGTAGACAAGAAAAAAGCTCCCCATTATAGTAGAAGTGGTTTGCCGACCACACAACTACCGTAATGAGGAGGTCTTCATCGTGAAAGAAAAAGACATTAATAGTTTAGACCATACTACATGGAGATGTCAATACCATGTAGTGTTCGCACCAAAATATCGCAGGTTAGAAATATACGGAGCGATTAAAGCGGATATAGG
>JAZNFH010000089.1:0-16461 GCA_045589055.1 Faecousia sp. | reverse complement strand
GGTGAATTTATGCTGCTTGCAAGAACCAAGGGCCTTACCAAGGGTCAGGCTATCTACCGCCACGCAATGCGTAATTCCATGGTCGTAATATTCCCCTCGATCCTCAGTGAGTTTATCTCGGTTCTTTCGGGCTCGCTTATTATCGAGAAGATGTTTGCGATCAACGGTGTGGGTGGACTTTACCTGAACGCAATCACTTACCAAGACTACGACTTCTTCATGCTTCTGTCCGGATTCTATACCTTGGTTTCCTTGACAGCAAGCATTGTTATAGATATCAGTTACGGCTTTATCGATCCTAGAATCAGAATGGGGTCGAAGAAATGAGTAATAGAAATAATAATTATGAACACATTCCCCAGGAGAAATTCCAGTTTGTCCAGATGGACGAGCGTCTGCACGATAAAAAGCTGGAAACCAAGGCTCGCAGCTTCTTCCAGGATGCTATGCTGCGATTCAGCAAGAATAAGTCGTCCGTAATTGCTGCCTGGATCCTGCTCGCATTGATTCTGTTTTCTTTCATTTCTCCTCTGGTTTCTCCTTATGACTTGGATGATAAGGACAAGCTGTTTATCAATTTCCCGGCATATGTGCCTGCTGTGGCAGAAATGGATCTGGGTATTATGGATGGATCCATTATTCATACCAGCCAGAACGAGGCTGCTATGAGCTTCTGGAAGGGCATTGCACTGGAAACAGGTCTGGATCCTGTTTTGGGTGTTGAAAATACCTATACCACACTGGTTAAGCATCGCGGTAAGATGGTCGAACGCTACACCTATGATCTGAAGGTAAACCGGTACTTCGAAAAGGGTGTCGTTTATTGGACGCTGAATTATGAGCAGTTTGCGGACATCCAGAAGTGGCAGAACGAGACCGGCATTCAGGTGATCTATCCCTGGGTCGAGCCTGCAGCGATCAATGGTATTACCGACAACGCAAACCTCTGGTATGAGTGCGATGAAAAGGGCACTGCAAAGCCGGACAAAGAGGGCAATCTGGTTCCGGTGTACTCCACCCGTAAGGAAATTGAGGGCGCTCCCTACAATTCTCTGCGTATCGCAGGGGATGATGGCAGGTATATCTACTCCTTCAGCGTTTCCGGCGCGGTAAAGGTGCGTATGTGCTACTACAACTACTACACCTACCTCAACGGCAACGAGCCTACCTATATCTTTGGTACTACTTCTATGGGTCAGGACCTGTTTTCTGCTATTGGTATCGGCGCCCGGTTCTCCCTGCTGTTTGCTGTGGCGATCTCCGTGATTAACCTGTCTATTGGTGCTGTTTACGGCGCAATTCAGGGTTACTATGGCGGATATGTAGATATGTTTATGGACCGTGTCTCCGATATTCTGTCCGGTGTGCCCATGATCGTCGTGACCACATTGTTCCAGTTGCACCTGGCACAAAAGGTGGGCGTTTTAGGATCGTTTATTTTTGCGTTTATCTTGACCGGCTGGATCGGCATGGCGGCATTGACCCGTAAGCAGTTCTACCGTTTCAAGAGCCAGGAGTTTGTTCTGGCTGCCCGTACTCTGGGTGCCTCCGATAAGCGGTTGATGTTTAAGCATGTTTTTCCCAACGCTATCGGTACGATTATCACCAGCTGTGCACTGGTCATTCCCGGTGTTATCCGGTCTGAGACCAGCTTCTCTTACCTGGGCATCGTGGACCTTAAGTCTTATGTCGGTGCTACCATCGGTACCTTGCTCAGTGACGGTAACGCAGCGGTTACCACTGCACCCCATACCCTGCTGTGGCCCAGCTTATTCCTGGGTCTGCTGATGATCTGCTTCAACCTGTTCGGTAACGGACTGCGTGATGCGTTCAATCCTTCTACGAGAGGAGCGGAGGACTAATGGAAAAGAAATTACAAGTTAAGAATCTCCGCATTTCCTTCCGTACCAGCAACGGTAAGGTACAGGCTGTTCGCGACATCAATTTTGATCTGGAAAAGGGTGAAACCCTGGCTATCGTCGGCGAATCCGGCTCTGGTAAGTCCGTAACCTCCAAGGCTATTTTGGGTATTCAGGCCGGTAATGCCATTACGGAGTCCGGCGAGATTATCTATGACGGACAGGATCTTCTGAAGATCTCCGAGGAAGAATTCCACAAGATCCGTGGCGATAAGATCGCTATGATCTTCCAGGATCCCATGTCCAGCCTGAACCCGATTGTTAAGATCGGCAATCAGCTGACAGAGGCCATGATCCTCAAGGGCAAGGCACGCCAGAGAGAGAGCCGTATCAACTTCAACACCTATTTAAAGAATCTGAACACCGCGATGGTGCAGGCAATTGCCGCCGGCGACAGCGCCAAGGCTGCAGAAATTGCCGATAAGTGCAAGAAATTCGATAAATTTGAATTCAAGCACACTGAGCTGGAATCTGCATACAACAAGGCAAAAGATGCTGCGGATCAGACATTGTCGGAGATCGGCGATATTGCTTTCGAACTGGAAAAGAAGTCCACCAAGGATTTGACCTATCGGATCAAAGATATTGCCAGACAGGCAGCTGAGTCTGTCAACGACTATGTTGTCAAGGAAAAGGCTGACCGCATCCGGGAACTGTCCAAGGTTTTGGCTAAGCAGTATGCCGCCGCCAAGAAGTCTCAGGCGCAGGAAGAAACCATCGCATCTCTCTATGAGATCCGTGATATTCTGGCAGAAGCAGTGGCTAAGAAGGCTCCCAACTTCTTCCGTATGGGTTATTACCTGACCTTCAGCGGTAAGGAACTGCCCGACATGGATGTGGAGGCGCTGGATGCGTACCTGCTGGATTACCTGAATAAGGAATTTATGGCAGACTTTATTGCCGATACCAGAAAGGCCGTGGAGTACACTGCAAATGTTTCTTATGAGAAGGTGCAGCAGGCGATTGCGGTGCTGAAGGAAAAAGCAGGTGTATTTACAGCGGAAACATTGGATAAGAAGGTCACCACTGCTGTCGTTAAAGAATTGACTGCAGCAGTGAAGGCTACCGTCGATCCTCTTGCCCGCACCAGAGACAGCATGACCTACACCTTCGACAGCAGTATTCGCAGCGAGCTGAACACTTATTTCAGCGCCATCGGTAAGAACGCAAAGGCTGTGAAGCTGTACAACAAGGAAAAGGTTAAGTACGATAAGCTTGTTGCCAAAGGCAAGACACCGGATTACGAGGTGGCTGCAGCGGCTGTTATCGATCTGGAACTGGTCAAGCAGAACATTGTGCGTTTGATCGAGCGTCTGGTGAACCACTACGAAGAGGTTCTGGCAAAGCGGAATGAGCGCGATTATGATGCAGAAACCGTGGAAGCTATCGACTATCTGAAGGCTAACGCTTCCGGTGTTGTGGCTAAGGTCACTGCCCGTGTTGCCAAGCAGAGAGCCATCAAACTGATGACCGAAGTTGGTATCGCAGAACCCCACAAGCGGTTCTACCAGTATCCCTTCGAGTTCTCCGGCGGTATGCGCCAGAGAATCGTTATTGCGATCGCACTGGCTGCCAACCCTGACATTCTGATCTGTGACGAGCCTACCACCGCTTTGGATGTTACCATCCAGTCTCAGATTCTGGAACTGATCAATAAGCTGAAGGTAGAGCGTCAGCTGTCTGTTATTTTCATCACCCATGACCTTGGCGTTGTTGCTAACATGGCAGACCGTGTTGCCGTTATGTACGCAGGCAAGATCGTCGAGCACGGTACTGCCAACGATATTTTCTACGATCCTAAGCATCCCTACACATGGGCACTGCTGAGTTCCATGCCTGATTTGGATACCAACGAGAAGTTGGATGCCATTCCCGGTACACCGCCCAACATGATCTACCCTCCTGTGGGCGATGCATTTGCTGCCCGTAACAAGTATGCAATGAAGATCGATTTTGAGCAGCAGCCGCCGATGTTCCAGGTGAGCGACACCCATTATGCGGCAACCTGGCTGCTCCACCCGGATGCACCTAAGGTCGATCCTCCCAAGATCATCCTGGATCGTATTGCAAGAATGAAGAACAAGAGGGGGGCTGAAGATGAACAATAATGAAGAGATCCTGCTGAGGGTGGAAAACCTCTACCAGTACTTCGGCTCTACCCATGCTGTTGACGGTGTCAGCTTCGACATCAAGAAGGGTGAGGTCTTTGGCTTGGTTGGTGAGTCCGGCTGTGGCAAGACCACTACCGGCCGCTCCATTATTAAGCTGTATAACATTACCGGTGGTAATGTGTTCTTCAAGGGTATCCGTATTGCTGCCGGCAAGAAGGTCTACCAGGATGCCATTGCCAAGGCAAAGGAAGACTACAAGACAGAATCCGCTGCCCATCCGGAAAGAGCCGCAGAGCTGAAGAAAAAAATGAATGCCACCATTGCCCAGCAGCGTAAGCTGATGAAGGCGGCAGACTACGACCAGAAGAACTGCGACAAGGAATACTCCAAGCAGCTGCAGAAGCAGGCGAAGCAGAAATATGAGGCTTTGATTGCCAAGGCAGACGAGCAGGAAAAGGCCAAGCTGATGGCTGAGTATAAGGATGCCATGCGCAAAGCAAAGAATACCAAGCTTGTAACCCAGATTCAGATGATCTTCCAGGATCCCATTGCCTCTCTTGACCCCCGTATGACCGTTAAGGAAATCATTTCCGAAGGTCTGGTGATTCAAGGTGAGCGGAATAAGGAAGTTCTGGACGAGAAGGTTTATGAGATGCTGGAACTGGTTGGCCTTGTGCGTGAGCATGCCAGCCGTTACCCCCACGAATTCTCCGGCGGTCAGCGTCAGAGAATCGGTGTGGCTCGTTCCATTATCATGAATCCCGAACTGATCATTGCGGATGAGCCTGTTTCCGCACTGGACGTTTCTGTTCAGGCGCAGGTTATCAATCTGCTCAATGAGCTGCGGGAAAAGTTTGGTCTGACGATTCTGTTTATCGCCCATGACTTGAGTGTTGTTAAATACTTCTCCGACCGTATCGGCGTTATGTATTTTGGCAAGATGGTTGAGCTGGCTACATCCGATGAGCTGTTCAAGAACCCTCTGCATCCCTACACCCGCAGTTTGCTGTCTGCGATCCCTCTGCCGGATCCCATCTATGAAAAGAGCAGACAGAGAATCGCCTATAATCCCCTGGCTGAGCATGACTACACGGTGGATAAGCCCAGCTTCCGCGAAATTACACCCGGCCATTTTGTCCAGTGTAACGATGCGGAATTCGAAAAGTATAAGCAGATGCTGAAGTAAGAACATGAGCGAAAAGCAAAAGAACATTCTTATTCACATCTGTATAGGCGCGGTCATTGCTGCTGCAGTGGGCGTGCTGGGCTGGACCAGAGGACACTCGTTACTTCGGCTGCTCTGCGATGGCTGCTTTGTTTCGGCGGTGCTGCTGCTGGGCAGCGGCGGCTTGAAATTCGCCAGAAATCAAGGTACCTTTGATATGATGACATACAGCTTGAAGGCAGTATTTCATTTACACTATCCCTTTTCTAAGATGAATTCTCCCCTGGAAGAACGGGAAGAGGATTTTGTCGAATATAAGGAACGAAAGCAAGAAAAGCGGAGATCCTCCGCAGAACTGCTGTGGGCTGGATTGGTGTATCTGATTGCCTCTGTGGTATTTTTTGTGATATATCTGCTGGCGGCCGGTGCTTAAAATCTTAGAATCGGGCAGTTTCCTGCCCGATTCTTTTTAAATTCCGGGGTTGTGCAAAGCATTTTTTTGTAGTAAAATACTCTGGTGATTACTGGAAAGGAGGCGCGCTATGGACTTTAATATGGATAAAATAAATAAACGCCGGCAGCAGCGGCAGGAATACCAGGAAGCGCGCCGCCAACAGGAGAAAAAGGCCAGAATGCGGCTGCTGGCTGCGCTGGGCGTGTTACTGCTTTGTGGCATTCTGATTTTGTTTGTGGGACTTAGAAACCGGGATTCCGTGCCGGGCGATCAGACTGTTGCGTCTACTCAGACGACACAAACAACTGCACCGCTGCAGACGCAGCAGCAGGAAAGCCAAACGGTGATCCATTTTGCTGCGGCAGGAGATTTGAATATTACCGATGATGTGGTAGCTTCCGGTGGTGCGCAGTATGATTATACCAATGCGTTTATGGATGTGCTGCCGCTGCTGTCGGAGGCAGATCTGACAGCTATCAATTTTGAGGGAAATGCCTGCGGCCTTCCCTATGGCAAGGAATCAGCGCCCCAACAACTGCTGACTGCATTGAAGGCGGCGGGCGTGGATATGCTGCAATTAGCCAACTCCAAGGCGATTAACCGTGGTATTGCCGGTCTGAATGCAACCGTACAGAATGTTAGGAATGCCGGCATGGCTCCGGTGGGTGCCGTAGCAGAGGGGGAATTACCCGGTGCTTATGTGATCCGCTATGTCAGGGGGATCAAGGTAGCGGTAGTGGCTTTCACCAAGGGTATGGACGGAATGGCTATGCCCCCAGGCAGTGAGAATTTGGTAAACCTGCTGTATAACGATTATGCAAGCACATATAAGTCGGTAAATACCAAGGCGGTGACCAAGCTGCTGCGGCGGGTGCAGGAGGAAGCTCCGGATATTACCATTGCACTGCTCCACTGGGGAAGTGAGCATAGTGATGTACACAGCAAATCCCAGAACACGATCCGTGACTTGATGTTCCAGGAGGGTGTGGATGCGATTATCGGTTCCCACCCCCACTATGTACAGGAAATCGCTTTTGACCCGGAAGCAGGTACCTTTGTAGCCTACTCTTTGGGAGATTTCTTTGGAGATGCTACCCGCTCCGGTACGGCTTATTCCATTGTTCTGAACTTGGAGATCACAAAGGATAACATTAGTGGAATTACAAAAGTGACGGGATTTACCTATACGCCCATCTATACAGTGAAGGATGATACCGGACTGCTTCGGGTGGTGCGGTTGGAGGAGGCTATTTCTGCTTATGAAAAGGGCAGAATTGGCAAGGTTGCGCCAGAAACCTACGAAAGCATGGTTTACGGACTAAAAAGAATTGAGTCACGGGTAAAACCTGAGGAACCCGTGGAAGAACAATAACAGGAGCGTATCGTTATGATACGCTCCTGCTCAGCTTGTCAAAAAAGTCTTTTTGACAAGCTGACTGCCTTTTAAAAACTTTCAAAAAAGTTTTTAAAAGGGTTTGATTGAACGCGAAAGACAACCCTGACGGTTTTCTTTCACACTATCTTTCCCTCCGAAATTTCCGGGCAAGCAGGTTCTTTGACAGACTGACAGGAGCGTATCATTTTGATACGCTCCTGCTGCTTCTTTTATCGGTCGGAAGATTTCTCCTCACCGTTTCCCTTTGCTCTGCGGCGCCGGTGGTAGTTATTGCGGTGCCTTTTTACAGGGGCAGTTTCTGTTGCCTCCTGTGACTCCTTGGATTCGGCAGAGGTTTTCGCATCCGCTTTTTTCACCGGTTTCTTTTTAACCTCGGGCTTTTTTTCCTGCGGGACATCTTCCTGGGGTAAAGACTGTTCCTGACCGGGTGCTTTGGCCTTGCGTCTGCGGCGCTTATTCTTCTGCTGTGCAGCATCCTCTTCGGCTTCCTGCTGTGCGGGAAGATCCAATTCTTCTACGATACTTTCCGTGCTGTAACGGAAACGAATGGGATCCAAAAAGGCAGATTTTGAATCCTCAGGTTTATGCTGCCGCTTGCCCTTACCGGATATGGGAGCAAGATCTGCGGGAATCGGGGGATCTGTTTTCTTTGCTTTGCCGCTGCGCAGAACCGCGATTTCCTCATTGGAAAAGCTTTCGATGACCTCGGGCCGGTCTTCCATCCGGACCTTTACCCGCTGCCGGAGCAGATCCTGCTCCACTACGGTTCCACGGCCATCCGGCGTGTCCACAAAAGAATCCAACTTTGGACTGGTGCGGATCAAGTCCTCGTAAGCATCCTGCTCATATTTCAGGCAGCACATCAATCTGCCGCAAGTGCCGGAAATTTTTGTGGGATTCAGGCTTAGGTTTTGGGTTTTTGCCATTTTAATGGAAACCGGCTGGAAATCATCCAGAAAGCTGGCACAGCAGAAGGGTCTGCCGCAGATGCCCAGACCGCCAACCATCTTAGCCTTATCCCGGACGCCGATCTGGCGCAGTTCAATACGGGTGTGGAACATGCTGGCCAGTGCTTTTACCAGCTCCCGAAAATCCACACGCTCATCGGCGGTAAAGAAGAAGAGAATTTTACTTCCATCAAAGGCATATTCCGCAGAAACCAGCTGCATATCCAGACCGTGTTCATCGATCTTTTTCAAGCAGGCCTCGTAGGCTTGCTTTTCTTTTATCCGGTTTTGCGCAATGGTCTGCTCATCCTGCTCTGTGGCGATCCGCAGAACAGGCCGAAGCGGGGATACAACATCCTTGGTGCTGATGTGATGGTTGCCGCCGACACAGGTGCCATATTCGGGACCTCTGGCGGTATCAATGATCACATGGTCTCCGGTTTTGCAGGTGAGACCATCGGGATCAAAAAAATAGATTTTCTGTCCGGGGCGGAATTGAATATCTACAACTTCCGCGGTGGACTCCTCCTGAGGGAGGATATTGTTTTCTTCCATGGTATTCTCCTTGTTATTATCTCAGGGCCCAGACCAGGTAGCCGCAGACGGCACCCGTGGATACATTACCCTGTGCATATTCAATGGTTTTTTCCAGATGTCCGATGGCTTCTTTCAGCTCCAACGCACTTCTGCCGACTGCCAGCTCCGCTACCATTGGCGTTCCGGAGGGCAGTCCGCTCCGGTAAACGAGGGCGCTTTCTAAAAGAGAAACCCACTGCTGTAAAACAGGGATCAACTGGTCCCTTTTCCATTTTTCCATAGGAATCAGAACTTGTGCCAGCCCGTAAGCATTTCGTTGGGAGTAAGCGGCGAGAAAATCAATCGTCTGGGCGGGCAGACTGCTGCCGGCATCCAGAATTTCCTTGGCCTGTCCTAAAAAACTGCCGCTGCGGCTGATCGCTGCCCGGATGGCGCTGTTATCAGCCTGGGGAAACTCCTTCCGGAGCTGCTGGAATGCTATATCTTCCGGCAGCGCGCTCAGTGCAAGCTCAGCACACCGGGAACGGACTGTGGGCAGCAATTTCTGAGGATTGTCTGTCAGCAGAATGAACACGCCGTAGGCGGGAGGTTCTTCCAAAACCTTTAACAGTGCATTCTGCCCCGGAATTCCCATGTCCTGTGCTCTGGGGAACAGATAGATTTTGCGGTCTGCTTCATTGGGCCGAATATACATATCAGCGCGGGCATCACGAATCAGCTCAACCGACACGTTTTTTTTCTCGGGATCATCAATGGTAATATAATCCGGATGACCGCCGCCAAAAACTTTTCGACAGGCAGAGCAGGAACCGCAGGGTTTCTCTGCAGCCTTGCAGAGAATGGCAGCTGCCAGCAGCTTTGCCAGAGTTCGTTTGCCGGAACCGGCAGGTCCGGAGATCAAATAGAAATGAGAAATCCGGCCCCGGTTTATGGAGCTGCGAAGGTTATCCTTCAGCCGCTCGTTTCCTAACAGGGCGTCAAATCCCATTTTATCCTCCTTAGTGTTCTATACATTCGCTTTGCAACACCACAGGCAGCGCTCCATCGCTTCTCCTGTTGCGGTGCTCCCTCGCTTCCCCTGTTGCGGTGCCCAAAATTCTTTGCTCGCTACTCGCTCGCAGAATTTTGACCGCAGCCATTGCGCTCGGTCGCTTCATCTGCCACAGGCAGCGCTCCCTCGCTTAACCCCACAGAGCAGAGAGCATAGGAATGATCTGCTTCTTACGGCTCATGACCTTGGGGAGGAAAGCGGTGTTTTCTTTCGGTGTCACATTGAAGGCCTGGTGGATCGTTTCGTCGTCACCCAGATAGATAATTTGCGTGCCTTCCAACAAAACATCGGTCAGCATCAAAATCATCATGGAATATCCGTTCTCTTCGGTTGCCTTCTTCATAAGCTGCAGGAATTCGTCCTTCCGCTCCAACATCTTGGGACTATCCACGCAAGTGATTTGGGCAACAGCCAGATCGTGTCCGGCGATATGGAATTCCTTGCAGTCGGTAAACAGCAGGTCTTCCGAGGTGCGGTTTCCAACAGAGGCAGAGAATATCTCTTTACCCAGCTCCTCCAGAGAAACATTCGCGATTCGGGCCATGCGCTCAGCCGTACGGACATCCTTTGCAGTACAAGTAGGAGATTTAAACATAACCGTATCCGACAGAATTGCAGCAGCCATCATGCCGGCCATGGCAGCAGAGGGCATCAGTCCCCGGTCTTGGAACATACCGGCGATAATGGTGTTTGTGCAGCCAACGGGCTCATTTGTCACATAAATGGGATTGGCAGTTTGGATGTCTGCAAGCCGGTGATGGTCGATGATCTCCAAAATTTCGGCCTCTTCCAGTCCGGGAACAGACTGGGAAGCTTCGTTGTGGTCTACCAATACCACACGCTTGCGGCGGGGACGCAACAGATGGTACCGTGTCAGAACGCCTACGACCTTCTCTTCACTGTCCAGAATGGGATAGCAGTGTTCCCTGTGTTTTAAAACCTGTTCTTTTACCTCATCCAGCCGGTCCTCCAGATGGAAGCACACCAGATCCGTGGTTCGGCAGATACGGCCGATGGGGTTGGATTGGAAGATCAATCTGGCTGCCCGGTAGGCATCATAGGGAGTGGAGATGATACAGGTGGTGGTTTCCATATCCCGCAGCTCTTCGCTGATCTCGGCCTGACATACCACCAGACAGTTTACATTCATTTCCAGTGCTCTGCGGATCATATCCGGCTGGTGTCCGCACAAAACGATGGAATTCTTTGAATTAAAGAGCAAGCTTTCCCGTTCCTGCGGCAGGGCAATGGTAACCTCGCCGGAGATGGTATCGATATTCTCGCCGGCAATATTCAGGACTTTGCCTTCCAGCGTGGACAATACATTGAAAAGCGGGACACTGTCCAGCACACCGGCCGAGACCAGTGCCATGTTGAAATTTGCAACATCTTCCCTGGAGAGCATACCATACAAGGTCCCGTCATCGTTGGCAACGGGCATGGCGGAAATATTCTTCTGCTCCTTCAGCCGCTTCCATGCGCGGCCAATGGTAACAGCGGCACCCAGTACAGGGGGGATATCAAAGTCCAGATCCTTAACCTGTGTAAACATGTTGTAGATCCGCTTGGGAGGTTGAAAACCGAAACGGTCCAGAACGATCTGGGTTTCGTCAGATACATGTCCCAAACATGCAGCTTCGTACTCCCGGTCGCCCACTGCATTGCGCAGTGCGGCATACGCCATGGCGGCGACGATAGAGTCGGTATCCGGATTGCGGTGACCGGTAACATAAATAGGATCCATAATTTTCCTCCCGGGTGGATTTAAAATGAGAATGCTTATTGACCGGTGGTGATTTCACCGGCCAGACTGATACGGAACAGTGAGGCAATTTCCCGTTGGCTCATTCCTTGACCGATGGCCCACATAAGCTTGGTCATGGCGGCTTCGGAGGTCATATCCCGCCCTTGGATGATACCCAGATCCAAAAGCTGATTACCCACTTGGTAGACCCGCAGATCAGAACTATCATACAGACATTGGGTGGTTACAACGACGCTGATGCCCGCATCCACAGCTCTGCGGATGCCCTGTAATCCTTCGTGGAGCACATTGACACCGCCCAGGCCAAAGGCTTCGATGACAATTCCTTTGTAACCCATGGTAACCAGTGCATCGAAAATGGCAGGAGAAAGTCCGGGGGTCAGCTTCATCAGAAAAACATCTTTACTGATGGCTTTCATCAGCCGGGTAGGGCCGTGGACACCCGGCAGGGCGCTTTGATTGATCACAAGACCCTGATTGCTGACAAGACCCACATATTTGGCATTGATACTTTCAAAGGCGGAGAAGCCGGATGCTCTTACCTTTACAGCACGGCAGCCACGCATAACCTTACGGTCAAAGGCCAGAAAGATACCGGGATACCCGGAAGCTGCCATGGCAAAAGCCGTACGCAGATTGTCCGGACCGTCGGAAAGTACATCGGCAAGGGGCAGTTGAGAGCCGGTAAAGACCACCGGCAGGTCAATGTCGGGCAGCATAAAAGTCACGGCTGAGGCCGTATATGCCATTGTGTCCGTGCCATGGGAAACGACGATACCGTCAAATTCTCCCCGCAGTTCATAAATATAGGTAGCAATGCGCTGCCATTCTTCCGGACGAATGTTGGAAGAATCCAGACACATTACATCTTTTACAGTAATGGTATAATAGGAGCGAAGCTGATTCAGCTCCCGCTCCATGACCTCGGAGCGCTGGGGTTCCAGACCTTCCCCGCCTGGCAGGGAGGCAATGGTACCTCCGGTGGTCAGCAGCAGAATATGTTTCTTTTCTTCCATGTTTGCCTCCAAAAGGCGCTGTAATAAAGGCAGAATTTCTCTATTGTTTATTATATCTCCAACTGCCTAAAATAGCAAGCAGAAATCTGTAATGGGAAATAAACTGGTTTAATTTGGTTGCATTTTCAAATAGAATGCAGTATAATGAAAATTCAAAAAGATGAATATGGAGGTTGCTTATGAATGTGTTGGTAACCGGCGGTGCCGGATATATCGGTTCTCATACTTGTGTGGAGCTGCTGGAAAGCGGCTATGGCGTTGTGGTAATTGATAACCTGTGTAATTCCAATCCGAAATCCTTGGAGCGGGTACAGGAGCTGACAGGCAAAACCTTGAAATTTTATGAGGGAGATGTCCGGGATGAGGCACTTCTTCGGAAGATTTTTGCTGAAAACGAGATCGGCTGCGTGATTCACTTTGCGGGACTGAAAGCTGTGGGTGAGAGTGTTTCCATTCCTTGGAAATACTATGATAACAACTTGAATTCCACACTGGTGCTGACCAAGGTGATGGAAGAAGTAGGAATGAAAAATCTGATTTTCTCCTCTTCTGCTACGGTTTATACAGCTACTAATGAGATGCCCCTTCAGGAGACCAGCGTGACAGGTCACTGCACCAATCCCTATGGTTGGACGAAGTACATGACGGAACAGATCCTCTCCGGAATGGCCAATGCAGACGCAGGCTGGAGCATCTGTCTGCTGCGGTACTTCAATCCTATCGGTGCCCATATCAGCGGCAGAATCGGTGAAGACCCCAGAGGTATCCCCAACAACCTGATGCCTTACATCACACAGGTTGCAGTGGGCCGCCGGGAAAAGCTCAGTGTGTTCGGTAACGATTATGATACACCCGACGGCACAGGCGTTCGTGACTATATCCATGTGGTGGATCTGGCAAAGGGACATGTGGCTGCTGTAAGGTATACCGCTGAACACACGGGCTGTGAGGTATTCAATCTGGGTACCGGCACAGGATACAGTGTGCTGGATATGGTAAATACCTTCCAGGAGGTCAATCAGGTGGCGGTGCCCTATCAGATCGTAGGCCGTCGTCCCGGTGATATTGCTACCTGCTATGCAGATCCTGCCAAGAGTGCGGAATTGCTTGGATGGAAGGCAGAAAAGACACTGGCGGACATGTGCCGGGACTCCTGGCGTTGGCAGAGCAACAATCCCAACGGTTTTAACGACTAAGTATAAACGCACCTGCAAAAACAGCAGGTGCGTTATTTATATTACCACCGTAATCATAAAAATGCCCCGGAACGAATGTTCCGGGGCATTGGTGCTTACATTAGTCAGCGACGTAAGGCAGCAGAGCGATCTGGCGGGCGCGCTTAATAGCACTGGTCAGGTCACGCTGATGAGCTGCACAGGTGCCGGTGGTACGGCGGGGCAGAATCTTGCCGCGCTCGGACAGGTAACGGCGGAGCTTTGCAGTATCCTTGTAATCGATGGCGGTCACCTTGTCAACGCAGAAAGCACAAACCTTCTTGCGCTTGCGGGGACGCATACGCTGTTCGTTAGCCATGGTATTATTCCTCCTTGTTAGAGTAGAAAAGTTCAAAAGTGGCTGCCGATAAAATTTATTGGTGAATGGACAGCAAGAGATTTTATTGCAGATCAAGTCGTAAGAACCGCTGGAATACTTTGTGTATTTCAAGGTTTTTACGGCGATGAGATGCGATAAAAGATCTGCTGTTCCGTCAGTAAGAAATTTTAGAGGTAGCCTAAAAGATTAGAAGGGCAGCTGTGCGTCGTCATCGCTGAGCATCGCAAAATCGGATGCGGGTGCGCTGGGAGCACTGTAACCGCCGTATACGGGAGCGGAGCCGTAGGTATTGGCGCTGCCGTAGCTGCTGCCACCCTGATCGTCCCGTCTGCTGTCGCCGAAGTAGACATTGTCTGCCACGACTTCTGCTGTGCGGCGCTTGTTGCCGTCCTTATCGTTCCAGCTGCGAATCTGCAGCCGGCCGGATACCACTGCCATGCGGCCCTTGGTGAAATACTTGGAAACAAATTCTCCAGTCTGACGCCAGGCAACGCAGTCAATGAAATCCGTTTCCCGTTCGCCGTTGTCGTTTTTACCGAAGTCACGGTCGACAGCCAGCGTGAAGCTGGCCACAGCGATGCCGCTGCCGGTACGGCGCAGCTCGGGATCACGGGTCAGGCGACCCATGATGGTGATGTGGTTGAGCATAGAGGATTCCTCCTTACTCTGCCACGACGGTGGTCAGGCAACGCAGAACGCCTTCGGTGATCTTCATAACACGCTCCAGCTCCGCAGGGAACTCGGGCTTGCTTTCGAAGTTCATGAGGACATAGTAGCCTTCAGCCAGATCATTGATGGGGTATGCAAGACGACGCTTGCCCCACTCGTCAACATTGGACACGGTACCCTCCGCCTCCACCATTGCCTTGAACTTTTCCACAAGTGCGGCGATGCCTTCCTCGCCCTGAGCAGGGTCGATGATGTAGAGCACCTCGTACTTACCGGTAATCTTAGCCATGTTGATTGCACCTCCTTTTGGACTTTTGGCCTCCGGTCGCGCCGGAAGCAAGGATATACCTGCGCACGCAGGCTAGTGTATTATATAGGATGTCCAACCGAAAGTCAAGAAGAATGTTTAGAAAAAGAGTATAATTTCTTAAAAACAAAGAGGTAAAGCGTGTAAATGATCGTTTATCTTACCCGCTATCTTACTTTCGTGTCATCCTGAGCGAGCGCAGCGAGTCGAAGGATCCGCATCCCAAAAATACTGTAATTACAAAGTTTTTTCTTTAGGAGAACGGATTCTTCGACTCCGCCTACGGCTCCGCTCAGAATGACATGCGTTTTAGGAGACTGCGCCGCTAAACGATCATTTTTCTTTTCGGGTGAGCAGCAGGGCCAGCGCGGCGGCGGAGATGCCGCCTGTGAGCTTGGCTACGATCATGGCCGGGAGCATTTCCGGCGCGAAGCCGGCGGTAAAGCCCAAATGGTCACCGAAGACAAAGGCCGCGGACACCGCAAAGGCGATATTGACCACCTTGCCCCGGTTATCCATATCCTTTACCATGCCGAAGGTGGCGATGGAATTGGCAAGGGTGGCGATGAGTCCCGCGGCAGCGGCATCATTGACACCTAAGGTCTTGCCAAGGCGCAAAAGGGGCTTGCGCAGCAGCCGGGTCAGCACGAACACCAGCGGGAAAGCGCCGGCTAAGACAATGGCAATGGCACCCACCGTTTCAAAACCATCGGACAGGGGCGCCAGCCCCGGAATCAGCACCTTGCCCGTGAGAGTCTCCCAGATGGCGGCACCCAGACCGGCGGTGATAAGGATGGTGACGGCCTTGCCGAAGACGGTGAAGCCCTTAACCATGGCATTCTCCGCTTTCCAGAGACCCAAGGCAATGGCCACGGCGATGAGAACGATGGGGATCAGATTCCGAAGCACCATGCCAATGGGAAAGCCTGCTACGATGCCTCCGGCCAGAATCCCCAGAGGGATGGTGACGATGCCGCAGAGGATGCCCTTAGCCATGGCGGGGCGGTCTTCCGTTTCCAGAATGCCCATGGCCACGGGAATGGTAAAGACCACCGTGGCACCCAGCATAGAGCCGGTGATGACACCGCCCAGCATGGCAGCGTCGTAATTTTCCGTTAGTTCCAGTGCCAGAGGGCCGCCGCCCATGTCACAGGCCAGAAGTAGACCGGCAAACATGGCGGGATCTGCCCCCAGAAAGGAAAACACCGGCACGATCACCGGCCGCAGAAGCTGCGCCAGCACCGGGGACAGGGAAATGATACCCAGCATGGCCATGGCAAGACTGCCCATGGCCAGAATGCCTTCTTCAAATTGTTTGCCCAGACCGAATTTGTTCCCGGCGATCCGGTCGGCGGCGCCTAACAGGGCAAAAAGCCCCATGATGGCGATGAGAAGCTCAGGTGCGGACATAGAATCTCTCCTTGTTTGTGTAAATGATCGTTTATCGCACCAACTATCAAATTTCCGTGTCATCCTGAGCAAGCGAAGCGCGTCGAAGGATCCGCATCCTCAAAACCCTGCAATTACAAAGATTTTCTTATAGGAGAACGGATTCTTCGACTCCGCTACG